>NZ_JBFBJL010000094.1:0-27316 GCF_040686075.1 Streptomyces sp. NPDC086519
GCCTGCCGCGCGACTCGTACGCCGAGGTCCCCGCACAGGTCGACGAGACCACGCACCGCCCGCGCGCCGCCCACCCCATCAAACTGAACGCGGCCAACGGCGAGGGGCCACCGCCTCCCTGCTGACGGTGACCCCTCGGTCCCTGCTGCGGCTCCGCGCACGTCACATGTGAACAACCGGCGCCGCGTCCGCGTCCTGCTGCGGCACTCCCCGCCGGAACAGCAGGAAGGCGATCACCGTGCCCGCCGCGAACATGCCGGCCGACCACCAGAACGCGGTCGTGTAGCTCTCGATCGTGGCCTGTGCCTGCACCAGCTTGTTGGTGGCGTCCTTGCCGGCCAGGTAGTCCGTCGCGGCGCTCGCCGCGAGCGTGTTGAGCAGCGCCGTACCGATCGAACCGCCCACCTGCTGCATGGCGTTGACCGTCGCCGAGGCGACACCCGCCTCGTCGGCCGTCACCCCGCCCGTGGCCAGCTGCATGGCCGCGGGCATGACCAGGCCGAGGCCGAGGCCGGTGACGATCAGCTGCGGGAGCACCGCGCCGACGTAGCTGGAGCCGACGCTGATCTCGCCCAGCCAGGCCATGCCGGCCGCGGAGACCGCGAAGCCGAGCGGGACGACCGCCTTCGGCCCGATCCGCGGCACCAGGACCTGCGTGCCGATCTGGGCCGTCACCATCAGGGCGCCGATCATCGGCAGGAACGCCACGCCGGTCTTCGTGGGGCTGAAGCCGAGGTTCAGCTGAAGGTAGTAGGTGAGGAAGAGGAACACGCCGAACATGCCGCCCGCGGAGATCAGCACGGCGAGGAACGAGGCGGCCCGGTTGCGGTCCAGCAGGATGCCCAGCGGCAGCAGCGGGTACTTGGCCTTGGTCTGCCACCAGGTGAAGGCCGCCAGCAGCACGACGCCGGCGAGGAGGAAGCCCCAGGTCAGCGGGGAACCCCAGTCGTGCGTCTCGGCGTTGGAGAAGCCGTAGACCAGCGAGAACAGACCGGCCGCGACCAGGACCGTGCCCGGCACGTCCAGCTTGGAGTTCCCGGCGTCCCGGTGGTTGTGCAGCAGGGCCATGCCGCCCGCGAAGGCGACGACGGCGATCGCGACGTTCACGTACAGGGTCGAGCGCCAGTCGAACGTGTCGGTGAGGACACCGCCGAGCAGCAGGCCCACCGCGCCGCCGGCGCCGGCGATGGCACCGTAGACACTGAAGGCGCGGGCCCGCTCACGGGCGTCGGTGAACGTGGTGTTGAGCAGCGAGAGTGCGGTCGGGGCGAGCAGCGCGCCGAAAGCGCCCTGCAGGGCGCGTGCGGTGACCAGCATCCCGAAGCTGGTCGAGGCGCCGCCCAGGGCGGAGACGGCGGCGAAGCCGGCGACTCCTATGAGGAAGGCGGTCTTGCGGCCGAACAGGTCGGCGATCCGTCCGCCGAGCAGCAGCAGGGAGGCGAAGCTGAGGGCGTACGCGGTGACGATCCACTGCCGGTTGCCGTCGGAGAATCCGAGGTCGGCCTGGGCGGACGGGAGGGCGATGTTCACGATGGTGGCGTCGAGCACCACCATCAGCTGGGCGATGGCGATGACCGCGAGGATCCACCATCGCTTCGAGGACGCGGCCGGGGGTGCCTCCTCGGCACCGACGCGGACGTCGTCGGTCAGTGTCTTCTCAGACATGCGGAACCACTCCAGGGAAGTCGTTCGGGATTTACCGAGAAGCCGCTTCGTTGCCACGGCGCCTGCAGAACCGCGAACGAAACGGTTTCGTACACATCGAGACTAGACCACTTTCAGCGAAACGGCAACGTTTCGCTGGCGTGGCGAGGCCGCCGCGCCGGCACGGAACGGCAAGTGCACCCGGTTGGGGGCGCGGGCTGAATCCGATGTGCGGCGACCGCCGCGCGGGCGCGACCGGCCCGCACCGGCCTGAACTGCGACCGGGCCGCTGACGAGAACTACCAGGGCTGTCTCGACGCCGGCCTGCCCGCCGGCGCCCCCGGCCCCGGCATCGAGGCCTGGCCGATCACGCCAGCTGCCGTCGCACCAGCTCGTGCAGGCGCCCGCCGGTGTCGGCGAGCAGCTGGGCCGGCGGCCCCTGCTGGGCGACCTTGCCGTCCTCCATCACGATCACCCGGTCGGCGTCCATGACCGTCGAGAGCCGGTGGGCGATCACGATCCGGGTGGCGTTCAGCTTGCGGGTGCTCTCGATGACCGTGCGCTGGGTGTCGTTGTCGAGCGCACTCGTCGCCTCGTCGAAGAACAGGATGCGCGGGCGCCGGATCAGCGCCTGGGCGATCATCAGCCGCTGCCGCTGGCCGCCCGAGATCGCGCCGCTCCCGGCGACGATCGTGTGCAGCCCCATCGGCATCCGCTTGATGTCCTCGGCGAGGCCCGCCATCTCGGCCGCGGCCATCGCCTCCTCGGGGGTGTACGGCTCGGTGCCGCAGATGACGTCCAGGATCGAGCCGGTGAACGGCTGCGCGTGCTGGAGCACCACCCCGCACTGGCGGCGGACCGCCGACTGGTCCAGCGCGCCGAGGTCCTGGCCGTCGTACAGGACGCTCCCCGAGACCGGCTTGTCGAAGCCGATCAGCAGCCGCAGCAGCGTCGACTTGCCGCAGCCGCTGGGGCCCACGATCGCGACGAACTCGCCCGGGCGGACGGCGAACGAGACGTCGTCCAGGACCAGGGGACCGTCGTCCGCGTACCGGAAGGAGAGGCGGCGGGCCTCGACGGCGCCGGACAGCGGGCCCGGGCGGGTGCTGGCGGCGCGCACCTCGGGCGCGGCCTGGAGGACCGGCTTGATCTCCTCGAAGAGGGGAAGCGCGGCCACCGCCGACACGAACGAGCCGGTCAGCTGGGTGACCGAGGTGAGCAGCATCGTCACCGACGTGTTGAAGGCGAGGAAGGCCGCCGCGTCCATGGCACCCCTCGCCGGGCCCGCCAGCAGCATGAACATCAGCAGGGTGCAGACCGGGAGATAGACCGAACCCAGCACCGAGGTGAGGTTCTTGATCCGGCCCACCTTCTGCTGGAGTTCCCGGCTGCGCGCGAACTCACCCGCCCAGGCCGCGTACGCGTAGTTCTCGGCCGCCGCCACCCGCAGCTTCGGCAGGCCCCGCAGGGTCTGGAAGGCCTGGTTGTTCAGCTTGTTGCCGAGCACCACCAGCCGGCGCTGCCAGCGCACCTGCCACAGCCCGAGCCCCAGGAACAGGGCGGCGATGACGACGAGCATGGCAAGGGCCGCCAGCGCCATCGGCACGCTGTACCAGAACAGCAGGCCCAGGTTCATCGCCCCGACGGTCACCGACTGGGCGACCACCGGGCCGACCCCCGCCAGCAGCCGGCGCATCGCGCTGACGCCCATCGCCGCGCTGGCCAGTTCGCCGGTCGAGCGCTGGGTGAAGAACTTGGTCGGCAGCCTCAGCAGCCGGTCCCAGACAGCCGGTTGCAGGGTCGCCTCGATACGGCCCTCCAGACGGAGGATGGTCAGGTTCTCCAGGAGCGTGAACGCGGCCGACACCACCGCGCTGATCATCACCGCCAGACAGACCTGCGCGATCAGGTCCGTCTGGGCCTTCGGCACGTACTCGCCCAGCACCTTGCCGGTGGCGATCGGTACCAGCGCGCCGATGGCCACGGTCACCAGCCCGGCCAGCAGCAGACCGCCGAGGTCGCCGCGCGTGCCGCGCATGCTGAAGCGGAGCAGGCCGAGCGGGCTGAGCGCCTTGTCGGGCAGCGGACGGTAGAACATCACCGCGCGCGGCTCGAACTCCGCCGCGTTCGCCTTCTCGATCGGGGTCTCGCGGCCGGTCGCCGGATGGACGGCCACATAGCCGCCGCGCCGCCACAGCAGCGCGACCGGCGCGCCGGACAGGGCGCGGTGCCCGACCAGCGGGCCCACGTCGTCCCGCCACCAGCGGCCGTCCAGGCGTACCGCCCGCGTCCGCACCCGGGAGGCGAGGGCCGCCCGCTCGACCGGGTCGATGCGGTCGCTCTCGGTGCCGCTCTGCGCGGGTTTCGCGAGGGTGATGCCGGCGGCCTCGGCGACCAGCCTGCAGGCCGCGTAGGAGGCGTCGGCGTCGGCGGCCGTGGTGCGCTTGGCCGCCTTGCCGATGGAGGCGAGCAGGGTCCGGTCGGCCTGGGCGCGGACCGCCTCACCGGCCTTGATACCGGCCGCCGTACGCGTCTCGTGGGTGCGTTCAAGCTGCTCGATCCACCGGTCCAGCGTGGTCAGCAGCCGGTACTGCTGGTCGACCATGCTCTGCCACAGCGCCGGGTCCATCAGCAGGTCGGCGGCCGCCTCCGCGCCGTACAGCGAGCCGTACTGCACGCTGCCCGGCGGCACCTGCATCCAGAAGACATCGTCGTCGGTGGGGGCCGCGGCACGCTCGCTGGCCGTCATCGGGGCCTGGAAGAGGATGGACAGACCGCGGCCTGTGCCGAGGGCGAGGGCGTACTCCAGGGGGCTGGTGGCCGGCGGGACGTACTGGGGGTTGCCGTACTCGTCGTAGGACCAGGTCTGGGTGCCGGCCGGCTGGTACAGCTCGCGCAGACCGATCCGGTGCACGACGCAGTCGCGCAGCGGGCGGGCCACCAGGGTGTGCTGCGGGCCCGCGACCGGGCCGAGCAGCAGCGCGCCGGCCTCCAGGCGGCCCAGGTGGTGCCAGTGGCCCTGCTGTTCGGCGTCCACCGCGAACAGGTCCAGGGCACCGGACGCCACCAGCCACAGCACCTGCGGGCCTTCGAGGTCGAGGCGGGTGAAGCCGGCGCAGTCGATCCGGGCGCCCAGTGAGCCGAGCGCGCCGAGTACGAGGTCGCCTTCGTCTACGGTCGTCGTCATCTCATCGCTCCCTGACCAGCGCGGCGTACGCCCCGCCGTGTGCCACCAGCTCGTCGTGCCGCCCGCGCTCCACGATCGTGCCGTGCTGGAGCACGACGATCTCGTCGCTGTCGCGCACGGTGCTCAGCCGGTGCGCGATGACGACGCAGGCGCAGCCGCGGCGGCGCAGGTTGTCCATGACGATCAGCTCGGTCTCGGCGTCCAGGGCACTGGTCACCTCGTCGAGAACGAGGATGCTCGGCCGGCGTACCAGCGCCCGCGCGATTTCGAGGCGCTGGCGCTGGCCGCCGGAGAAGTTGCGGCCGTCCTGTTCGACCTTGCTGTGGATGCCGCCGGGCCGGCGCGTCACCACGTCGTACAGGGCCGCGTCCCGCAGCGCCTCCACCACCGCCTCGTCCGGGATCGACGGGTCCCACAGCGCCACGTTGTCGCGCACCGAGCCCTCGAAGAGGAAGACGTCCTGGTCGACGAAGGACACGGAGGCGGCCAGCGCGCCCCGCGGGATGTCCTCCAGACGCTGCCCGTCGATGCGGATCACGCCCTCCCACGGGGAGTAGAGACCCGAGATCAGCCGGGAGACCGTGGACTTGCCGCTGCCTGAGCCACCCACCAGGGCGACCTGGCGGCCGGGACCGACGGTCAGGTCGAAGCCGGTGAGCAGGGGCTTGTCCAGCGGGCTGTAGCCGAAGGTGATGTTCTCCAGCTCGACATGGCCCTGTAGCCGCCGGGCGGAGTCGCCGGCGCCGGGTCGGGCGTAGATCGGGTCCGCCTGGAAGTTCTCCACGTCCTTGAGGCGGGCCACGTCGGCCGCGAAGTCCTGGATACGGCCCGCGACGCCGTTGAGCCTGGTCAGCGGGGCGGTGAAGCGGGTGACCAGGGACTGGAAGGCGACCAGGAGGCCGACCGAGATGCCGCCCTCGACCGCCCGCATACCGCCGATCCACAGGATCAGCGCGCTGTTGAGGGTCGCGAGCGTCGGCGCCACCACGCCGAGCCAGGCGCTGGGCACCCCGAGCCGCTGCTGCTCCTCCAGGGTGGCCGCGTGCTGCCCGGCCCACCTGCGGAAGTAGCCGTCCTCGCCGCCGGTCGCCTTCATCGTCTCGATCAGCTGGAGGCCGGTGTAGGAGGTGTTGGTGAGCCGGGCGGTGTCCGCGCGCAGCTTCGCGGTCCGGGTCGCGCGCAGCCGTACGACCAGCCGCATCGCCACGATGTTCAGCAGGGCCACACCGATGCCGAGGAAGGTGAGCTGCGCGTCGTAGGTGTAGAGGAGCACCGCGTACAGGACGACGACCACCGCGTCCACACCGGCCGCCGCCAGGTCGCGGGCCAGGGTCTCGGCCACCTGGTCGTTGGACTGGAGTCGCTGCACCAGGTCGGCCGGGCTGCGCTGCGAGAAGAAGGTCACCGGCAGGCGCAGCAGGTGGCGCAGGAAGCGGGCGCTGGACAGGGTGGAGGAGACGATCCGGCCGTGCAGCAGGTTCGCCTGTTGCAGCCAGGTCAGCACCAGGGTGAGCAGGACGCAGGTGCCCATCGCGGCGAACAGCACGGTCAGCAGCGAGGTCTGGCCGCCGATGAGGAACAGGTCGATGTACTGGCGGCTGAGTGCGGGCACCGCCGCGCCCACGGCCACCAGCAGCAGGCTGGACAGGACGGCGGCCGGCATGGTGCCGGCGGTGCCGCGCAGCCGGGCCGGCATCGCGCCCAGGACGCCCGGTCGCCGGCCGCCCCGCTCGAAGCCGTCGCCCGGCTCCAGGACCAGCACGACACCGGTGAAGCTGCCGTCGAACTCCTCCATGGGCACGAACCGGCGGCCCTTGGCGGGGTCGTTGATGTAGACGCCCCGGCGGCCGAGGCGGCGGCCCATGCCGTCGTAGACGACGTAGTGGTTGAACTCCCAGAACAGGATCGCCGGCCCCTGCACGTCGGCGAGGGCGGCCAGGTCCATCTGCATGCCCTTGGCAGTGAGGCCGTAACTGCGGGCCGCTTTCAGCAGGTTGCTGGCGCGCGAGCCGTCGCGGGAGACGCCGCAGGCGATGCGCAGCTCCTCCAGCGGGACATGGCGGCCGTAGTGGCCGAGGACCATGGAGAGGGAGGCGGCGCCGCACTCGACGGCCTCCATCTGGAGCACGGTGGGGGTGCGGACGGCCCGGCCGCGGCCCTTGGGGACCGGACGTCCGGGCGGGGCGGCGCGGCGGCGGCCGCGGGTCTCCTGGGCGGTGGTCACGGCAGCAGCCAATCGACGGGACGCTGGTCGGCCAGCCGGATCGAACCCGAGGCCAGGGTCATGGAGTCGAGCTTGAACGGCGGCCCGTCGGCCGAGGACCACTGGTAGCCGCTCTTCGTCCTCGCCGACGGGTCCAGCCGGACCAGGACGGCCACCGGGCGGCCCTTCTTCGTGAACTGCTCGCCGAGCTGGCTGTCGCCGAGGAACGCAGAGATCGACTGGGCCGACTGGGCGCTGCGGTCCACCGACTTCACATGGCCGCGCAGCACGCCGTACTCCTGCGTCGACACCGAGGACACGGTCAGGTCGACCGGGGCGTTCGCCGGGATGGCGGAGGCGTTCTCGGCGGGGACGTAGACCGTCGCGTACAGCGGGTCCGAGGCGTGGGCGACCTTCTCCACGGCGGCGACGTTCGTGCCGGTCTGGATGATCTGCCCGATGGTCGCGGCGAGTGCGCTGATCCGGCCCGCGGCGACCGTGCGCACGACGGAGTCGCCCTGGCCGGTGTGCACCTTCAGTACGGGGGAGCCGGCCGGCAGCCGCTCGCCCTGCTCGGCGAGGACCGCCGTGACCTGTCCGGCGACCGGACTCTGCAGGATGTAACTGCCCTGCCCGTGGGTGAGGATCGCCTGCGCGCTCACCGTGGAGGCGACCGAACCGGTCACCGCCCACACCGAGGCGGCCGCCATCACGACGACCGAGACGGACAGCGCGAGCCAGCCCTGCGGACGGGCGAAGCGCACGGGGAGATCGAGTTCCTCGGGCGACTGGAGCTTGGCGAGGGCCTGTTGGCGGAACTGCACGGAACTTCCCTCACCTAGGGGAGAGGCACTGGTGAAGAGGGTGTTGCAGAGCAAGGGGGCGTTTCGGAACACCCGAGAGCCCCGGGGCCGGGATCCGGCTCCGGGACTCAGCGGCAACGAGGTGCGATCAGAGACCGGCGACCAGGTTGGTGACCGGCTGGGTGTTCAGGCCGGTGACACCCTCGACGGTGCCGACAACGGTGTTGACCAGACCGGAAACCGGGGCGATGCCGTCCACCAGGCCGGTGACGGTGCCGAGGGCGTTCACGGAGAGGCCGCCGGAGACGTTGTCGAGCTCGGCGTCGGAGATCTCGACGGTCTCGACCTGGGGGGTGGAGTTCATGATGGAACTTCCCTTCATATGGATATTCACAAGGGGGGAGCGGCCCCCCGACGCCCTTCAGGGACTGAACAACGGCCCATGGGGGGACGAGCGGATGGCCGCGACCGCGGGCGCCGGGCGCCCGTTTCCGAGAGCCCTTCGCGGCTCCCGCGGTGCGATGGATCAAAGCACGCCCACGGTCCGAGCTTCCAATCAACCAACCGCCTCACCTGGGCAGTTGAGTGCGGGATGGGCGCAACCGTGCAGGCGTGCGCACCGCTTGTCGGCCACTCCTTCACAAGCCGCACGACTTCGCCCCGGCCGCACGGCTTGCCTGCCCGGCGGCGAATCCGGCACTCCGGGCCAAGGGCACGGCAGGGGGCGCGCGGTTGTGCAGATACACCCGGCTCCGTGACCCGCTTGGGCATTGGATGTGCAGATTCCCTGAAGCAAGGATTCCGGTCCGTGATTGCAACGGACCGTAAGTGACCGGTTGCCGACCGTGTCGGTCCGGTCAGCCCAGGAGCGCGTACACCGTGCTCGCCCGGGCCACGAGCGCGCCCGACCTCTGATCGCGCAACGTGACGTCGGCGAACGCCATCCAGCGGCCCAGCTTGGTCAGCACGGCTTCGATCAGGACATCCGAACCGGTCACCGCGCGCTGGAACGAGGTCGACTGCTGCACCGTCGTCATCGGCACGAAGCCGCCCCGGGCCGCCGACACCGCGATCACCGTCGCCGTGTCGGCCGCCGCCATCAACGCCTGCCCCGACAGCCCGCCGCCCTCCCGGGACAGCCGCTCCGACCAGGGAAGGCGCAGCGTCGCCCGGTCCTCGCCCACCGCCTCGACGGCCAGCCCGAGACCGAGCACCCAGGGGGCGAAGGCGGTGGAGAGGACCTTGTCGGCTTCGGCGGTGGTCATCGTCATATGGGGCATTGTTCCCGGACCGGCGAACCGGCAAGCGGACGTGGTTCACCACGGGCGCGCCATGGCCGATTCAGCACCGGGTCAAGGAAGTTGGGAAACGGAATTGAACGCACCACGTGACCCGCCCGTACCTATGGCCATCCAGGCGCCGCTCACGAACGACTGCCCCGCAACGGCAGACACTCCGTCCCTTGGAGGTCGAGAAGTTTGAGTCACAAGCGAATTCCGAAGCGCAAGGCCGCTGTCGCGGTGGGCGGTGTCGCGGCGCTCGGCGCTGCGGCTTTTCTGCTGCCGATGGCCAACGCGTCCCAGGACAACGCCTCCGGCGCCACTGCCACCGCTCCCAAGACCCTGAAGGCGACAGGCGCCTCGAATCTCGCCGCGCAGCTCCAGCAGTCGCTCGGCCAGGCCTTCGCCGGGTCCTATTACGACAGTGCCAAGCAGCAGCTCGTCGTCAACGTCGTCAACGCCGGCAGCAACGTGATCGGCCAGGCGCAGCAGGCCGGTGCGGTCGTCCGCCAGGTGCAGAACAGCACCAAGGACCTTCAGGCCGTCGCCCAGACCCTGAAGACCAAGGCGACCATCCCCGGCACCGCCTGGGCCGTCGACCCGAAGACCAACAAGGTCGTGGTCAGCGCCGACAGCACGGTCACCGGCACCAAGTGGGACACCCTTCAGTCGACCGTGCAGAGCCTCGGCTCGAACATGGCGACCCTCAAGAAGTCGTCCGGCACCTTCAAGACCCTCGTCTCCGGCGGCGACGCGATCTTCTCCCAGGTGCAGAACGGCACCGTCCGCTGCTCACTCGGCTTCAACGTCACCGCCTCGGACGGCAGCCCCGCCTTCCTGACGGCCGGTCACTGCGGGGTCGCGGCCAAGGACTGGTCCGACTCCGAGACCGGCCAGCCCATCGCCACCGTGGACCAGGCGCAGTTCCCCGGCAACGGTGACTTCTCGCTCGTCAAGTACAACGACGCCACCACCCAGGCGCCGAGCGAGGTCAACATAGGCAACGGCCAGACCGTCGCCATCAACCAGGCGGCGGACGCCACCGTCGGCGAGACCGTGTTCCGGATGGGCTCCACCACCGGGCTGCACGACGGCCAGGTCACCGGCCTCGACGCGACCGTCAACTTCCAGAGCGAGACCGACCCCAACGGCGTCGACACCGTCACCGGCCTCATCCAGACCAACGTCTGCGCCGAGGCCGGCGACAGCGGCGGCTCGCTGTTCACCCAGGACGGCGGCGCGGTCGGCATGACCTCCGGCGGCAGCGGCGACTGCACCGCCGGCGGCGAGACCTTCTTCCAGCCGGTGACCACCGCCCTGCAGGCGACCGGCGCGACCCTCGGCGGTGGCGGCGGCGCGGGCGCCGGTGACGCCAGTGCCACGGCCGACCCGTCCGCCACCGCCGGTGACCAGTCCGGCGCCGGTGCCCAGGCCGGCGGCAACCAGATCGGCGGCACCGCGGACCCGTCCGCGACGGCCGGCGACCAGAGCGGCACCGGTGGCGCGACCGGCACGGGCGACCAGTCCGGCACCGGGACGGCGAACAGCTCGTCGTCCAACTGACCCACCGCGCGGCCTGCCAGCGGTTCCCGGCCGACGGTGGACGGTCCGGCCCTCCGGCGGGAGGGCCGGACCGGATCGCTTCCGGCGCGGATCAGCCGTCGGCCCCGGCCCGCAGCAACAGCACCGCGACATCGTCGACCCGCTCCTGCGCCGCCGCACTGTGCCGCACGAGCGTGTCGGCGAGCTTGTCCAGGGGCTGGTCGCCGTTCTCCGAGAGCAGTTCCCCCAGATCGACCAGGGCCTCCTCGATGTCCACACCGGGGGACTCGACCAGCCCGTCGGTGTAGAGAACGAGCACCGACCCCGGCGCCAGCGCCACCTCGGTCGTCGGGTACGTCGCCTCCGAGTCGATGCCCAGCAGCGGACCTCCGGCCAGGTCGAGCACCCGTACCCGCCCGTCGGGACGTCTCAGCAGGGGCGGCGGATGCCCCGCCCGGGCCATCACCGCGCGCCCGTGCTCCGGATCCAGCCGCAGGTACAGACAGCTCGCGAACAGCTCGGCGCCCAAGTCGATGAGCAGCCGGTTGGTGCTGCGCATCACCTCCTCCGGCGCCTGCCCGACGGTCGTGAAGGCCCGTACGCCGGTACGGATCTGGCCCATCAGCCCGGCCGCCGTCACGTTGTGCCCCTGCACGTCCCCGATCACCGCCGCCGCCAGCGGCCGGGTGGGTATCAGGTCGTAGAAGTCGCCGCCGATCTCCATGCCGTGCATGGCCGGCAGATAGCGGGCGGCCGCCTCGATGCCGGGCGGCGGGGCCAGCGAGTGCGGCAGCAGGACCGCCTGTAGTCCGTGCGCCAGTTGGTTCTTCGCGTCGTAGAGCATGGCCCGCTCCAGCGCCTGCGCGATCAGCCCGCCGAGGCTGGTCAGCACGGCACGCTCGTCGGTGGGAAAGACGTGCGGCTCGGCGTAGGCGAGGACGCAGGTGCCCACCGGCCGGCCCGACGCGATCAGCGGCAGATACGCCCAGGCGGCGAACCCGTCAGGGGTCTCGTCCCGGTCCGGATACAGCCGTTTCAGCTGCTGCCGCGACTCGAAGAACGCCGGTACGCCGGTGCTCAGCACATGGGTACCGGGTGTCCGCTCGGCCAGCGGAAGGCCGTCGAAGCGTTCCACGGTCCGCGGATCCTCGTACCCGTGATGCCCCAGCACGTGCAGCCGCCCGCCGCAGGAGCCGAGGATCACCAGGGCCTGGCTGCCGACGGACGGGGCCACCTCGTCCGCCACCAGCTGCACCACGTCCTGTACTCCCACGGCCTCCGTCAGCGCCCCGGTCAGGCTCAGCACCTGCGAGATGGTGACCAGCCGGTGCGGGGGCGTCGCGTCCGTGCGGGGCGCGGCGCCCACCATCTCGGCGACCGCCCGCGCCCGGCTGATCCGGATGGTCAGCCCGGTCGTGCTCGGATACATCCGGAACGACAGCCAGTCGCCCGGCGGCCTCAGCGCCACGAACGACGTCACATGCTGGCTGATCAGCGCCGCCCGGTAACGGTCCTCGTACATCGGGTCGTTCAGCCACGGCACCGAGACCCACGGCTGGGTGCCCAGCAGATCGCCGACGTGCACGCCGAGCAGCTCGGCCGCCGCCGCGTTGGCGAAGGCGACCCGCCCGTGCAGATCGAGCGAGGCCAGCCCGTACGGCAGCCGCCCCACCATCCGCGCCGCCTCCACCGTGCCCAGCGAGCCCGCCGTCCCCGCGGGCGCCGCCAGCAGGTCCGGCTCGGCGCGCGGCGCGCGGTTCCTGCGGGCGGCCCGCTCCAGCCGCACCGCCAGCCGGTCGCACGCCGCTGTCAGCGAGTCCCGCTCCCGGTCGGACAGCACCGTGGGATGGGCACCGGGCCAGGTCACGTACACCGCCCCGTACACGGTGTCCGCCGTGGCCACGGGCAGCGCGGCCAGTGCGAACGGGTACGGCAGCACCACCGCGATGCGCGGATACCGGCGCGCCATGTCCTCCTCGCCGCCCACCCACACCAGCCGCCGGTCGCGCGCCGCCTCCGCGACCGGGACCGGCGCGCTCAGCCCGACCCGTTCCCAGGGCGCCGCGAAGGCCCGGGGCAGGCCGGCCGTCACCGCCATCTCCAGGACCGGCTCGTCGGCCGCCAGCAGGTAGACCGCGCCGGAGTGCGCGTGGACCTCGTCCATCATCGAGGCCAGCGCCAGCGACAACAGGGGCCGGCCGGACCGGGTGTCGTCGGCCGTCGGCACCCCGACGCCCGGCTCGGATCCCGCCGAAGGCGCCCCCATCCCGTCGGACACGCCCGACCACCTCCTCGTCCGGCCGCAGGTCGCGTCCTTGGGACCAAGGCTCCCTCGTGGCGGCGGCCCGCGCACGGCGAAAACGGCGCGGGCCCCGCACCGGGCGGCAGCGGTGTACCCCGTTCGCCCCGGTACATTCCCCCGCAACGGATGCGCGCCGCGGTGTACGGGCGCCGGTCGCGCGCCCCCGCGCACCCCGTTGGCCGGATATTCGCGTCCATGGCGGGTGGCGGACGCCAACAATGGGGCACGCGTTCCACACCTTGAACCGAAGAGCCGACGGACGGCTGAGGGGGCGGCGGTGATCCGGGTACTTCTGGTGCACGACGCGTGTCTGGTCAGATCGGTCCTGGCGGAGTGGTTACGCCGGGAACCCGGCCTGCGCGTGGACGACACGCCGTGGCACGGCGCGCGCGGACGGGTCCGGGCCGTACGGCCGGACGTATGCGCGGCGGACCTCGAAAGCTCCGGCGCCAAGGGCGTGCCGCCGCTCGCCGACCTGCGTCCGGCGGAGGCCGGCGTCCTCGTGCCGGGACTGGTCGTGCTCGCCGGTGCGAACAGGCCCGGACTGCTGAAGCGGGCGGCCGAGGCGGGGGCGCTCGGCTATGTCGACAAGGCGGGCGCGCCGGAGCGGCTGGTGCGCGCGATCCGGCGCGCCGCCGAGGGGGAACGTTTCGTCGACGACTCGCTGGGCTTCGGTTTCCTGAAGGCCGCCGAGATCCCCCTCACCAGACGCGAGCTGAGCGTGCTGGAGCTGGCGGCCGGCGGGGCGTCCATCGCGGAGATCGCCGGCAGCCTCCACCTGTCCCGCGGGACCGTGCGCAACTACATGGCGGCGATCACCCGCAAGACCGGGGCCCGCAACCGCGTCGACGCGATACGCATCTCACAGGGCGAGGGGTGGCTGTGACGCGGCGGCGCTCCCGGGTGCCGCCAGGTCACGGTAGAGGGCGCAGGTGCGCAGCAGGTCCTCGTGGGTGCCGTGGGCCGTGCGGGAGCCGTCCAGCACCAGGATCCGCCGGGCGCGGCGGGCCGAGTCGATCCGGTGTGCGACGACCACCAGGGTGCCGCCGGGCCGCCTGGCGAACGCCTGTTCGGCACGGGCCTCGGCCTCGGCGTCGAGATGGCAGGTGGCCTCGTCGAGGAGGGCGAGCGGCGCGGGGGAGAGATAGGCGCGGGTGAGCGCGATCAGTTGCCGCTCACCCGCCGACAGCGCCGCCGGACGCACCAGGGCGTCCGGCCCGCCCAGCCGCTCCAGCAGCGGCGTGAGTCCGACCGCTTCGGCGGCCGCCATCAGCTCCGGGAGCGGGACGGGACCCGGGCGCAGCAGGCCGAGGTTCTCCGCGAGGGTGCCCGTGTGGACGTAGGCCTCCTGCGGGATCAGTACCCGCGCCGCCGCCGCCCGCGCCCCCGGCACGGGGTGGCCGCACACCCGGACCGCGCCGTCCGCCGGGTGCAGCAGCCCGGCGGCCACCGCGGTCAGCGTCGACTTGCCGATCCCGCTCGGGCCCACGACGGCGAGGTGACCGCCGGGCGGGACGACGAGGTCGAGTTCGTCGAGGACCGGGGTGCTCGCCGGGCCGTAGGCGAAGGTGACGGCGGCGAGGGAGAGGGCCGGGGCGCCGGCGGTCACCTCTGCCGCGGGCTCCGGGGGCGGAGCGGGGGGCGGGGGCGGCCGCAGTCTGCGCAGGACGACGCTGAGGCGTGCTCCGCCGGTGCCCAGACCGTGCACCAGGTTCTGGAGCGCGGGCAGCAGGGACTGGCTGACGTAGGCGAGCGCCCCGACCAGGGCACCGGTGGTCACGCCGCGGGCGAGCAGCCAGGGCGCGGCCGCGAGCAGCAGCACCAGGGGCAGCCGGCCGCCGATCGCGAGCGCCGCCACCCGTACGACACTCCAGCGGGCCAGGGCCCGGGCGGCCCGGAACTCGGCGTCCACGCCCTCCCCGACACGCGCGGCGACCTGCGCCTCGGCCCCCGCCGCGGTGATGTCCCGCAACCCCGGGCACACCTCGCCCAGTTCCGCCGCGAGCGCCTCGTCGGCGACCAGGAAGGCCTCCTGACGGCGGGCCAGCGGCCGCAGGGTCGCGGCGAACAGGCCCAGACCCGCCAGCAGCGGGGGCAGCACGACCAGCAGCAGCGGTGGCGCGAGGGCGCACAGCCCGGTGAGCGCGCCGACGACCGTGAACACGAACGAGCGGGACACCAGCACCAGTCCGGCGAGGGTGTCCCGGGCGATCTCCACCTGCTGGGTCAGCCCGGACAGCGCTCCCCGGTCCGCCTCCCGTATCCCGCCCGCGACCACCCCCGCCACCAGGCTGTCGCGTACCGGTTCGACGAGGTCGGCGACCACCCCGTACACCCGCCGGGTGCCGTACGCCCCGGCCCCCACCCCGCCCGCGGCCGCGGCGAGCCACCACAGCCCGGTCCGCGCGTCGCCGGCCAGGAACCCGGCGTCGAGCGCGCGGGCCAGGGCGTATCCGAGGAGAAAGGTCTGCCCGGCCTCCAGCGCCGACCAGCCCGCCAGGCGCACCAGCACGGCCCGGCGCAACCGCACGGCCCGGCGCAACCGCACGGCCCGGCGTAACCGCACGGCCCGGCGCACCCGCGGCGGCGGGGCGATCACCGTGCCGTCCGCTCGGCCGCGCGCGCCCCGAACACCGCCCGGTACTCGGGGTCCCGCCACAGCTCCGCATGGGTCGCCACGGCCCGCACCCGCCCTCCGTCCAGCCAGGCCACCGCGTCCGCCCGGGCCGCGGTCGACGCGCGGTGCGCGACGATGAGCCGGGTGGGGCCCGGTGCCAGCAGGGCTTCGGCGACGCGGTGCTCGGTGACGGTGTCCAGGCTGGAGAGGGCGTCGTCCAGGATCAGCAGCCGGCCGGGGTGCGCGAACGCGCGGGCGAGGCCGAGACGCTGGGACTCGCCGCCCGAGAACGGGGCGTCGGAGAGCCGGGTGGTGTAACCGTCGGGCAGGCGCCGGATGTAGGCGTCCGCCTGGGCCCGGCCGGCGGCGGAACGGACCTCGGCGGGGGAGGGGGTGGCCAGGCCCAGGGCGATGGTGTCCTCGACAGTCGTACCGAGCAGGGCCGGGCGGGCGAAGGCGCAGGTGACGGACCGGCGCAGCTCGTCGTGGGGGAGGGCGGGCAGCGGGACGCCGTCCAGCAGGACCTCCCCGGCGTCGGGATCGGCCAGCCGGCCTGCGAGCCCGGCCAGCAGGGACTTGCCGGTGCCCGAGCGGCCCACGACGGCCAGGGCGGTGCCGCCGGGGACGGTCAGGTCGACACCGTCCAGGACCGTGCGGTCACCCCGGCGGGCGGTCACCCCGCGCAGTTCCAGGCGGCCGGGGCCGGGTGGGAGCGGCCGGTCGCCGTGGGCCGGTGCGGGGAGCGCCAGCACCTCGCCGAGGCGGCTCGCGGACGCGCGTGCCCGGGTGGCGGCGGCGAGCTGCCCGACCAGCACGCCGACACCGGTGGCCAGGACGGCGTAGCGGGAGGCGGCGAGCACCTCGCCGACCGATATCCGGTGCCGGGAGAGCAGAAGGCCCGCCACCGCCACGACGGCGAGCTGCAGCAGGGGGCCCACGGTCACCGCCTGGGCGGCGGCCCGGCCCTGCACCCGCCACATGCGGTGCCCGGCGCGGGCGAGGTCCGGCAGCGGGCGCAGTACGCGCTCCGTCTCCCGGTCCTGGAGGCCGGCCGCCGCGATCGTCCGGTGACCGTCGGCCGCCTCCGCCAGCGCGCCCGCGATCCGGGCCTGCTCGCGCTGGTACGCGGTCACGCACGCCGAGGTGTCCCGGGTGAACGCGCGCAGCAGCAGGGCGAGTACAGGTGCCCCGGCCAGGAACACGGCCGCCAGCCAGGGGTCGACGACAGCGAGCGCGACCACCCCGCCGACCGGACCGGCCAGTGCGGCAAGGAGCGCGGCGAGGGCCGCGGGCCCGGTCCCGGCCTGCGCGGCGTTCCCGACCAGCCGGGCGACCAGGTCGCCGGCCCCGAACCGGGCCCCCGCGCGCGGCCCCAGCGCCAGCACCTGCCCGGTGAGCAGCTTGCGCAGCCCGGCGGTGGCCCGCGCGTCGACGGTACCGGCGAGCACGCTCGCGCAGCCGTCCAGCAGGGCCGACAGCAGCACCAGCCCGGCGGCCCGGACCACCCACGCGGTCGCCGGGGCGCCCGCCAGCAGCAGGTCCAGGGCGCGGCCCAGCACGGCGGGCAGCAGCAGCCCCGCCGCCGTGGCCGCCGTACTCACCAGACACAGGGCGGCGCACCGCGCCCCGGCCCGGCGCAGGGCGGTACGCATCGGATCAGGGTGGGGCGGTCGGGCCATCGCGGCAGTCCTCGTATCGGCGAAGGCCCCGGACGGCCGCTCCCGAAGGAGCGGGCCGCCCGGAGCCGGTTTCGCGGTGCCGGTCAGAGACGGAGCGGTCAGAGACAGAGCAGAACGCTCGCCGCCGATACGCACGACAGCAGGCTCACCGTGCTGGCGCCGCCGCCGTCGTGACGCTCCTCGGACTCCATCGTCTGCAGGTCGAGCAATGCCATAGCGTGTCCTTTCCGGGGACCGAGCGGCCCCCCCGGTGTAGTCGGGGACGGGGTGGTGTCACGACTCCGTCAAACGCGCAGCCGTGTTCTGGGGGCCGCCGGTGGCGGCGGGAGGAACGGCAGGTGGGCGGCGCGGTCGCCGTCGAGGGCGGCCGTGAGCGCCAGCAGGCACCCGGCGGTTCCGGTGGCGAGGTCCATGGACAGCCGCATCATCTGGTGTCCCGGGAAGGCGAGTTGGCCCTGATAGGCCATGGCGAGCCAGCCGAGCCCGTCGATCTGCGCGGCGAGCCGGTCCGGTTCGGCGCCGGTGCGGGCGAGGTGCAGGATCATCCCCGCGCGGCCCTGGAAGAGTCCCGGCTGGGCGTAGAAGCGCGAGGTCGCGGCGGTGCGCACGGCGGCCCGGGCGCGCTCGAACGCGCCGGTCCCGTCGACCCCGTGGGCGAGCCAGTCGTCGAGCACCATGCCGATCCCCACGCTGCCGTCGCCGAGGTAGGGGAGTGTCCGCCACCCCTCGTCCACCTCAAGACCCCCGCCCTTCTGCACCACACAGCGGTCCAGGTCCCGGCGCAGTGCCTGGCCGGCCGCGGCCAGCAGGTCGGCGTCGCCGGTCCGTTCGTAACGCCGGAGCAGGAACAGCGCGGGCCCGGTCGCACCGCGCAGCAGTCCCGCGCGCTGCCGGGGCGTGTCCGGGAGCGGCTCGGCGAGCCGTCGTACGAGGATCCGCGCGGCCTCGGCGGCTCGCTCGCGCAGCTCCGGCTCGCCGGTCGTGTCGGCCAGGGAGTCCAGGACCAGGCCCAGACCGGCCAGACCGCCGTGCAGGTCGGAGGAGAGGCTGCGCCAGTTCTCCCGGAGGATGCCGTCGACGAGGTCCAGGGCGCGCCCGCGGTGGCCGAGCAGGTCCAGGACGTGTGCGACGCCCGCGAGACCGTCGTACAGGCCGAGCGGGGTGCCGGGCGGTGGCGGCGCGGTGTGGTCGAGCAGCCAGCGCTCGCCCTCCTCGTACCGTCCTGCGCCCGCCTGGTCCAGGGCGTGCAGCACCCCGGCCGCGCCGTGCGCGAGGCCGAGGCCGCCGCCGTCCCCGAACTGGGCGATGTCACCGGGGAAGAGCCGGTCGTCGCGCTCGGGGGTCGCGGCGGCGAGGATCGCCTTGACCATCGAGTCCCGGCTGTGCGGCCAGTCCGCCGGTACGACCGGACGCGCCGCCGGGGCGCCCCGGGTGATCTCCGCGACCGCCTCCTCCAGGAACGTGCCCGGCACGTCCGGGAACTGACCGGCGATCACGTCCGCGAGATGGGCCGCCTTGCCCCGGTCCACGACGAACAGCGTGGTCACCGGCAGGAACAGGGCGAGGCGCAGACAGGCCAGCGCGTAGCGGTCCACGTCGGTTCCCCGGCGGTCCGGCGGGGCGAAGAAGCCGGGATGCGCGACGACCTGACGGCCGTTCTCCTCGACGGGGGCGGCCGCCTCGAAGTCGACGAGGAACACCGACTCCTCGTCGGGCCCGACCATGATGTTGAAGACGTGCAGGTCGTTGAAGACGATCCCGCGCGCGTGCACCTCGGCCACCGCCTCCTCCACCCTCCGGTGGATCCGCAGTGCCCAGGCCGTGTAGTCCCGTACCGCCTCGGGATCCGGGTCCGCGGTGAGCAGCGGATGCCGTTCGGCGAAGAAGGCGTTGAGCGGACGGCCCTCCAGGAAGTCCATCACCAGGAACCGGTGCTCGCCCAGCGTGAACCAGTCCCGGACCTCGGGCACCACCCCGGTGCCGGCCACCGCCTCAAGGGCGGCCCGCTCCCTGCCCAGCCGGGCGACGGCGTCGGCGCCGTCCGCCGCGAGCCCCGCGTGCGGCCGGCCCTCCTTGAGCACCACCCGCCGCCCGCTCCGGGTGTCGGTGCCCGCGTACACCCCGCCGCCGTTGGAGAAGTGCAGCGCCTTCTCGATCCGGTACGGCAGCTCGCCCACCGTCGTCGCCTCCCGGGCCGCCAGCTGCGGCCGCAGGAACTCCGGCAGGCTCACCCACTCCGGGACCTGGAAGGCGGGCACCCGCCGGTCCGGGACCAGCCGCCCCGCGCCGTCCGTCACCGCTGTCACCAGCGCACCGCGCTCGTCGACGACATACCGGCGCGCGAAAGCGCCGTAGCGGACGTACAGCGGCCCGTCGTCCCACCGCAGGTCGGTCAGGATGTACGGCCCCTCGAAACCCTCCAGGAGCGCGCCCAGGTCGCGCAGCACCTCCTGTAGCCGGTCCTCGTCGGGCGGGTACACCGTGACGAACTTGCCGCTGGTGTCGCGGCCCGCGTACTTGGCGTTGCGCAGGTGCAGCAGACGCGGTCCCGGGACGAACTTGAACGGGACGCGGCGCGGCACGCAGTAGTCCCACACGATGGCCGCGATCCGCTCCGCGTTCGCCCGGGTGGCCGAGGAGTGGATCTTCCAGCCCTGGGCCGGCGACGGCAGCGGCGCGCCGTCCGCGGCCAGCGGGGTCATGGTCAGCCAGTCCCCGGAGCGGGCCGCGTGCCAGCCCTCGGGCACCGCGCGACGCGCCGTCGGGAACAGCGGCTCCGCCTCCGGGCCTGCCGTTCCGAGCCGGTCGGGCGCGTCATAGAAGTGCCCGTCCGCCAGCGCGTACACCTCGTACCGTCCGTCCATTGCCGCCCCCTCCGTGGCCGGGACCGACACTTCCAGGTGCCGCGCGGTCGCGGACAGTCATGTCTGTCACGAGATCGCCGTGCACAACGCATGGGTCACGTCATGTCCGGTGCGTTTCGAGCCCACGGGCCCCCGCCTTCCACGGAACGGTCACAGGGGCTGCGCAGACGCCTCATAAGCGCTGTAATGGCGGCGTGGTCAGTGAGGGCGCTGCGGTACGCGGAACGAGGACGGATCGCGCCGAAATCGCCCTCGAAACGCTCACTGGCGATCCCGGCGCACCCGATCGGCTCCGTCGCGTGCTCGAACAGGCGCTGGTCTTCGCCGGCGCCGCCTTCGCCGGGGTGTACGCGCCCGGCGACGACGGCACGGTGCTGTGCCTCGCCGAGTCGGCGGGCCTGCCCCGCACCCTGTACGGGCTGCGGGACGCCTACCCGGCCGTGGGGCGGTCCCCGGTGGCCGAGGCGTACGCCACCGGGCGGCCCGTCCGGCTCGGCCCCGAGGAGCTGGCCGGCTGCCCGCAGGCGCGCCGGACCCAGTCCCAGGAGTTCTGGCTGGCGGTCCTGCCGGTGCCCGGCGGCGCCGGACTCCTCGTCGCCGTCAGCGAGCGGGGCGACGGATTCGGCCCCGAGGACGGCGCCTGCCTGGACCTGGTCGCCGCGGCGATCGCCCTGCCCGCCCAGCCCGCCGCGGCCGCGGACACCGGCGAACTGCCCCCCGACGCCTTCACCCTCGCCATGGACACCGGGCGGATCAGCGTCGGCGACGGCATCCTCGGCCTCTTCCGGATGGGCCGGGACGAGTTCGACGGCAAGGTCGAGACACTGCTGAGCCGTACCGTGCCCGAGGACCTGCCCGCCCTGATGTCCGTCGTCGAGGCCGACCACATGTCCAGCGGCGACCGGGAGCTGGAGTTCCGGATCCTGCAGCCCTCCGGCCCGCCCAGGTGGCTGCGGCTCCGCGGCCACCTGGTGCCCGGCGGCAAGGGACACCCGGCCCGGCTGGCGGGTACCGTCGCCGACGCCTCCGCGTTCCGCTCGGACGTCACCGACGTGGCCCGCGTGCAGCGGCTCGCCGCCGCCCTCGCCACCGCCGTCACGGTCAAGGACGTCAGCCAGGCCGTCGTCACCGCCCTGCGCGGGCCGCTCAAGGCCGACCGGATCGCGCTCGCCGAACTGGAGAACGACCGCCTGGTCGTCACCGTCCTCGACCCGCCCGAGGCCGAGTCCTGGCCCGACCTGTGGCGCAGCGAATGGCGCACCGAGTGGCCCGACGCGCCCGTGCGCGCCATGCCCACCCTCGCCGCCGCCCTGCGCGAGGGCCGGGCGCAGATCTGGCCTGCCCGGGCCGCCCTGGAACCCGCGCTCGCCGAGGTCGGCCCCGGCGGCCTCGCCGTCCTTCCGCTGCCCGCCGGCGGCCGGACGGCCGGCGCCTGCCTGATCGGCTGGGACACCCCCCACGACTTCGGCCCCGACGAGCGTGCCCTGCTCACCGCCTCGGCCGGCCTCGCCGGCGAGGCCCTGATGCGGGCCCACGCCTTCGACGCCGAGCACGAACTCGTCGGCATGCTCCAGCGCTCTCTGCTGCCGCCCCGGATGCCCCGGCTGCCCGGTGCCGAGGCGGTCGCCCGCTACCTGCCCACCACCGAGGGCCTGGAGGTCGGCGGCGACTGGTACGACGTGATCCCGCTGACCGACAACCATGTCGCCCTCGTCATCGGCGACGTCCAGGGCCACAACGCGAGCGCCGCCGCCCTCATGGGCCAGATGCGCACCGCCCTGCGTGCCTACGCCACCGAGGGCCACACTCCCGACGTGGTCGTCTCGCACGCCAACCGGCTCCTCCTGGACATGGAGAGCGACCTCTTCGCCACCTGCTGCTACGTGGACGTCGACATGGAGTCCGGCACCGCCTGGTGCGTGCGCGCCGGACACCTGCCGCCCGTGCTGCGCCACCCGGACGGCACCACGCACATCGTCGAGGCCGAGGGCGGCCCGCCGCTCGGCGTGCTCAGCCAGACCGAGTTCCCCATGACCCAGCTCAGCCTGCGCCCCGGCACCCTGCTCGCGCTCACCACCGACGGCCTGGTCGAGTCCCCCGACGCGGACATCGACGACGGCATGGAGCGCTTCGCCCGTGACCTGGCCGGCTCCGACCCCGCCGACCTCGGCCTGGTCGCCGATGCCCTGCTCGGCGGCGCCCACCGGGCCGACGACGTCGCCCTGCTGCTGATGCGCTACGACGGCATGGCCGTCCGCCCGCTGCGCGAGAGCTGGACGGTGTGGCGGGTCCCGGAGGCCGCCCGGCACGCCCGCCGCTTCAGCCGCCGCGTGCTGCGCTCCTGGGGCGTGATCGACGACGGGATGGACGCCGCCCTGCTGGTGGTCTCCGAACTCGTCACCAACGCCCTCATCCACACCGACGGACCCGTCCGGCTCGACCTGACCCTGGTCGACCACCGGCTGCGGATCGCCGTCGCCGACGCCTCGCCGCGCAGCCCGGTGAAACCCACCAGCATCGGCTGGGAGGCCACCGGCGGGCGCGGCATCCTCCTGGTGGAGGCCGTGTCGGCCGCCTGGGGGACGGTCCCGGCCAGCGGCGGCAAGCAGGTGTGGGCGGATCTTGCCCTGGAGGGCTGATCACCCCCGCCCTCGACAGGCGGCGCGCGCCGACGGTCCTTAATGTCCTTCACGTGGCACACACCTTCGATGAACTCGTGGCGAAGCACCGCGCGGCCGACGCGGCCCACGAAAAGGTCCTGGAACTGCGGGACGCCTACGGGCCACCGGCCGGGCAGCAGCCGGGCGGTGCCCAGTCACAGACCTACGAGACCGCCCTGCGCGCCTGGCGCGACCTGGCCCGCGACGAACTGACCGCGGTGAACGAGTACGCCCGCGACGAGGGCCGGTCCAGAACCGAGGTCGAGGCGGAGGTGGAACGTGCGGCGGCCTGGCCGGAGGACACCTGAACCGGGTAAGAAAACGGGCCGGATGCCGCTGTCGGGCACCTGGTGGTCACATGGAGCCCGCACCAAAGCCATACTGTCGTAACCAGTCAGGAAATCAGAAGAACGTCTCAATCAGATGTTCACCTATAAGGTGTAGCGAATGAAGGCTTTGGTGCTCTCCGGCGGTGCCGGAACCCGGCTGCGGCCGATCACCCACACATCGGCGAAACAGCTCGTACCGGTGGCGAACAAACCCGTGCTCTTCTACGGGCTCGAATCCCTTGCCGCCGCGGGCGTCACCGAGGTCGGGATGATCGTCGGCGACACCGCCGCGGAGATCGAGGAGGCGGTCGGCGACGGGTCGAAGTTCGGCCTGAACGTCACCTACATCCCCCAGGACCAGCCGCTGGGCCTCGCACACGCGGTGCTGATCGCCCGCGAGTTCCTCGGCGACGACGACTTCGTCATGTACCTCGGCGACAACTTCATCGTCGGCGGCATCAGCGGACTCGTCGACGAGTTCCGCGGGACTCGCCCCGACGCCCAGATCCTCCTCACCCACGTGCCCAACCCGCGGGCCTTCGGTGTCGCGGAGCTCGACGCCGACGGCCAGGTGATCGGCCTGGAGGAGAAGCCGCAGGAGCCCAAGAGCGACCTGGCCCTGGTCGGCGTCTACCTCTTCACGCCGGCCATCCACGACGCCGTACGCGCCATCAAGCCGTCCTGGCGCGGCGAGCTGGAGATCACCCACGCGATCCAGCACCTCATCGACCAGCACGCCGACGTGCGCTCCACGGTGATCAAGGGCTACTGGAAGGACACCGGCAACGTCGTCGACATGCTGGAGGTCAACCGGACCGTCCTGGAGAGCCAGGAGCCGCGCATCGACGGCGACGTCGACGAGACCAGCCAGATCGTCGGCCGCGTGGTCGTCGAGGCGGGCGCGCGCGTCACCGGCTCCCGGATCGTCGGCCCGGTCGTGATCGGCGCCGGGACCGTCGTCAGCGACTCGTACGTGGGCCCCTTCACGTCGGTCGCCGAGAACTGCCGGATCACCGAGAGTGAGCTGGAGTTCTCCATCGTGCTGCGGGACTCCTCCATCGACGGGGTGGGCAGGATCGAGTCCTCGCTGATCGGCCGGCATGTCGAGGTGACCCCGGCACCCGGCACCCCCAGCGCCCACCGCCTCGTTCTCGGAGACCACAGCAAGGTGCAGATCCGTTCATGAATCTCCTCGTCACCGGCGCCGCCGGTTTCATCGGCTCCACGTACGTCCGCGGCCTGCTCGCCGCCGACGGCCCCGACGCGCCGCACATCACCGTGCTGGACAAGCTCACCTACGCGGGCACGCTGACGAACCTGCCCGAGTCGCACCCCCGCCTGACCTTCGTCCAGGGCGACATCTGCGACGCCGAGCTCGTCGACAAGCTCATGGCCGAGGCCGACCAGGTCGTGCACTTCGCCGCCGAGTCGCATGTCGACCGCTCCATCGACGGGGCCGGCGCGTTCGTCCGCACCAACGTGGTCGGCACCCAGACCCTGCTCGACGCGGCCCTGCGCCACGGCGTCGGCCCGTTCGTGCACGTCTCCACCGACGAGGTCTACGGCTCCATCGAGACCGGTTCCTGGCCCGAGAGCCACCCGCTCCAGCCGAACTCGCCGTACTCCGCCTCCAAGGCCTCCTCGGACCTGCTGGCGCTGGCCTTCCACCGCACCCACGGTATGGACGTCCGCGTCACCCGCTGCTCCAACAACTACGGGCCGCACCAGTTCCCCGAGAAGGTCATCCCGCTCTTCGTGAGCAACCTCCTCGACGGCAAGAACGTGCCCCTGTACGGCGACGGCAGCAACGTCCGCGACTGGCTGCACGTCGAGGACCACTGCCAGGGCATCGACCTGGTCCGCACCGGCGGCCGGGCCGGCGAGGTCTACAACATCGGCGGCGGCACCGAGCTCAGCAACAAGGAGCTCACCGGGCTGCTCCTCGAGGCCTGCGGCGCCGGCTGGGACCGGGTGGACCGCGTCGCCGACCGCAAGGGCCACGACCAGCGCTACTCGGTCGACTGGAGCAAGATCCACGACGAGCTCGGGTACACCCCCAAGCACGACTTCACCTCCGGTCTCGCCGACACCGTCGCCTGGTACCGCGACAACCGCGACTGGTGGGAGCCGCTCAAGGAGCGCGCCGCCCTGGAGTCCCGCAAGGAGCAGGGGAAGCACTGATGAAGTGGCTCGTCGCCGGAGCGGGCGGGATGCTCGGCCATGACGTGACCGAGGAACTCGCCCGCCGGGGTGCGGAGGTGGTGGCCCTCGGCCGCGCCGACCTCGACATCACCAGCGCCGACTCGGTCGCGGCGGCGCTCGCCGGGCACCGGCCCGACCTGGTGGTGAACTGCGCCGCGTACACGGCCGTCGACGACGCCGAGACCGACGAGGAGCGGGCCCTGCTGATCAACGGCGAGGGCCCGCGCCTGCTGGCCCGCGCCGCCGCCCGGCACGGCGCCCGCCTCGTCCACGTCTCGACGGACTACGTCTTCGACGGCGAGGCCCGCGCCGTCCCGTACCCGGAGGACCACCCGGCGGCCCCGCGCACCGCCTACGGGCGCACCAAGCTCGCCGGCGAGCGGGCCGTCCTGGAGGAACTCCCGGGCGCGAGCGCGGTGGTCCGCACGGCCTGGCTGTACGGCACGCACGGGAAGAATTTCGTGCGCACGATGATCGAGCTGGAGTCCCGCCGGGACACCCTCGACGTCGTCGACGACCAGCGCGGCCAGCCCACCTGGAGCGCCGACCTGGCCGCCCGCATCGCCGACCTCGGCCCCCGCCTCGGCCGGGACGAGCACGCGCACGGTGTCTTCCACGGCACCAACTCCGGCACCACCACCTGGTGCGGGCTGGCCCGGGAGGTGTTCCGCCTGCTCGGCGCCGACCCCGAGCGGGTACGCCCCACCACCAGCGAGGCGTTCGTCCGCCCGGCCCCCCGCCCCGCCTACAGCGCCCTCGGTCACGACCGGTGGGCCGAGGTCGGTCTGGAGCCGCTGCGGGACTGGCGGCAGGCCCTCGCGGAGGGGCTGCCCCTGCTCCGCAAGGAGATGTCCGCGTAAGGGCGTGACGCGCCTTGCTCCCACGCGCCGCAGGGCGGCCGACGGCTCACCGGGCCTGTCGGCCGCCCTGCGGCGTTTGGAAATAGCGGAGTGCGACGGACTTTTTCACGGGTAGCCGTGTTCGCCCCTTGTGGGTTGCCCCACATCACTACGATGATGCTTTGAATGTCTTGTGAGCCGGGTAGGGAAAGGATTTGTCCCGCGATGTCGATGCGAGCAACCGTGAAGTCCGTGCTGGGTAAGAAGAATGTGCGGATCCTGCGACGACTGAAGCGGCGCCTGACCCCCCGGCCGGTTCCGCCGGCCAAGCCGACGGGACTCGACGCGATCTCCGGTGATCTCAATAAACTCGCCCAGCACTTCAAGACGGACAAGTGGGGAATACACCGCTACACCCAGCACTACCAGCGCCACCTCGGACACCTGAGGAACGAGTCCTTCAACCTGCTGGAAATCGGTATCGGCGGCTACAACAGGCCAGGTCAGGGCGGGGCTTCGCTGCGCATGTGGAAGCAGTTCTTCCCCAAGGCGCAGATTTTCGGAATGGACATCCAGGACAAGTCATTTGTCGACGAGGAACGCATCACGACGTT
This sequence comes from Streptomyces sp. NPDC086519, assembly GCF_040686075.1. Taxonomy (NCBI): domain Bacteria; kingdom Bacillati; phylum Actinomycetota; class Actinomycetes; order Kitasatosporales; family Streptomycetaceae; genus Streptomyces; species Streptomyces sp. NPDC086519. Next base: position 26,766 of record NZ_JBFBJL010000094.1, read on the forward strand.
CATCGGCGACCAGTCCGATCCGTCGTCCCTGAACGCCGTCGCCGACAAGATCGGTGAACTGGACGTCATCATCGACGACGGAAGTCACCGCAGTCCGCATGTGCTCACGACCTTCGCCACGCTCTTCCCGCGGCTCAAGGACGGTGGCATCTACATCGTCGAGGACACGCAGTCGTCGTACTGGCCCGAATGGCAGGGCAGCGAGGATCTCGACGCCAAGCACACCAGTATGGGGATGCTGAAGGGGCTGACGGACGGCCTGAATTATGAGGAATTCGTGACCGAGAACTATCAGCCGACGTACACCGACCTCAACATCGTCGGCGTGCACTTCTACCACAACCTGGTGATCATCGAAAAAGGCCGGAACGCCGAGGGCAGCAACAAGCGCAGCGCGCTGAAGCAGCGCTACGCGAAGTCCTGACACCGCGGCGCTGGGCGGGGAGCCGGGCCAGGGCCCGCACTGTGCCCCGGCGAGACCGCGGCCGTACCGCTGCCGTTCGAGGTGCCGGCGGACGGCGGTGAGGCGTGGCTGACGCTGCGGGTGACGG
>NZ_JBFBJL010000095.1:0-27167 GCF_040686075.1 Streptomyces sp. NPDC086519
GGCCCGCCGGCGGTGACGGCAGGTCGAGGCCGGGCGGGACCGGCGGGGGGCCGGGCGTCCGGCAGGCGCGGGCGATCTCGTCCGCGGGGCCCGCTCCGGGTGCGGCGAACAGGGCGCGGCCCGCCTCGCGTTGCAGCAGACCGCGCGCACCGTCGATCAAGTCGCTCAGGACGTCCTTGAGTTCGGCCGGGTCGCGGATCCAGGCGGCGACCTGGGCCTCGTCGAGAGCCGCGGCGTTGGTGATGCCGTGGCCCGGTATGCAGCGGTAACTGGCCACGGGCAGCCCGGCGGCGAACGCCTCCAGCGAGGTCAGGCCGCCCGCGTTCTGCACCAGCACGTCGGCCGCGTGCATCAGGCCGGGCATGTCGTCGACCCAGCCGTAGGCGTGCTCGATGCCGTCGGCGCGCAGTTGCCCGGCGAGTGCCTCGTTGCGGCCGCAGACGACGACCGGGACGACCGCGCCGCAGTCGCGCAGTTCAAGGGCCACCTGCCGGACCGGGCCGACCCCCCAGGAGCCGGCGACCAGCAGCGCCAGCGGAGCGTCCGCGGGGAGAGCGAAGCGGGCCCGGGCCGCCCGGCGGCGCCCGGCGTCGGCGGGGCAGAAGCGCGGGTCCGCGACCGGGCCGCCCACCCGGACGTCCCGGGCGCCCAGGGCGCGGGCCTGCGCGGCGGGTACGGCATGGGCGGCGAGGTGGACGTCGACGCCCTCGGCCACCCACAGCGGGTGCACCGAGAAGTCGGTGAGATACGTGAACACCGGCACATCCAGGCGCCCGGTCAGCCGCAGCCTGCCCAGGACGCGGCTGGCGCCGGGGTAGGTGGAGACGACGGCGCCGGTGTCCGCGGGGAGGGCGCCGAGCATGCGGTTCTCGGCGGTGCGCAGCAGCGCGCGAGCCAACGGGCCGCCGCCTCCGGCGCGTTCGGTGCTGGTGTAGACGTGCTGGTAGAACCAGGGCGCCCGGACGAGCATCCGGTGGTAGCCGTCGCGGACGGCCCGGCCGAGCCGGGCGGGCAGCAGGTCGAGCAGGTCGCACCGGTCGACCGTGACACCCGCCGCGGTCAGCCGGCGTTCCAGTTCGCGCGCGGCGCCGTCGTGACCCGCGCCGATGCTCGCGGAGACGATCACGACGCGCTCGGCAGACGTGTCGCGCCGGGGCGCGAGGCCGGGCCGGGGACGCAGGGCGGCGGCCGCCAGGGCGCGCAGATGCACCGTACTTCCGAGGTGGGGCATGGGTGGGTTCCTCCGCAGATACTCCGCAGTTGGAGTGGAGCGGCGAAACTCTACAACATGTAGTAGGGGAACTCGTACAACCTGTAGTAGACGACTTTCGCGCAGGTCATCCAGCACCCTCGGCCGGTTCTCCATGCCGTGGTAGCACGGTGGGTAGGCTGTGGCCTCGAACACGGGTTGAAGGACGGTGAACGGTGCGTGACCGGAGGAGCGGCGAGACCGGCGAGGCATCCGGCCGGCGGGCGCGCGGTGAGCTGGAGAGCGGTGTCCTGGCCACCCTCTGGACCGCCTCCGGGCCGCTGACCGCCCGGCAGGTCCAGGAACGGCTGCCCGGGGACCTCGCGTACACGACGGTGCTCACCATCCTGTCCCGGCTCCACGACAAGGGCGCACTGGTACGGCACCGGGCGGGCCGGGGCTACGCGTACGCGCCGGTGCGGGACGAGGCGTCCGACACCGCCCAGCGGATGCACACCCTGCTGGAACGCGGTTCCGACCGGGAGGCCGTGCTCACCCGGTTCGTCTCCGAACTCTCCCAGGAGGACGAGCAGTTGCTGCAGCGCCTGCTCGGGGAACACGACGGCGGGCCGGCCGGCGAAGGACCGTGAGCCGATGGCAGTCAGCGTCTACGTCCCCCTCATGGTCACCGTGGTCCTCTCGGTGCTCGCGCCCCGGCTCGCCCTGCGGTTGGCGCCGCGCCCGGCGGCGTGGGCGCTGGCCGGCGGCGCCCTGGTGACGGCGCTCGGCTGGCTGGGTTCGCTGGCGCTGCTGGCGTTCACCGGGTTCGCGCAGATCCCGGAGGTCGCCGAGGAGGGCCGCTGGTCGGTGACGGCGCTGCGCGCGGACGACCCCGTGTACCTCACCGTGTCCGCGGTCGCGACGGTCGCCCTGCTCGCCTCCCTGTCCGGCCTCGCGGTCGCCGCGGTAGGGCAGGTACGGCATCTGCTCTGGGCGCGCCGGGAGTGCGCGCGGCTGCCCGGGCACCTGGAACTGGCCGTGCTCGACGACGCGTCGCCGCAGGCCTTCGCGCTCCCGGGGGCGCCGGGCCGGATCGTGGTCTCGCACGGGATGCTGCGCTGTCTCGGCGACACCGAGCGGGAGGCGCTGCTCGCGCACGAGCGGGCCCATCTGCGCGGCCGCCACCATCTCTTCCAGACCGCCTGGCGGCTCACCGCCGCCGCCTGCCCCCTGCTGCGGCCGGTCGCCGGGACCGGCGGCTTCGTGCTGGAGCGCTGGGCCGACGAAGCGGCCGCGGAGCGGGTCGGGGACCGGACGGTCGTCGCCCGCGCGGTGGGCCGGGCGGCTCTCGCCTCGGCCAAGTCCCCGGCCGGGGCTTCGCTCGCGGCGACCGGCGGCGCGGTGCCGCAGCGGGTACGGGCCCTGCTCGCCCCGCCGCCCCCGAAGCGGACGCTGCCGCTGGTCATGGGCGCCGCGCTGCTGGCCGTGTCCTGTGCGAGCCTGGCCGAGGCCGCGTCGGACAGCGAGCACATGATCGAGGGTGCCCGGTTCGCCGCGTGCGTGACCGCCCGCAAGGACCCGGGGTCGCCGGCGCCGCAGCCCGGACGCGGGCCCTGCGGCTGCCCTCCGCACGGCCACGACAGGCCGGCCCGGTACCTGCGCTGACCCCCCAGGGGCTTGACACCACGATCGGAGAGCGGGTTATCGTCACCCGACGATCAGCAGGATTCCTGATGATTGATCCGTCGCTCGGCGGATGCCGTCCCGCAGCGCACGCCCCTCCCGATCGGAGCCGCATGTCCCTCCTGGCCCGCCCTTCGGTCGCCGCCCTCGCCGCGAAGACCATGCAGCGGCTGACCCTGCTCGCGAGCAGACGTGCGAGCGGCCCGGGTTCCGACGCCGACGCGCACGCCCGGTTCCCCGAGTTCCCGCGCACGGTGCGGACGTTGACCATCCCGACGTCCGTCGCCCCGGCCCGCGCCACCGTCTACCTGCCGGCCGCCGCGGCCCCCGCTCCCCCGGTGCACGTCAACTTCCACGGCGGCGGTTACGTCATGTCGCTCACCGAACTCGACGACCCGCTCTGCCGGTTCCTGGCCGCCGAGGCCGGGGTGGCCGTGGTCAACGTCGACTACGTCGTCGCCCCGCAGCACCCCTTCCCGGCCCCGCCGCGCCAGGCCTACGAGGTGGTCCGCTGGGTGGCGGAGCACGCGGCCGAGCAGGGCTGGGACGGCACCCGGCTGACCGTGGGCGGGCAGAGCGCCGGCGGCGGGCTCGCGGCGGCGGTGGCCCGGCAGGCGCTGGCGGAGGGCGGCCCCGCCATCGCCCTCCAGGTCCTCCACTACCCCCCGCTGGACCTGGCGACGAGCGCCACCGACAAGCGGGCCGCCGTCGCCAGGCCGATGCTGCGGCCCTGGATGGCCGAGGTGTTCGACACCTCGTACGTCCCGGAACCGAAGAACCGCACCGACCCGCTGGTCTCCCCCGCCCACCCGTCCGACACGGCCGACCTGACCGGCATCGCCCCGGCACTGGTGATAACCGCCGAGTACGACCTGCTGAGGGCGGAGGGCGAACGGTATGCGGCGCGGCTGGGGGGCGTCGGGGCACTGGTGGAGCACCACGAGGTGGCGGAAGCGGATCACGGGTACGACGGCAAGGACGAGGTGAAGGCGCGGGAGGTCTATGCGCTCATCGCGCGCCATGTGCGGGAGGCCGGGGGCCGGGGCGCCTGAGAGCTCGGGGGCGCTGCCGGTGCGCGACCGACCGTTGCGGCGGCTCGTCGTGCCCGGGCGGAGCCACCGCGCGGCGACAGGGCCCCGCGCCCCTTCAGGGCGACGAGGCACCGTCGCACACGTGACTACCCTTCGAGCCGCGGCACAGCGACGCCCAGCTGCTCGGCCCGCTCGGTCAGTTCACGCCACACCTTCGGAGCGACCGGGATGCCCATCGCGCCCCGCTCGTCGGCCGCCGCCGCACTGCGCTCACCGGGGTAGAACACCCCGTCCGCGCCCTCCGCGACCGGCAGGCCCTTCAGCGTGCTCAGGGCGTCGTCGACGTTCGCGGTGAATGCCTCCGGGTCGCCGAAGGCCGCCGGGTCCACGGCGATGAGGAGGGCGTTCTGCCGGTGCTTGCGGTCGCCCGCGTGGAAGGACGCGAAGATGGGGGCGCCGACGAGGACGCTGGTCAGGAGTTCGAAGGCCAGGGACATGCCGGAGCCCTTGGCACCGCCCAGGGGCAGGGGCATGACCGCCAGTTCCGGGTCGGTCGTCGGCGTGCCGTCCTCCGTCGCGGCCGCGCCCTCGGGCAGGGGTGTGCCGCTCGCCCTGGCCTGGCGGATCTTGCCGAGGGCGATGGTGGCGGTGGCCATGTCCAGCAGCAGCGGGGCGTGTTCCCGGGCCGGCACGGCGACGGCGAGCGGGCTGGTGGCGACGGCCGCGCCCTTGACGCCGGTGTACCCCATGTTGGGCATGCCGGCCACGAACCCGATCCCGACCAGGCCCTGTTCGGCGATCCGGGACACGTAGTAGCCGATGGCACCGGTGTGCACCGTGCGGCGGACGCCGACCGAGGCGATGCCCGTCTGGCGGGCCCGCCGGACCGCCTCGTCGGCGGCGGCGGTCAGGGCGACCGGGCCGGGGGCGCGGTCGGCGTCGAGGACGGCGGCGGCCGGCGCCGTCGACTCGATCCGCATCTGCGGCCCCGCGTTGGCGACGCCCTTGGCGAGCAGGTCCAGGTAGGCGGGGACGCGGGCGGTGCCGTGCGAGTCGACGCCGCGCTGGGCGGCCCAGACGAACACGTCGGCGGTGGTGCGGGCGTGCTCGGCGCTCAGGCCGCCCTTTTCGAGGAGGGCGGATGAGAAGACGCGCAGGTCGTCGGCGGGCACCAGGATCTTGGTGGGGGTGTTGGACATGGTTGCGGTGTGTCTCCTGGCTAGCGGGTGACTAGGACGTCCACGACGGCGGTCGTGCCCTCGGCCACGGCCTTCAGGGCGCGTTCGAGCGCCGGCGCGAGCGCCTCCGACGTGTCGACGGTCTCGGTGTGCATGCCGAACGGCTCGGCGAAGGCGGCGAGCCGGGGCAGCCGGTGCAGATCGGTGCCGAGCCATTCGCCGGTCTCGGCGGCCGCGCCGTCGGGGTAGAACCGGCGGTGGTTGAGGTTCATCGACTTGTAGACACGGTTGTTGAACACCACGACCAGCAACGGCAGTTCGTACGCGTTCGAGGCGTCGTACGAGGGGATCACCGGGTTGTAGGTGAACGCGCCGTCGCCGATGGTGAGGACCACCGGCCGTTCCTGGGCGGCGAGTTTGACGCCGAGGGCGACCGCGATGCCCTGGCCGAGTCCGCCCTGGACGTAGAAGTAGGAGTCGGGGCCGGCGGTCTGGACGTGTCGCCTGACGATCCGGCTGTGGGTGATGGTCTCGTCGACGACGATCGCGTCCTGCCCGTGCAGCAGCGTGCGCAGGGTCGCGGCGACCAGCACCGGGTCGATACCCCTGGCCTCGGCCGCCTTCGCCTCCGCCGCCGCGATCGCGGACCGCTCGGCGGCGTGCCGTTCCTGCTGCGCCGCGCGGCGCGCCTGGACCGCATGCTCGTCGAGGTCCTTCGCCCGCTTGGTCAGCTGGCGCAGCGTGTTGGCGACATCGCCCTCCAGGTAGGTGTCGGCGAACAGCACCTGGTAGACCACGTGCGGGCGTTGCGGGACCTCGTCGATCACCACGATCTTCGCCTTGGACGGGCGGCGCGAGGGCGGGTAGAAGGGGGCACGGCAGTTGACGAGGAGGATCAGGTCGGCCGAGTCCATCCAGGGGCCGATGTCACTGCCCGCGTGCAGCGGGTGGGTGCGCGGGAAGTTGCCGCACACCGCCGAGTCCGGCTCCACGACCGGGATGTGCCACGCCTCGGCGAAGGCGACCAGGGCCTCGAAGCCGCCCGCCTCGCGCCCCGCCGTCTCCGTGACGATCACCGGGTTGGCCGCCTCGCGGATCAGCTGCGCGACCGGGTCGGCCTCCTCCGGCGAGCTGTGCGTGGAGCCCGGCGGGACGACGGGCTTGGCCTCGCGGCCGTCCCACTCCTCCAGGAGGATCTCCAGGGGGATGTTCAGGTACGCCGGCCCGGCCGGGGCCCGCCAGGCCAGTTCCGCCGCCCGGGTGATCATGGCCGGGAGCGTGTGGACGCTCGCGGCCTCGGTCGACCACTTGGTGAAGGGCTGGGCGATGCCGTGCGGGCCGCCCACGATCGACAGGTTGCGGTACCACTGGCCGCCCGGGTCGTGGCCGGGGGCGTCGCCGTACGTCGTCGACTCGGACGAGGCGACCACCATCGGCACGCCGGCCAGCAGCGCGCCGTGCACGGCCATCGAGCCCTGGAGCAGGCCCGGTGCCGCGTGCAGCAGGACGCCCTGCGGGCGGCGCTCGATCAGCCCGTAGCCGGTGGCCATGCCCACGGCGACCGTCTCGTGGGTCAGGTCGAGGTACCGCGGGGCGGGCTCGCCGTCGCGGTGGCGGCGGGCCAGCGCCTCCCACACCGGGGCCCATTCGGACCCCGAGGAGCAGAACACGTAGTCGGCGCCCGCCGCGTTGAAGGCGGAGACGACGGCGTCCCCGCCGTCGGTCCGTGGGTTGTTGGTCATCGCCGGAGTTTCCTCAGCCCTCGATCGGCCAGTTCAGGACCTCGGAGATACCGCGGCCCATGATCCATTCAAGCTCCTCGGGCGTGAAGTCCCAGTGCTTGGTGAACTGCTCGATCGTGTCGGTGTAGGTGATGCCGTGGCCGAGCAGCCGGGTGATGTCGGTGCCGTAGAAGCAGCGCTGCGGGCCCATCTTGTCGACCATCTCGCGCACGTACTTCTGGATGTTGTTGTTCGGGAACGGCTGCGTGGAGTAGCCGGGCAGGGCCGACACCTTGACGTAGACGTTCGGGTGGACGTGCAGGTCGGCGGTCTCCGAGACCCAGTAGCCGATGGCGTCGTCGACGCAGCGGGCCATGATGCCCATGTGGTCGATGATGATCTTCAGCTCGGGGTGCCTGGCGGCGATCTCGCCGAGCTCGCGCTTCCAGATCGGGGCGTGGACCATGGTCGGGATGCGCAGTTCCTCGGCGATCGGCCAGTACCAGTCGTTGGTGCCGTCGATCATCCAGTTGCGGTCCTGCGGCCGGTGGAAGGTGAGCCGGGTCCCCTTGACGTGCGGGTTCTGGGCGAAGTCCGTGAGCATGGCCTTGCCCTCTTCGGGCTTGTTCTGCGGGACGCGGGCCATGATGCCGAACCGGTCCGGGTGGGCCTCGCAGGCCTCCAGGGCGTAGTCGATGCGGTCGCCCTCCCAGGACGGCGGCAGGATCAGCGCCCGGTTCACGCCGGCCTCGTCCATCAGCTCCAGGGCCTCCTCGTAGGAGAAGGGGTCCTCGCGATGGCCGTTGAGCCGGATCCGCTCCCGGGCGCCGGGCACCCAGGGGCGGTCCGGGGTCTCTTCCTTCCAGATGTGGATCTGCGTGTCGACGACGAACATGGCGCGAACTCTTCCTCTCGAAAAGGGGCTTGGGGCGGTACGGAAGGAACGCTAGGCAAACCGCGGGCTCTTGCGGAGAGCTGCGGGCGCAAGCTGTTGTTGCGCGGAAGTGCGCTGTTCGCGGGGCGTACGGCCGCTGTCTCAGGGCTCGCCGAAGACGGCCGCGGCGATGTGCTCGGCGATCGCCATCGAGGCCGTGGCGGCCGGCGAGGGCGCGTTGCGCACGGCCGTGATCCGGCCGACGCGGTGGATGCGGAAGTCGTCGACGAGTGTGCCGTCGCGGTCCAGCGCCTGGGCGCGTACGCCCGCGCCGCCGCGCACCACGTCCCGGACGCCGACCTCGGGGACGTACCGCCCGGCGTCCTTCATGAAGGCGGCGGCGGAGAAGGAGCCGCGGTACTCCTTGATGCCGGTACGCCAGTGCTGGGCGGCCATCTTCCAGGCACCCGGGTAGGCCGCGAGAGCCAGCAGGTCCCGGGGCGAGACCCGGCTGCGCCGGTAGCCCTCCTTGGCGAGGGCGAGGACCGCGTTGGGGCCGACCTCCACCGAGCCGTCGACGCGCGGGGTGAAGTGCACGCCGAGGAAGGGGTAGCGGGGATCGGGCACCGGGTAGATCAGTCCGCGCACGAGATGCGCCCGGTCCGGCCTGAGCAGCATGTACTCACCGCGGAACGGGATGATCCGGGGTTCCTGCTTGTCCCGGGCGAGCTGGGCGACGGAGTCGGATTGCAGGCCGGCGCAGAGGATCAGCCGGCCGACGCGGACCCGGTCCTGTCCGGAGGCGACCTCGATGCCTCCCGGCACGGTGGTGATCGAGGTGACCGGGAAGCCGAGGCGCACCTCGCCGCCCGAGTCCACGACGTCCTCGGCGAAGGCGCGGGCGACCGCCGGGTAGTCGGTGATCGCGGTGCGCGGGGAGTGCAGTGCCGCGATGCCTCCGGCGTGCGGCTCCAGCTCCCTGATCTGCTCCCGGGAGACCTTCCGCAGCTCGGGCACATGGTTGTTCTTCGCCCGCTCGTACAGGCTCTCCATCCGGCCGAGCTCGTCCTCGCGCACCGCCACGACCAGCTTGCCGATCTCCTCGTACGGCAGCCGCCGGTCCTGGCAGTACTCGCGCAACAGGGACACGCCCCGCACGCACAGGTCGGCCTTGAGGCTGCCGGGCGTGTAGTAGATGCCCGCGTGCACCACGCCGGAGTTGTGGCCGGTCTGGTGCCGGGAGACCTCCTGCTCCTTCTCGAGGACCACGACCCGGGTGCCGGGGCGGCGCAGGGCGACCTCGCGGGCCGTGGCCAGGCCCACGATGCCGGCGCCGACGACGCCGACCGTCTCCTCAGCCATGGGCCCGCTCCGGGACGCCGACGTTGACGGCCACCGTCTTGACCCGTGTGGAGAACCTCAGGACTTCCTCGCCCTGCTCCTTGTAGCCCGTGCCGGAGTCGTGGAAGCCGCCGAACGGCAGATGGACGTCCCAGCCGGTGGTCGTCGTGTTCACCGCGACCTGCCCGCACTCGGCCTCGTCGGCGAAACGGTACGCCGAGCCGAGGTCGCGGGTGAACACGGCGGCGGCGAGCCCGAACACGGAGTCGTTGACCGCCTCCACGGCCGCGGCGAATCCGTCGGCCGCGCGGACGGCGAGCACGGGGCCGAAGACCTCCTCCCGCCAGACGGCCATGTCCGGGGTGACGCCCGCGAGGACGGTGGGTTCCACGTAGCAGCCGTGGGGCCGCTCGCTGTCCGCCCGGCCTCCGGTGAGCACGGTCGCGCCCTGTTCCACGGCCCTGCCGAGGTCGGCGAGGACGCTGTCACGCTGCTTCGGGCTCGACAGCGGGCACAGGGTGGTCGCCGGGTCGGTGCCGGGGCCGACGGTCAGCGCCGCGGCCTCCGCGACCAGCAGTGCGACGAACTCGTCGTACACCGGCTGCTCGACGATCACCCGGCTGGTGGCCGTGCAGCGCTGCCCGGCCTGGCCGAAGGAGGCGGCCACGACGGCCTTCGCGGCGGCCGGCAGATCGGCGTCGCACAGCACCACCGAGGCGTTCTTGCCGCCGAGTTCGCCCTGGAAGCGGACGTTGCGGTCGGCGAGCCGGCGCCGGATGCGGTTGCCGACGGCGTTGGAGCCGGTGAAGGTGATGCCGGCGATCCGGGGGTCGTCGAGGAGGGCCTCCTCGATCTCGGCGGTCCGGCCGGTGACGACGCCGAGGACGCCGGCGGGCAGCCCCGCGTCGTGCAGGGCGCGGGCGAAGTGGAGCCCCGACAGGGGGGTCTCGGTGGCCGGCTTGAACACGGCCGCGTTGCCGGTGGCGAGCAGCGGGGCGAGTTTGCGGGCCGGGGTGATCAGCGGGTCGTTCCAGGGGCTGATCACCAGGATCACGCCGATCGGCTCGCGCTGGGTGTGCGTGCGGTGGTTCGGGCGTACGTCGTGCAGGAGGGTGCCGTAGCCCTGGCGGGCCAGGCCCGCGTAGTACTCCAGGAAGTCGGCGGCCTTCAGGGTCTCGCCGGTCGCCTCGGCCAGGGTCTTGCCGTTCTCGGCGGTGACGTCGGCGGCGATCTCCCCGGCCCGCTCCCGGATCAGCCGGGCCGCCTCGGTGAGGACACGGGCCCGCTCGAAGGGGTTGGTGCGCTTCCAGACGGCGAAGCCGCGCTCGGCGTGGTCGTAGGCCCGGGTGACGTCCTTGGCGGACAGCGCCGGGACACGGGCAATGGGCGTGCGGACGTCGGCGGGGTCGAGGACGTCGATCCACCGGCCGGTCGTCACCCACTCGCCGCCGGAGAGCGTTTCGAGGGTTCGCATGGACTCACTTCTCTCGTCGGATGGGGACGGAAGTCGCCCGTGTCGACAACACACGAGGTGGGGGGTCCGGGACCAGCCCCGGGGCGGCAGACATTGATTTCGCACCGCGCGGTCGCCCATCTGCGGATTCGTGCTGAAATCGGCGTGAGCCGAGATCCACAGCACCGTCCGGAGGAAAGAGATGGCCTTCACCGTCGTCGCCCACTACCACTGCGCCCCCGCCGACGCGGACACCGTGCGCGACGCGCTGCTCAAGATGCGCGAGCTGACGCCGTCCGAGCCCGCGAACCTCGCCTACGAGGTGCACGCGGAGGTCGACCGGCCGGGGTCGTTCGTGCTGTACGAGCAGTACACCGACCGCGCCGGTTTCGAGGCGCACAAGGCGGCGGACCACTTCGCCGAGCTGATCCTGGGGGTGGTCTTCCCGCTGCTGACGGAGCGGACGGTCACCTTCGCCGAGGTGCTCTGAGCCGCGCCGGAACGCCATTGCCGGGAAGCGCCTCCGCGCGCGCTTCCCGGCACTGTGCCGTCCTGGATCAGAACTCGTTGCCCCACACATAGCGGGCCAGCGTCTCGACCAGGACCAGCTTGCGGCGCTGTCCCCCGGCGGTGAGCAGCGGCCTGGACGCCACGTCGGCGAAGCCCCGGGACGGGCTGAGGGCCGCGTCCTCCAGGTCCTTGAACTCGCCGACCCGGTCGATCCGCTCCAGAACGGTGTCGATGTCCTCCAGGTCGGCCGCGGTCGCGTCGACCACGCCCAGGCACAGGTCCCGGCCCTCGGACAGCACCCGGACCAGGTCGAGCTCGGCCTCGGTGCCCTGGTCGAAGGGCAGCACCCAGCGGTCGACGGGAACCGTCTCGTGGAGTCGCTCGACCCGTGCCCGGTCCACGGCGGCGGGGGCCGCCCAGCCGGGCGCGTGAGCGATCCGGACGCCCTCCGGACGCTCGTCCAGCCGTACCGCCAGGGCGTCCACGGCCAGGGCGTCCTCGAAGGACAGCGCCCCGCCGTCGGCCGCGCCGGTACCCGACTGGGCCAGCAGCAGCGGATTGTTGAGCTGGATCAGCCGCACGCCCCTGGAGACCAGCAGCGCGATCTCGGCCTGGACGATCTCCGCGAGTGCCTCGCCGAGCTCCCGGGCGGAACCGATGCCGTGGCCGGGCTCGAAGGTGGTGGCGGCGAGGTACGCCGGCGAGGGCAGCGACACCTTCGGAGCGATCACCGTCAGCTCGGCGAGCCGTCCGGCCCAGTCGGCGACCAGCGGGCCGTTCGCCTTGGGCAGCGACTCGGCGACCCAGCGGACCAGGCCGTCCGCGCCGGCCTCGTCGGTACGGCGGAAGCCGGAGACCGCGTCGAGGACCGCGCTGCGGAAGTCCGCCCGGGGGAAATCACCGTCGGTGACCACGGTCGAGCGCAGTTTGCGCTGGTAGGCGACCAGGTCCTCGACCGCCTGCCGGAGCGCCTCCGGATCGCCGTCCGCGGCGAGCACCTCGCTCGTGCGGACCAGGCTGCCGTGGTGGTCGATGCGGTAGTTGAACGTGTCCGCCATGATTCACGCGTCCTTTCCGGACGTACCCGGCTTGCCCGCGACGCCCCAGGCGGCGAACTCCAGCTCGTAGCCGAGCAACTGGAGGACCTCCTCGGCGATCTGCTGGTCCTCGTCGGCGGTGCCGCCGGCGATGCCGAGGCCGCCGATGATCTCGCCGTCCTTCTTGATGGTGACGCTGCCCTCGGTGGCCATGATCGGCAGGGCGGCGCCGGGGAGCTGGGAGAGCTGGGAGAAGAAGACCGGCTGGGACTCCTGCCATGTCTTCAGCATCTTGCCGGGGCGCTGCATGATGGCCGCGGTGTAGGCCTTGGCGCGGGCGATGTCCGGGGTGAGGGGGCGGGCGCCGTCGGGGCGGCGGATGGCGATGGGGAAGCCGCCGGCGTCCACGACCGCGACACTCACCGCCTTGCCGATCGCCTGGGCACGCTTGTGGGCGGCGTCGATGATCTCCTCGGCGGCGTCCAGGGAGAGGCTGGTCATACGGCTTCCTTGTCTGCGGTGAGGGTGCGGCGGAGCTTGGCGATCGCCGCGTTGTACGGCTCGGGCGTCTCCCAGTACATCGAGTGCGGGGCGTCCGTGACGATCTCCAGGTGCGAGCCGGTCACCAGTTCGTGAGCGCGGGTGACGGTCCTGACGCTGAGGACGGCGTCCTTCTCGCCCGCGAGGAACGCGATGGTGAGGCCGGAGGCCTGGATGTCCTCCAGTGAGGGGCCGTTGGTGTCGAGGTTCCGCAGGTCCTGCATCGTGGCGACGTTGAAGGTGCCCATCTGCTGGAACAGGAAGGTGAGGTCGGCCCGCTCTCGCTGGAACGATTTAGTCAGCAGCCGGTCGATCACGGGCAACTTGACGGCCTCGGCCCGGTCGGCGGCGGCCAGCTCCTTCAGCTCGGGGTGGCTGATGCCGCCGAGGGAATGGCCCAGGACGACCGAGGAGACCCGCTCGGGGCGCAGCAGTCCGGCGCGCAGGGCGGCGACGGAGCCGATGGACTGGCCGACCAGCATGGCGTCGGTGATGTCCTCCTGGTCGAGGACGGCGACGACGTCACCGGGGAAGTCCTGGCCGTCGAACTCGGGCATGGAGGAGTCGGACCTGCCGAAGCCGCGCAGGTCCACGGTGAGGACCGTGAACTCCTCGCGGAGCGCTGCGACCTGCTGCCACCAGGCGGCGTGGTGGCCGCCGCTGCCGTGCACGAAGAGGATCGCGGGGCCGTTGCCGTGGCGCTCGTAGTAGATGGAGGTGCCGTCGGAGTCAGCGATGGGCATGAGGTGAACTCCCGTACTGATGCGCTTAGTTGGGACGGCGGCCGTGGTGGACGAGCTCGATCATGGTGTGGTCGGGGTCGTGGATGTAGCAGAACTTGGACTGGTTCTCGGGCCGTTCGATGGGCCGGGTGTGCCGGATGCCCAGTTCCTCCAGGTGGGCGAGGAACTCGTCCCAGTCGTCCACCTCGACGGCGAAGTGGTAGGGCGCCATGCGCTCCATCTCCTCCACGGGAGTGAAGTGCAGGTCGAAGTTGCCCCGGGTCATCAGCACCACGCGGGTGTTGGACTTGGGCTGGATCCGCTTCATCCCGAAGACCTTGGTGTACCAGGCCGCGGTGCGGTCGGGGTCGGTGGTGGGGAAGTTGACGTGGTGGATGTACCGGGGTTCGGCGCTCATGAGTGGTTCCCTTCCAGGTGTACGGGGTTGGACAGCACGCCGATACCGCTGATCTCGACCTCGACGATGTCGCCGGGTTCGAGCTGGCAGGTGGACTCGGCGCCCATCCAGAGCACGTCACCGGGGTGAAGGGTGATGTGCTTGGTGATCTCGACGATGTAGTCGAAGGGGTCGAAGACCATGTCCCCGGTCGGGAACTCGGCGCGGACCTCGCCGTTGACGCGCAGCGTGGTGGTCTGCGCGAGCGCGTCGACGTCGGTCTCGATCCAGGGACCCATCGGCTTGAAGGTGTCGCTGTTCTTGCTCCGCCAGAACGTGCGGTCCTGGTGCTGCCAGGTGCGGGCGCTGACGTCGTTGCCGATGGTCCAGCCGAACACGGCCTTGCGGGCCTCGTCGTGGTCGGCATGGCGTACGGTGCGGCCGATCACGGCCACGAGTTCGGGCTCGGCCTCGAATCGGCCGGTCACCTCGGCCGGCCGGACGATCGGCGAACGGTGGCCGGTGAGCGCGTTGCTGGCCCGGTAGCCGACCTCGGGACGCTCGGGTGCCGCGGCACCGGCGTGTTCGATGTGCCGCGGGTAGTTGTAGCCGACGGCGTAGAACACCGGGGGTACGACGGGCGGCAGCCAGACGGCCTCGGCGAGGGGGACCGTGCCGAGGACGTCGGGTTCGCCGTCCAGCGGGGAGCCGGAGAGCAGGTGGACCTCCGTCCGCCCGACCCGGCCCCACACCGGCCGCCCGTCCGCCAGGACGCGTGCGTACCTCATGGCGTCAGCAGGTGGGAGACGCGCTTGGTGACCAGGTAGGCGTCCAGCGCCTCGGGCCCGCCCTCCCGGCCGTATCCGCTGTCCTTGACCCCGCCGGACGGTGCCTCGTGCACCGACCCGCCGCAGTGGTTGAGGGAGAGGATGCCGGCCTCCAGCCCGTCCGAGAGTCTCTCGGCGGTGGCGGCGGACCTGGTGAAGCCGTAGGCGGCCAGGCCGTACGGCAGCGAGTTCGCGGTGGCCAGGGCGTCGTCGAGGTCACGGAAGGGCACGATCGGGGCGAGGGGCCCGAACGGCTCCTCGGACATCAGGTCCGCGTCAGCCGGCACGTCGGTGAGGACGGTCGGGGCGAAGAAGTAGCCGGGACGGTCGAGCCGTTCCCCGCCGGTGAGCACCTTCGCGCCCTTGTCCACCGCGTCCTTGGCGAGCCGCTCGATCGACCGCAGCCGGCGTTCGTTGGCGAGCGGGCCCATGGTGGTGCCCCGGGCGAGACCGTCGCCGACGACGACCGACTCGGCGGCCTTCACGAACTCGGCGGTGAAGTCCTCGACCAGGGACTCGTGGACGAGGAAGCGGCTGGGCGAGGTGCACACCTGCCCGGCGTTGAAGAACTTCGCCTGGGCGGCGCGGCGGGCGGCCTGACCGGCATCGGCGTCGGCGCAGACGATCACCGGGGCGTGGCCGCCCAGCTCCATCAGGGAGGGCTTCATGACCCTGCCGGCCTCGGCGGCGAGGAGCTTGCCCACCGGGACCGAGCCGGTGAAGGCGATCAGCCGGGTCACCGGGGAGGCGATGAGGTGCGCGGAGACCTCGGCGGGCTCGCCGAAGACCAGGTTGAGCACTCCGGCGGGCAGCCCCGCGTCCACGTAGCACGCCACCAGGGCGGCGGCCGTCGCCGGGGTCTCCTCGGAGGCCTTGATGATCAGCGAGCAGCCGGACGCGAGGGCGGAGGAGATCTTGCGGTTGGGTCCGCCGACCGGGAAGTTCCAGGGCACGAAGGCGGCGACGGGCCCGACGGGCTCGCGGCGGACCGTGAGGATCGTGCCGGGCGCGGACGGGATGACCCGGCCGTAGGCACGGCGGGCGTCCTCGGCGTGCCAGCGCAGGGTTTCGGCGGTGCGCCTGGCCTCGTTGGTGGACTCGGTGAGGGTCTTGCCCTGCTCCAGGGTCATCACGCGGCCGATCTCTGCGGCGCGCTCGGCGATCAGATCGGCGGCGCGGTCCAGGATCGCGGAGCGCTTGGCGATCGAGGCCGCGCGCCACACCCTGAAGCCGTGCTCGGCGGCTTCGAGCGCGCGGTCGAGGTCGGCCGCGGTGGCGAGCGGGACCTCGCCGACGACTTTCTCGGTGGCGGGGTTGACGACGGGGGCGGACTGTCCGGAGCCGCCCTGGCACCACTCGCCCGCTATGTACATGCGGACGGCGGGATAGCCGTGGTCGGTGGTCATGAAGGGGTGCCCTCTCAGGTTCAGGACGCGGTGGGCGCTTCCTGGTCGCGGTTGGTGCGCAGGGCCCAGATGTGGTGCGGCGGGGTCGTCTCGTGGACCCGGGTGCCGTATTTCTCGTCGGCCCGGTCCATGTCGGCGGCGTACTCGACGCGGCCGCCGCACGGGGCGTGCAGGAAGCGGAAGACGTTGGAGCCGATGGTGTGCCGGCCGAGCCTGCGGGCCTCCCGCCAGCCCTGCTCGATCATGTGATTGCCGCCCTCGATCACGTCGTCGAAGCCGGGTACCTCGTAGGCGATGTGGTTGACGCCCGCCCTGTCGGGGCGGTGGCACAGCAGCATGGTGTGCTGGTCGTCGTCGCCGGGGGCCTGCATGAAGACGCCCATCGGCTCGACCACGTCGGTCGGGCGGAACCCGAGCCGGTCGACGTAGAAGCCGACGGCCTCCTCGCGGCCCTCCTTGGGGATGTTCAGGGCGACGTGGCACATGCGCAGCGGGCGGACCCGGGTGATCGGCTCCAGGGCGGTGTTCCAGCGGGTGACGCTGCCCAGCGTGTTGGCCGGGCGGGGCGCGACCGGGGCCGGGACGGGGCGGGCCAGGGTGAGGCCGACGCCGAAGCCGGTCTCGTCGACGGTGTGGTGGACGCCGTCGGCGCTCTCGCGGACCTCGCGGTCCCGGCCCGCCTCCGCCACCAGCCGCTCCAGCTCCTGAGGGGTGTCGACGCCCCAGACGACCTCGCGCAGCGTCGGCCTGTCCTCGACGGGGGCCGGCAGCAGCGGCGACGGCAGGGTGTCGAGGTGCAGGGTCTGGCCGGTGCGGGTCTCGAACACCGCGTGCTCGTCGGTCCGTTCCGCCATCGACAGCCCGAAGTCGTCGAAGAACCGGACACACACGCCGAGGTCGTCGACGGCATAGGTGACCGATTCGATTCTCTGGATTCCCATGGATTCCTCGTTTCCGGGTCGCCTCGCGAGCGTAGGTTTCGGCTCGTGAGGGGCTCAATGGCCTGAGCTCTACGGAATGCGCAAGCGTTTCTTGCGGCCCGGGCCACCCGGACCCCGGGCCGCGTGCCGCCCGGCCTACGACCGGATCGCGGGAATCGGGTTCTGCGCGAACCACTCGGCGAGGAAGTCCAGGAAGACGCTGATCTTGCGCGGGGCGTCCTGCCCGGGCCCGTAGATCGCGTACAGCGGGCGGTCGGGTACGGCGAGGTCGGGCAGCAGCACCTGGAGGGCGCCGGAGACGAGGTCGTCGTAGACCGGGCGCTGGGGCAGCAGGGCGATACCGCGGCCGTGCACCGCCGCCTTCTGCAGGGCGATGTAGGAGTTGGACGAGAACGCGATGTTGCGGATCTTGTGCAGGGTGCTGGCGTGACCGTGCCCGATCCGCCAGACCGGGTCGTTGAGGTGGACCAGGCAGTCGTGGGCCGCGAGGTCGTTCGGGTGGGCGAGCGTGCCGCAGCGCTCGATGTACTCCGCGGAGGCGCAGAGCACGAACGGCAGTGAGGCGATCTTCTTCAGCCGGACACTGGAGTCCCTGAGGTCCCGGGTGTGGAAGGCGACGTCGAATCCGCTGTCCAGGAAGTCGTAGGTGCGGTCCGACATCCCGCCGAGTTCGAACCGGACCTGGATCTTCGGATGCGTCGCCGAGAACGCGGCGATGGCGTCCCCGAGATCGAGGCTGCCTATCCACTTGGGGCAGATGACGCTGAGGGTGCCCTCGGGCCGGTCGTGGAGCTGGGCGATGCCGGCGTCCTCGGCCTCGATCTCGTCGAGGATCCGGGCGGCGAACTCGGCGTAGCGCTGGCCCGGCTCGGTGAGGCTCACGGAGCGGGCGGTGCGGTTGACCAGGCGTACGCCGATCTGCCGCTCCAGCTCCGCCACGTGCCGGGACACCAGGGAGCCGGACGAACCGAGTTTCTTGGCGGCTCCGCTGAAACTGCCGACCTGGGCGACGGTCACGAAGCTGTGCATGAGGAGCAAGCGATCCATTTTTCCTCCGAACGCGCGTGCGGCTCGCTCGCGCCGGTCACCCACACAAATGGAATGTCGGCGATCCTGTCAACGGTTCTCGGCTTAAAAGACCGGCCGCGTTTCTCATGGTCAGGCGCTGGTTCGGGCTCCGTCCGGGGCGATCCGCCGGTAGCCGCGGACATCCGGGAACGGCGGCTCCCGGTCGGCCTGGAGGTCCACCTGGAAGGTGTTCAGGCACATGCCGAGCATGGTGAAGTTGCCGAGCGCGCCGATCGTGTCGACCAGCCCCTTGGGACCGAAGTGCGCCAGGGCGCGGGCGAAGGTCCCGTCGGTGACGAAGTGCTCCTCCAGGACCTCCCGGCAGAACTGGTAGAACGCCTGGTCGGCCTCGTCCGCGAAGACGGCCTCGCGCTTCTCGGCGATGGCCTCGACGGCCGCTCGCGGGATGCCGGCCTCGATCGCCTGGTGGACGTGGGCGTTCCAGGAGTACTGGGCGTCCCAGTTGCGGGCCGCCATCAGCAGGGTCAGTTCGCGCAGGTGTTTGGGGAGGCTGCATTCGAAGCGGGCGAAGGCGCCGAGGGACTCCGCGCGTTCGCACATCTCCGGACTGTGCAGCCAGACCCTGAAGGGGCCGCGGACGGCGCCGCGGCGGCCCGCGATCCGGGCGGCCAGCTCCTGCTGGCGCGGATCCATCTCGTCTTCGCTGAGAACGGGGAGCCTCATGGGGCCGTTACCTGCCTTCTGTCTTCGGCGGCTGTGGACTGCCAGGTGACGCTACAGCCGCGCCCCGGCCGCTCACACCTCCCGGAGCGCAAGGTAAAACTGCACGCCAGGGGGCACCCGTTCACGCGGAGGCGGCCTAGCGTCGGTGGGCGTACCGCGTACGCCGTAGTGGAGAGGAACCCCCCGATGACCACGATCATCAAGGCCGCGTCCGTACCCCTGCTGGACCGGGGCGGTGCGGTCGTGACGACACCGCTGATCACCACGCCGTCGGCGGGCGGGGAGAACCTCATCACCAGCGGGATGAGCGTCTATCCGGTGGGCTGCGGGGCGCCGTTGCACTCGCACAACTGCGACGAGCACGTGACCGTCCTGGAGGGCGAGGCGGAGGTGTGGGTGGACGGCGAGGTGACCCGCCTCGAGCAGTTCGACACCACGTACGTCCCGTCCCCCGTCCCCCACCTGTTCCGCAACGTCGGCGACACCCCGCTGCGGATCCTGTGGGTGTACTCCTCGGGGTACGTCACGCGGACCTTCACCGCCACGGGGAAGACGGTCGAGCACCTGTCGGCGCAGGACCAGATGGGCTGAGCCCCGGTGCGCCCTGGGACGTCCCAGCCGTCCCAGGGCACGCGGGGACGACATGGTGCCGATCCGGCACGGAAACGCTCCGAGTCGTGATCACGCTTCGTGGTCACGAGCACGACAGCACGGAGGTTTCCATGTCCCGTCGGATCCTGAAGAACGGCCTGCTGGCCACGGTCGCGGTGTTCGCGCTCCTGCCCACGGCCGGGGCCGCCACCGCGAGCGCCGCCACCCCGGTCCCCGCGCCCCAGGGAATCGTGCAGTTCTACAACTACACCACCCTGCCCGCGCCGGCGGCCCACCGTCTCCACCACCGGCACTACGCCTACCGCACGGTGGGCCGGGTGACCACGCACCGCGTCCGGCTCAACGTCCGCTCCGGCCCGGGCACCCGCTACCGGGTGGTGAGCCACCGCCGCAACCACCGGCTCGTCCCGCTGACCTGCAAGACCTACGGCGGCTCGGTGCACGGCAACCACACCTGGTACCGGCTCCCGCACCACAAGGGGTACGTCTCCGCCCGCTACGTCCGGGTCGGCCACGCCGTCCCGTGGTGCTGACCGGCCCGCACCGCCGTACTCCCTGACCGCCGAGACCTGTTCGGGAACCCCGCGTTCTCGAACAGGTCTTCGGCATGCACCCCCCGATTCACCGTCTACACACCTGTTCGCCGATTGCGGGCCCGGTCCCGAGGGGAAACCATCCCGACAACAGGGGCGAAACGCCCATAGCGCAAGAAGTCGAGGCACGCAACATGCCGCACCCCGAAGGAGCGAGGACCACCCCGCCGGACGCGTCGCCGGCGGCGAGGCTGCGCGAACTGAAGGAGCGTACGGGACTGAGCCTCGCGGCGCTGGCCGCCCGCACTCCGTACAGCAAGTCAGCCTGGCACCGCTATCTCTCCGGCGACAAACGACCGCCGCGCGCGGCCGTGGAGGCCCTGGCCCGGCTCGCGGGCGCCGATCCGGCGGCCGTGCTGGCGCTGTGCGATGCCGCCGAGGGGCCGCCGGCCGTCGAGCCGGTCCCGGGCAGGCCTCCGGCGAGGCGGGGGTGGCGGCTGCCGCTCACCGCGCTCGCGCTGCTCGCCGTGGCCGGGGCGACAGCGGCGGCCGTGACCGTCTCGGACCGGCGCGGGACTCCGGGAGCCCAGCCGGTGTCGGCGGCGCCGCGCTGTCATGGCCGCTCCTGCCAGGGCGAGTTGCCGGACGCGTCGGCGTGCGACCGGGACGCGCGGACCAAGAGCCGTGTCACCGGTGTCGCCTACGACGTCCGGCTGCGCTGGTCCCCCGCCTGCGGCACCGTCTGGTCCGAGGTGCGGCTGCACGCGCCGCACGCCCGGGAGGTCTCGGTCCGGGCCGGGGAGGACGTGCTCTCGGCGAGCTATCCCGCCGAGGACTCGGTCGGCTACACCAGCCCGATGCTCGCGGTGCCGGCCCCCCGGGGCGTGGAGGCGTGTGCGGAGGTCGAGGGAGAGCTGGCCTGCACGGGCCTGGAGGCGGAGCCGGCCGGCGAGCAGTAGGAAGGCGCCGCGCCCGTGGCGGAGCGCGGCGCCGGACCGGTCCGGACGGCACCGGTCAGTGTGCGGCGAGCAGCTTCTCCCGGTCGTGGCCGGCCTGCGGCTGCCCGGCCGAGCGCAGGGCGGCGACGCCGATGAACACCATCGAGGAGACACCGGCCAGCGCGAAGGCGGTGAAGCCCCAGCCGCCGTTGCCCGCGGCGAGCAGCTGGCCGCCGAGCCACGGCCCGAAGACGGCGCCGAAGCGGCCCATGCCGGAGGTCCAGCCGACGGCGGTGGCGCGGCTGTCCGGGGTGGAGCGGATGGAGACGGTCGCGTAGATCATCGTCTGGGCGCTGTTCAGGAAGACGCCGGTGAGGAAGACGACCAGGGTGGTCACGCCCATCGGCATGTGCACGCTGAGCAGGTAGACGCCGGCGGCGGTGAGGGCGAACCAGATCGCCGCGATGCGCGGGGCACCGAACCGGTCGGCGGCACGCCCCGCGACCAGCATGCCCACGATGCCGCCGAGGTTGAAGACGACGACGAACGTGAGGGCGTTGGTGAGCTCGTAACCCTCGGTGCGCATCAGGGTCGGCAGCCAGGTGGCGACGCCGTAGACCAGCAGCAGACCGCCGAAGGAGGCCAGCCAGTACAGCAGGGTCTGCAGCCACTCGCCGCCGCGGAACAGGCCGAGCAGCGCGTCCCAGCGGTCGGCGGCGGTCTTCTTGGCGGCGACGGCGGGCAGTTCGACCTCGTAGCGGCCGGCGAGGGCCTCGGCCTCCTCGGTGCGGCCCTTGGCGACCAGGAAGCTCAGCGACTCGGGCAGGAGCTTGAGCAGGACGGGGACGAAGAGCAGCGGGAGCACGCAGACCCAGAAGGCGGAGCGCCAGCCGAAGGGGTCCACCAGCCACTTGGCGACGTAGGCGGAGAGGATGCCGCCCGCGTGGTGGGCGGTCATCAGCAGACCGATGGTGATCGCGATCCGGCCGCCCTTGGCGTAGTCGGAGACCATGCTGATCGCGGTCGGCAGCAGCCCGCCGAGGCCGATGCCGGCCAGGGTGCGGCCGAGGCCGAAGACGGCGAGGCTTCCCGACACCGCGCAGATGCCGGAGGCGAGCGAGAACAGGGTGACGCAGGCGATCATCAGCTGCTTGCGGCCGATCCGGTCCGCGATCGTGCCCGCGGTCAGGGCGCCCACCAGCATGCCGAAGGTGGCGTAGGAGCCGAGGTCGCCGGCCTCGTCCGGGGTGATGCCGAAAGTCCTGGTCTCCAGCAGGTGGGGCAGCACCGAGCCGTAGATGAACATGTCGAGGCCGTCGAAGAGCACGGCCAGCCAGCACAGCCCGACGACCAGCCGGGCCAGTTTGCCGCCGCGAGCGGACAGGGCGGTTGAGGAGGACATCTTTGTTTTCCTCTCGTCCAGGAGCGTTCCCTGGAGGGGAAGCGGTAGAGGGGGTCGACGCGGCTCGTGCGGCTGACCCGTGGTGCGTAGACGCTAAGGATCGGTGGCAAAAACGTCAACACTTTTGTCAACAATCTCTGCAACGATCCGGACACCAGGGCGGCGAAGGGGGTGGCCGGCGCGCCGTGACGCGCCGGCCACCCCCCACAGGCCGCGGAAACCGGATCAGCCGACCGGCGGCGTCCCGTGCGTGTGGAAGGACTCGATCGTCTTGAGCCCCCACGCCTGCCCCTTGGCCCGCTCGGCCTCGGTCCACGTCACGAGCGGCCAGTCGGGGGCCAGCACCAGCCGGGTGAGCGGGTTGCACAGCTCGATGCGGTTGCCGCCCGGTTCGTAGACGTACAGGAAGAAGGTCTGCTGGATGGCGTGCTTGTGCGGGCCGGTCTCGATGAACACACCGGTGTCGATGGCGAGGTCGGCCGCGCGCAGGATGTCCTCGCGGCTGTCGGTCGCGAAGGCGATGTGGTGCAACCGCCCGGTCGAGCCCGTCCAGTCGGACGTGTACACGACGTCGTACGACTTGTGGGTGAAGGTCAGCCAGCGGGCCGCGATGGACCCGTTGTCCAGGCGGACCTGCTCGGTCGGGCGGGCCCCGAGGACCTGTTCCTGGAACTCGGCGTTGGCGAGCACGTCGGCGGCCAGGAAGTTGACGTGGTCCAGGCGGCGCACGCCGACGCCCCGGTTGGGCTTGGCCTGCGGCTGGTTCTTCAGCGCGGGCCTCAGCTCGTCCGGCGCCTGATAGTGCTCGCTCTCCCAGTAGAGGGCGTGCTCGTGGCCGTCCGGGTCGGTGGTGACGTAGAGCTTGCCGAGGCCGGGCTCGTCCTCCGTCCAGTGGCCGGTGCCCCCGTTGTCCTCGATTGCCTTGATCCGGCGGTTCAGGGCCTCCTCGCCGGAGGTGCGCAGGGCGAGCCGGCCGAGGCCGGGCCGGTCGCGGGCGGTGAGGACCAGGCTGTGGTGCTCGTAGTCGTCGTACGTGCGCAGGTAGACCGTGTCGCCGTCCTGGCCGTTGACGGTCAGTCCGAGGTAGTCGGTGAAGAAGGCGACGCTGGCGTCCAGGTCCGGGGTGAACAGCTGGGCATGGCCGATATGGGCGATGTCACCGAGGGGCGGAGCCATCATTGCCTCCTTGAGGTTGTGCGGGCACGGCGGCGGCGCGGGCGAAGACCGTGCCGTCGAAGATCTTGCGGGCGGTGCGGACGACCGCGGTGCGGCGGGCGGCCGGCGGGGAGCCGT
The DNA here is from genome assembly GCF_040686075.1 of Streptomyces sp. NPDC086519. Classification (NCBI taxonomy): domain Bacteria; kingdom Bacillati; phylum Actinomycetota; class Actinomycetes; order Kitasatosporales; family Streptomycetaceae; genus Streptomyces; species Streptomyces sp. NPDC086519. The sequence goes on from NZ_JBFBJL010000095.1 coordinate 23,381, forward strand.
CGGATCCCGGGTCGGCGCTGGTGTCGATCTCCAGGAATCCGGTGGGGTGTTCGATGCGGACACGGTCGCTCCGCTCCGGGAGCCGGGCGATCCCCTCTCCCACGCTGCCGGGCAGCCTGAGCCCCGCGGCCACGCTGGCGGCGCCGAGGACACCGATCGAGGTGTGGCAGCGGACGGGGATGAAGGTCCGGGTGGTGACCGCGCCGCCGTCACGCGGCGGGGCGAGCAGGCTGAGCTTGGGCACGGTGGCGGTCTCGACGTCCCCGAGGCCCATGAGTCTCCCCGCCGCCAGCCGGATCTCGCGGAGGCGGTCGGCGAGGGTCAGGTTCTCTTCCAGGTCCTTGGGCGACTCGTACCCGCTGACGCCGAGGTCGGCCGCCGCGACGAGCACGGTCGGCATGCCGTTGTCGACGCAGGTCACCGTCGTTCGGGCGATGGTGTCGCGGACGTTTCCGGTGGGCAGCAGCGGGCTCGGCCCGGCCGGGAACTCGATCACCACCGGCGCGGCCGTGCCGGGCACGCCGGATATCTCGGCGTCCCCGGTGTAGTCGACGCGCCCGCCGGGGGTCGGGAAGGTGGCGATGGCCGACTCGCCCGTGTTGAGCATCCGGATCCGTACCGAGGTCTCGCCGTCACCGGGGGCCACGAGCCCCCGTTCCGCGGCGAACGGGCCGACTCCGGCGAGGATGTTGCCGCAGTTCTGACGGCCGCTCACCTCCGGCCGGTCGACGGCGACCTGGAGGAAGAGGTAGTCGACGTCCGCCTCCGGGTCGTCCGACGCCGAGACGACCGCCACCTTGCTGGTGAGGGGATGCGCCCCGCCCAGGCCGTCGATCTGGCGCGGGTCGGGGCTGCCCATCACCCGCAGCAGCAGGTCGTCGCGGGCGGCGGGGTCGGCAGGCAGGTCCGCGGCCAGGAAGTACGCGCCCTTGGAGGTACCGCCGCGCATCAGCATGCAGCGCACCTCCGCGGGACCGGTCATGTGCCGAGCTCCTCGTACTCCTCGTACGTCTTGTACTCGACGCCGAGTCGCCGCAGGGTCTCGCGCAGCCCGTAGCGGTCCAGGCCCAGCTGGCCGTCGACGAACGCGGCGCGCGACGCGGCCTCCTTGGCCTCGCGGGCCTCGGACTTCCGGGCTGTCTCGCGGACGCGCTCACGGGGTACGACCACGACCCCGTCGTCGTCCGCGAGGATCACGTCACCCGGATGGATCACCTGGCCGTCGACGGCGATCGGCACGTTGACCGAGCCGCCGGTGGCCTTGACCGTGCCCTGCGAGGAGACCGCCCGGGACCAGGCCGCGAAGCCCATGTCACGCAGTTCCTGGGTGTCGCGGATACCGGTGTTGAGGACGACCCCGCGCACCCCGCGCCGCTTCAGCGCGGTCGCGAACAGCTCGCCGAAGAGCCCGTCCGTGCAGGGCGAGGTGGTGGTGACGACCAGGATGTCGCCCTCGCCGCACTGCTCGACGGCCGCGTGGATCATGAGGTTGTCGCCGGGCCAGCTGAGCACGGTGACGGCCGTGCCGGCGACCCGCACCCCCTGCTGGACGGGCCGGATCCCCGGACCCAGCAGGCCGGTGCGGCCCATCGCCTCGCTCACGGTGGCGACCCCGAAGCCGGCCAGGGCGTCGACGTCCTTCAGCTCCGCCTTCGGCGGGTTGGTGACGATCACGCCGCTCATGCCAGCTCCTTCGCGATCTGCGGGAACGGCCGCATGAACGCCTCCGCCATGGTGCGGTGCGCCAGGCCCAGGTTGGGTCCGGCGTTCCGCTTGAGCTGGACGCCCCGGCGGACGGCGAGGTCGGTGTAGTAGGCCCACAGGTGCTGCTGGGCGCCGAGGCACTCCATCGCCTTGCGCTTGGTGTCCCAGACCTCGGTGATGTCGAGCAGGACCTCGGGCCTGAAGCCGCTCATCTCGGGCTGGTGCGGCTCGAAGTAGAAGACCGGCGGGGCGCCGATGATGTCGCCCTCGCCCGGGTACCCGATGGCCTGGGCGAGGATCCGGGCCTCCAGAGCCATCCGGTTGGCGGCCGGATGGTCGCCGTTGTACGGGTCCTCGACGGGGTGGGTGAGGACGACGTCGGGCTGGGTCTCGCGGTAGACGGCGACCAGTTGGTCGGTCAGCTCGGCGGTGGCGACCAGCGGGTAGTCGCCGGCGTCGAAGAAGCGGACCTCGGCGCCGAGGGAGGCGGCTGCCTTCTCCGCCTCCTCCCGGCGTATCGCCTTGATCTCCTCCAGCTTCTTGCCCTCGCGCCATGCCTTGGCCGACTCGCCGCGCTCTCCGAAGGTCAGACACGCGATGGTGACCTTCTCGCCCCGGGACGCGGCCAGGGCGATGGCTCCGCCCGCCCGCCACACGAAGTCCCCGGCATGCGCGGTGACGACCAGAGTGGACCGCGGTGGGGACAGGGGCTCCCCCGGTCGGGCGTATTCGGGACCGGGGGAAGGCGCGTTGGCGTGCGTCATCGAAAAACTCTCCTTGGTGGACAGGTGTGCGCCCACCCAGCCCCGGGCGTCTCAGTCGCGCAGTGCGTCGATCACGCTTGTGAGGTGGGCGCGGACGGCCGCCTCGGCCGCCTGTGGGTCCCTGGCCCTGATCGCCTCGATCATCGCCAGGTGCTCGTTCAGGGATTGCTGCGGACGCCCCGGGCGCAGCGCCAGCTGAAAGCGGTGACGCACCAGTTGGGCGTTGAGCCGCTCCAGCAGTTCCACGGCGGTCTGCTGGCCGGAGATCTCCCGGATCTTGTCGTGGAGTGTGTGGTTGAGTTCGGAGTAGGTCACCGGCTCGCCGGCGGCGACGGCCTTGGTCATGGCCGCTCCGAGGTCCGCGAGGTCGCTGAGCTGCTCGTCGCTGGCCGCGACGGCCGCCTTGGCCGCGCACAGTCCCTCCAGGACCATGCGGCACTCCGTGATCGCCACCGCTTCCTCCACGGTCACCACCCGCACCCGCGAGCCGCGGTTGCGGATCCGCTCGACCAGTCCCTGGGCCTCCAGATCGATCAGAGCCGCACGGATGCTGGCGCGCGTCACACCGAACTCCTCGGCGAGTTCGTTCTCCACCAGCCGCTGGGCCGGGGCCATCTCGCCGTGCAGGATCGCCTGCCGCAGCAGCGTGAACGCGTGCTGCTTGGCCTGCTCTCCGGTGCTCGGACGGACTTCTGTCGGCATCGTGCCCTCCCTGAGTGAGTGCGTGTCGAACGTAAATCTAGCCAAACAAGATTGTCAACAATTTTGTCCGCCGTATTGCCGGGGCAATCCGGCGGACCGTGGGGCTCAGCCCGCGCGGCACAGCCGACCGAGCAGTTCGAGAACGGCCTGGTGGGCGGGGTGCGGGTCATCCCGGTCGACCTTGCGCCCGAGCCGGGAGACCAGCCGCTCGATGGCATTGCCGCCCCGGAACTCGCCCCGGACGTACCGGCCGATCCGCCCCCTGGAGAGCACTCTCTCGGCGTTGACCAGGAGGTGACGCAGCAGCGGGCACCCGGCGGGCGTGAGGTCGAGGGTGCGTCCGCCCCGGCGGGCCCGGCGAGTTCCGTCATCGCAGGAACAGGCCGGCACGGCCCGGTGCGGGGCACCGGCGGCCACCGCCAGCCGCCGAACACGGGGGGACTCATCCGTTCGGAGCACGGGCAATTCGCTTGCTTGACTCAAGTAAGCCACATATGCTTGCCTAACTCAAGTAACCGGGGTCGTCCTGAGCGGAGGCCGCCCCGTGGGCCTGCCCGACGGCGGGCCCGGGGGGCGGGCCCGGGGGGGGGGCGCGGGGGCCCCCCCCGGGGGGGGGC
>NZ_JBFBJL010000096.1:0-26752 GCF_040686075.1 Streptomyces sp. NPDC086519
CGCCCAGGCCCGCGAGGAGCTGCGGGAGGGCCCGCACGCGGTGCTCACCTCGCCGATGGCCCGCCTGGAGCGCTACGTCGTCTCACTCGCCGACGCCTTCGCGACCGAGTCGCCCCGCCGGGGATGCTTCCTCACCAAGGTCACCGCGGACCGCGCCGGAGAGGACGACATGGTGGCGGGCACGGCCCGTCGCGCGTTCGAGGATCTCGCCGGCGCCCTCGCGTCCGCGATACGCGACGCCCAGGATGCGGGAGAAGTGGCCGAGCACGCCGACGCCACGGCCCTGGGATATCTGCTGCTGAGCGTGATCAGGGGCATCGACAACATGGCCAAGGCGGGCGTCGACGCCACGACGCTCCGACAGACGGCCCAATCGGCGCTGGACCTGATCCCCAGGGCGGACGCACCGAACGTGCAGCCCTGACATTCCCCCTCTCGTCCGACGGCGGACATACCGCGACAGACATAAGCAAAATGTACAGTTTGACTGCGGCGAAGAGCTCGCCGCCTCTCACCGGGAGTCCCCATGCGCGCCATCCAGATCACCCAGTTCGGCAAGCCGGAGGACGTCGTACGCGTCGTCGATCTCCAGGAGCCGAACGCTCCCGGCGCCGGCGAGGTCAAGGTCGCGGTCGAGTTCTCACCGCTGAACCTGCACGACCTCAAGGTCGTCAGGGGCGAGCTCGGGCGGCCACCGCTCCCGCTGGTCCTCGGCAACGAGGGTGTCGGCCGGGTTGTCGAGGCGGGCCCCGGCGTCGACACGCTCGCGGCGGGCGACCTGGTGGTTCTGCCGCTGTTCGCCGGTGCCTGGCGCGAGCGGCTGCTGCTGCCCGCCGACGGGCTGTTCCGGCTGCCGGAAGGCAGCGTCGAGCAGTTCTCGATGCTGGGCAGCAATCCGCCCACGGCCGGTCTGATCCTGAGCGAGTACGCCGACCTGAGGCCCGGGGACTGGATCGTGCAGAACGCCGCGAACTCCGGCGTCGGACGTTCCCTGATCGCCCTGGCGAAGGCCCGCGGATTCCGGACGATCAACTTCGTCCGGGACGAGTCCGTGTTCGCCGAACTGACCGCGGCCGGCGCGGACATCGTCCGCCTCGACGGCGCGACGGCGGTCGAAGAGGTTCGCAAGGCGATCGGCGATGCCCGGGTCGGGCTTGCCGTCGACTCGGTGGGCGGCGACGCTCCCGCCCGCCTGCTCGACCTGCTGTCCGAGGGCGGTGCGCTCGTCAGCTACGCCTCGGCGACCGGGCGGCCGATGTCCGTCGACGCACTGACCCTGATCGGCAAGCGCGCGACGGTACACGGATTCTTCGCCGGCCATTTCGACTACGCGACAAAGGTGCTCCCCGTCATCCGCGAGGCCGCGCCCCTGGTCGCGAGCGGAGCCCTGTTCGTTCCGCTAGGTGCCGTGTTCGACCTCGATGACATCCATACGGCGATCGAGCAGGTCGTCCGCGGCGGAAAGGTCCTGCTCAAGGTGGCCCGGTCATGACGATCGAGCTGCCCGAACTGTCCTACGAAGTCCTCGTTTCTGACGGCGTTCCCCGGAAGATCGATCTTCAGCTGCCGAACGGCGACGGGATCGTGTCCTCGCCGATCTCATCCACCCTGATCACCGGAGAACGCGACGCGGTCCTGGTGGACCCGCCGCTGACTCACACCCAGATCGCGCAGGTCGCCGAGGGCTTGGCGCGCTCAGGCAAGCGTCTGGCGTTCGTCTACGTCACCCACGGCCACCCCGACCACTGGTTCGGCACCGCGACGCTGCTGGAACGGTTCGGCGACGCCGACAGCGTGGTGTACGCCACCGAGGGCACCATCCGGCAGATGCGCAGCCAACTGGAGAACAAGGACAAGGGGTTCGCGAAGACCTTCCCCGGGGTCCCGGAGAACACCCCGGTCCTCGCCGTGCCCGTGCCGACCGAGGGATTCCGGCTGGAGGGCCGAGTCCTCCGGGCCGTCGAGACCGGTCACACCGACACCGACGACTCCAGCGTCCTGCACGTGCCGTCGATCGGTCTCGTTGTCGCCGGGGACGTGGTCTACAACGGCGTGCACCTGATGATGCTCGAAGGCGGTGACGGCGGCCTTCAGGCGTGGTTGGACGGCATCGACCGGCTCGCCGCACTCGATCCGCGCCACGTGGTCGCCGGCCACAAGAAGGCAGACCTGCCCGACGACCCGAAGATCCTGGACGAGACCCGGCAGTACCTGCGCGACGCGATCCGGCTCCTGGCCGGCAAGCCGGAGCCGCTGGAGTTCTTCGAGGAGATGTCGAAGCTCCACGGTGACCGGCTCAACCCGGGACCCCTTTGGTACAGCGCCCTGGGCCTGCTCGCCTGAGCCACGCCGCGTCGCCACCCCGCGAAGACAGGCGCATCACCTCGACGAAACACGGAGGTTGCCGACATGGCCACCCGCATGAAGATCGCGATCCTCGACGACTATCAGAACGTCGCGACGAGCCTGGCCGACTGGGGGTCGCTCGCTGCCGAGGTCGTCGTTTTCACCGAGCCGTTCGCCGATGCCGACGAGGTGGTCCGTAGCCTCGCCGGGTTCGACGTGCTCGTGGCCATGCGGGAGCGCACGCGATTCCCGGCCGAGGTCCTGGAGCGACTGCCCGCCCTTCGGCTCCTGGTCAGCACCGGCCCGGCCAATGCCGCCATCGACCTTACAGCCGCCCACAGACTCGGCATCACGGTGTGCGGGACCCGCTATGAGTCCCACCCCACCATCGAGCACACCTGGGCGCTGATCCTCGGTGCCACGAGAAACCTGGTCGTCGAGGCGGAGTCGATGCGCGCCGGCGGCTGGCAGGTATCGGTCGGCGAGGGACTGCACGGCAGGACTCTCGGCATTCTGGGCCTCGGTCGCGTCGGCTCCGGAGTGGCACGGATCGGACAGGCCTTCGGAATGGACACCATCGCATGGAGTCGGAACCTGACCCCCGAAACCGCCGCCGAGCACGGCGTGCGGGCGGTGACGAAGGAGCGACTCTTCACCGAAAGCGATGTGCTCTCGATCCACGTACAGCTCAGCAAGCGAACACGCGGGCTGGTCGGCGCGGCGGAACTCCGGTCGATGAAGCCCTCGGCCGTCCTGGTCAACACCTCACGCGGACCGGTCGTCGACGAGGTCGCCCTGATCGACGTCCTGCGTGAGGGCGCGATCCGAGCAGCCGCCCTCGACGTGTACGACACCGAGCCGCTACCCGCGGACCACCCGTTGCGGGCGCTGCCGAACGCGCTGCTCACGGGGCACGTCGGATTCGTGAACCGCGACTTGTACGAGATTTTCTATCAGGACTCCGTCGAGGACATCGCCGCGTTCCAGGCGGGTTCTCCCGTGCGGCTGATGAAGTAGGAGCCGAAGACGACGACCCGACCGAATCACACACCACCTCTCTCCCCTGTGACGGCTCCGACGCGAACGGTGAGTGGCCGTGACACGGTGATACTGAACATGAGCGTCACACACAACCACGCCTGGCAACTGTCACGAGCGTGAGGTCCATCTCGAAGAGGTGGCTGTTGGCGACGACGCCGTGGAGGAGCGGAAATCGGGGTGCTGGATCCGGGCGCGCGTCCGGGGCCCCCCTACCCTCGGCCCTATGCGCCACGAATCCGCCCTGCTGAACGTCATCGATGTGGAAGCCACCTGCTGGGACGGCCAGCCGCCGCCCGGCTCCGTGAACGAGATCATCGAGATCGGCCTCACGGTCGTGGACGTGGCGGCACGGCACCGTGTGTCCCGGCACCGTGTCCTGGAAACGCTCGCCCGATATGCCCCGCCTGCCCACCCTGCCGATCGGACGGGGCGGAACAATACGCGGACCCCAATTCGACCCGGATTCGACCCGGAGGGTTTGTTTATCCACTAAACATGGGACCTGACCTGTGGAAACGTAGAGCGGCAGACGAGTCGGGCTGTACGCCGGGTTCTGTTCCCCGGTTCCCTCGCGGGAGCCGGGGCGACGGCCATCCATCTAGGGCCGGCGTTGCCGCCGGCCTCGTGCGGTCTACCCGGGGGCTCGGGCGGGCAGCCCTCGAACGTCCCCGCAGGGCCGCCTTTCACAGCGGCCCCTCTTGACCTTGCTCCGGGTGGGGTTTACCTAGCTGCCCAGGTCACCCTGGGCACTGGTGGTCTCTTACACCACCGTTTCACCCTTACCGAGGACCGAGGTCCCCGGCGGTCTGCTTTCTGTGGCACTGTCCCGCGAGTCGCCTCGGGTGGCCGTTAGCCACCACCCTGCCCTGTGGAGCCCGGACGTTCCTCGGGAAGCCCCCTAAGGGGACTCCACGCGGCCGTCCGCCCGGCTCGTCTGCCGTGTCGACCATGGTAGCGGGCGCGCCGGCCGCTTCGGTGCCGAGGCCGTCGTCGCCAGGACCGAGCCGGTCAGGATCAGCGCGAAGGACACGGCGATCGTCACGGTGAAGCTTTCGCCCAGGAACACCGCCCCCGCCGCCACCGCCACCGCCGGGTTGACGTACGTGATCACGGTCGAGCGGGTCGGGCCTATTTCCTTGATGAGCTCCAGGAAGGCCACGAAGGCCACCGCCGTGCACAGGACGCCCAGGGCGAGGAGGGAGAGCAGCGCGTTCGTCGAGGGCAGGGAAGCGGGCCAGGTCGCCGCGGCCGCCGGGGCGTAGACCAGGGTCGCCAGGGTCAGGCAGGGGGCTATCAGCTGCAGCGTCGGGACGTCCTTGAGGCGGCGGGCCGCTATCAGCGGGGCCGTCGCGTAGCCGATCACCGTGAGCAGGACCTCGCCGAGGGAGCGGGCGTCGCCGCCGGTGAGGTGGGGGACGGTCAGGACCGCCACGCCGGCCAGGCCGATCAGGAGGCCCGCGATCCGTCGTACGCCCAGGTGCTCCCGGTCCCCGCCGAAGCAGCGTGCCGCCACCACGCCCACGATCGGTACGCCCGCTATCAGCAGGCCCGCCGTCGAGCTGGACAGGTGGCGTTCGGCGTCGGTGAGGGTGAACCAGGGGCCCATGATCTCTATGCACGCGAAGGCCAGCATCGGGCGCCAGTGGGCGCGGAGGGTGGCGGGCAGGCCGCCCTGCCGGATCGCCAGGGGAAGCAGGAGCAGCGCGCCCACGGCACACCGCGCGAAGACCACCGTCGACGGGGACACCTCGTCCACCGCCACCTTGATCATCAGATAGGGGATGCCCCAGATCACTCCCATGAGGGAGAACAGGAACCAGCCGCGTGCAGTCATGCGGGAAGCATCGGTGTCAGAAGCGTGCCGCGTCTTGAACGCTGTTGCGGTACGCCGCCGGGGTCACCCCCAGCACCCGGCGGAACCAGCGGGTCAGGTGGGCCTGGTCCGCGAAGCCCACGAGGGTGGCGGCTTCCGCCGGCCGCAGGCCCGCGTCCAGCAGCGCGCGGGCGCGGTTCACCCGGTACTGGGCGAGCCAGGCGTACGGCGGTACGCCCATCGTCGTACGGAAGGACCGCAGGAGCTGGTAGCGGGAGAGGCCGAGGTCGGCCGCCAGGTCGGCGAGGGAGGGCGGGCAGGTCAGTTCGTCGGCGAGGCGGTCCCGGACGAGGAGGGATATGCCGTGGGCGCCGGGGATCTCGTCCCGCGCCGGCCGGGCCGTGGAGTGGCGGCGGGACAGGGCCGTCAGCAGCCAGGGGAGGCGGGTCTCGGCCTCCAGCGGGTCCGGGCAGGCGGCCAGTTCGGTGTGGGCCTGGCGGATGGCCGCGGCCAGCTCCGGGTCGTCGACGACCGGGTCGCGGAAGTGCGGTACGGCGTCCAGGGTGCCGTCCGCCAGCAGGGACGGGTCCGCGTACAGGGCGCGGTAGGCGTAGCCGTCGGTCGGGGTGGCCGGGCCGCCGGTGTGCATCTCGCCGGGGGCCAGGACGACGATCGAACCGGGGCCGGTGTGGATGTGCCCGCCCCGGTAGGCGATCACCTCGGAGCCGTCGACGCACACCCCGATCGAGAACTCGGCGTGCGTGTGCGGGGCGTACACGTGCTTCTCGAAGCGGGCCGTCAGCATGTCGAGCGAGGGGCCGCAGCGGCCCAGTCTCGCCCTCGTCCACCGTGCCTGTTCGGCCACCTTCGCACCCCCTTGCGGCACCCCGTTGCGCCAAGGGTGCAACGCCTTCGGCTCCCGTTTCCATGCCGGTGCGCTCACGGCATCACGGCATCACGGCATCACGGCATCATCCGCTCCAGCGCGTCGAACGCCGCCCCCATCCGCTCCCGGTGGTCCTCGACGATCTCCGCGAACGGGTCGCCCGCGAGCTGGCGGCGCACGGAGGCGACGCACACCGAGCGGTACGCGGCGACGGTCACGGCGGCCATCAGCTCCGGCGCGGCGAGTCCCGCCTCGGCGAGCGCCCCGGCCAGCGCCCGCTCCACCTCCTCCACCGCCTCACGGGCCCGGGCCCGCAGCGCCGGGGAGTCGGCGACGACCGGCCAGAAGCCCGCGAAGTTCTCGCCCACGCCGCCCAGCGGATGCCGTGCGTCGATGAACCGGAAGGCCAGGCGGCGCAGCGCCGCGAGCGGGGGCTCGCCGGGCGCGCGGTCCCGTACCGCCCCGGCGAAGGCGGCGACGGCCTCCGGGATGCGGTCGAGGAACAGGTCCTCCTTGCGCGGGAAGTAGTTGAAGACGGTCATCGCCGAGACCCCGGCCGCCCGCGCGACCTCGGCGACCGTCACCTGGTCGAAGCCGTGCTCCCGGAACATCACCGTCGCGACGTTCGAGATCCGCTGCCGGGTCTCCCGCTTCTTGCGCTCCCGCAGGGACTCCCCTGGCCTGTTCTCACCGATCACGAGGAAACTATAGCCGCTCGAAACTTTTAGTGACTACAGTAAACGCCGTGAACGAGAGCATCCGGAAGGACAGCGACGAGCGCATGACGACGACGAACGACAGGAACGGCAAGGGCGGCGAGAGCGCCGAGAGCGGCAGGGGCTACGACGTGGTGGTCGCCGGTGGCGGCCCCGTCGGTCTCTTCCTCGCCGGCGAGCTGCGGCTCGGCGGGGCCGCCGTGCTGGTCGTGGAGCGGCTGGCCGAGGTGGACGAGACCATCAAGGCGGGCGGGATCAACACGGCGGGCGCGGTGAGCCTCTACCGGCGCGGGCTGCTGCCCGACCTCGCGGCGGCCTGGGAGCGGAACCGGTGGCGGATGCGGGCGTTCCTCGGGGACCGCGGCGCCGACGCTCCCCGGACTCCCCCGAAGTTCGCCGGGCACTTCGCCGGGATCATGATGCGCGGCGACCTCTTCGACGGCTCCGACCCGGCGTTCGCCGACATCGGCCCCGCCGACGGCGTCGGCCTCGGTGTCCCGCAGGTGGAGCTGGAGCGGATCCTGGGCGCCCGTGCCGAGCGGCTCGGCGTCGAGGTCCGCAGGGGCGTGGAGCTGACCGGCTTCGACGCCGACGACGACGGAGTCACCGTACGGCTCGCCCCCTCCGACCGGCTCGCATCCTCCGACCGGCTCGACTCCTCCGGCCGACTCGACTCCTCCGACCGGCTCGACTCCTCCGATGCGGTCCGGGCCCGGTGGCTCGTGGGGTGCGACGGGGGCCGGAGCACCGTCCGCAAGCTCGCCGGGTTCGACTTCCCGGGGACGGATCCGGAGATCACCGGCTATCAGGCGGTCGTCGAGATGAGCGGCGGCGAGCGGCTCGGGACCGGCTGGAACACCACCGACGTGGGGACGTACGTCAACGGGCCCTTCCCCGGCCGGATCCTGACCGTCGAGTTCGACGGGCCGCCCGCCGACCGCTCGACGCCCGTCACCGCCGGGGAACTGCAGGCCGCCTTGCGCCGGGTGTCGGGTGTGGCGGAGGTGACCATCCACGAGGTGCACTCCTCGACCCGGTTCACCGACAACGCCCGGCAGGCGAGCGGTTACCGCAAGGGCCGGGTGCTGCTCGCCGGGGACGCGGCGCACGTGCACTCGCCGTTCGGCGGGCAGGGGCTGAACCTCGGGCTCGGCGACGCCATGAACCTCGGCTGGAAGCTGGCCGCCGTGGTGCGCGGGGTCGCGCCCGAGGACCTGCTCGACAGCTACACGGCCGAGCGGCACCCGAGCGGCGCCTGGGTGCTGGACTGGACCCGCGCCCAGATCGCCGTGATGCGCCCCGACCGGCACGCCCGCGCGCTGCGCCGGGTGGTCACCGATCTCGCGCTGACGGCGACCGGGACGACGTACCTCGTCAAGCAGATCTCCGGTGTCTGGCAGCACTACGATCTCCCCGGCGAGCACCCGCTGACCGGGCGGAGCGCCCCGGACCTGGAACTCTCCGACGGCACCCGGCTCGGCGACCGCCTGCACGACGGCCGCGCCCTGCTCCTCGACCTCGCCGACGACCCGAAGCTGCGCGCCCGCGCGGAGGGGTACGGCGACCGGGTGGACGTCGTCACCGTGGCCTGCCCCGGGCGGCCGGGGCTGACCGGTCTCCTGGTACGGCCCGACGGGTTCGTGGCCTGGGCCGCGGACGGGGACGGCCGGGGAGACGACCTCGACGACGCCCTGACCCGCTGGTTCGTCGCCGCCTGAGCCCCGCTCCGGCCGCTCCGCCCCGCCTCCGGCCGCTCCGCGCCGCCGGACGGCGGCTCAGGCGGGCGCGAAGCGCACCTTCGCCGTCCCCGGGTCGGCCTCGGTGAGGCGCACCGGCAGCCGCTCCCCCAGCGGGAGCGGCGCGGCGGCCTCGATCCGGCCTATCACGGCGGGCTGCTGCAACAGCACCCTGCCCACGGTCGGCCGGCGTTCCTCGATCTCCACCACGCAGCCGTCGAAGACCTCACCGACCCGGTCCTTGAGCAGGGCCGCCTCGACGATGTCGACGCACTCCCGCTCGATCGTGCCGGCGCGCCGCGACCCTTCGGCCATCTGCTTGGGGAGCGTGTCCAGCGCCGTCAGCACCCAGTCGGGCGGGGTCTCGCCGGCCGCCGCCGCCAGGCACAGCTCGGAGGCGTAGCGGTCGGCCAGGCGGCGCAGCGGCGCGGTGCAGTGGGTGTAGGGGGCGGCGACGGCCGCGTGGACGGGGCTCGGGGGGAGGACGCCGTCCCGGAAGACCGTGTAGCCGGCGCCGCGCAGGAGGGTGGTGCACTCCTGGAGGAAGGCCGCGTGGCGGGGGCGGCGCGGGTTCAGGGAGCGGATCAGCGCGGCGTACGAGACGTGGTGCGGCCACTCGATGCGCAGCGCGTGCGCGGTACGGCGCAGTCGGGCCACCGCGCCGTCCGGGGCGGTCGGCAGGGTGCGCAGCACGCCGGTGCCGTAGGCCAGCATCAGGTCGGCGGCGGCCATGCCGGTGAGCAGGGAGATCTGGGCGTTCCAGGCGTCGGCGGGCAGCGGGGCGCGGTAGCTGAGCTCGTAGGTGTGGTCGTACTCGACGATCTCCTGCTCGGGCACGTTGAGGGAGATGCCGCCGCGCTCCACCTCCAGGCGTTCGCGGGCCTCGCCGATCTCCCTGAGCAGGGCGACGGGCTCCTCGGCCGTGCCGTCGTCGATCCGCTTCTGCACGCCCGCGTAGTCCAGCTTGGCCCGGCTGCGGACGAGGGCCCGGCGGACGTCGGCGGTCAGGGTCCGTCCCGCGTCGTCCAGGTCGATGGTCCACAGGACGGCCGGGCAGGTCTGGCCGGGGAGCAGGCTGGCCGCGCCCTCGCTGAGCACGGCGGGGTGCAGGGGGATCCTCTCGTCGGGAAAGTAGAGGGTGTTGACGCGGTGGTGCGCCTCGGAGTCCAGCGCACCGCCGGGTACGACGAAGGCGGCGACGTCGGCGATGGCGTACCGGACGCGGTAGCCGCCGTCGTGCCGGGACAGGTGCATCGCCTGGTCGAGGTCGTTCGCGGTGGGCGGGTCGACCGTGAAGAAGGGGATGTCGGTGGCGTCGTGCCCCGGCACGGCCGGGAACCTGGCGACGCCCTCGGCCTCCGCGAGGACCTCGGGCGGGAAGGTCTCGGGGACGTGGAGGTCGGACCGGAGCGCGGCGAGCGCGGCCCGGAGGGGGGCCTCGGGGGCACCCTTGACACGGATGTGGCGGCGGGGCATGGGAAGAGCGTAGTCACAGGTGCCCGGTGCGGCGTCTTACCCTGGCGCGAAGCGTCGATGACGAACGCCGATGACAAAGAGGAGTACCCGTGCTGGTCCTGCTGCCGCCCTCGGAAGGCAAGGCGTCCCCGGGCCGTGGGGCCCCGCTGAAGCCACAGGCGCTGTCCCTGCCGGGGCTCGCGGCGGCGCGCGAGGCCGTGCTCGCCGAACTCGCCGACCTGTGCGCCGGTGACGAGGAGAAGGCCCGCGAGGTGCTCGGGCTGAGCGAGGGGCTGCGCGGCGAGGTCGCGAAGAACGCGGCGCTGCGGACCGCGGGCACCCGGCCGGCCGGGGAGATCTACACGGGGGTGCTGTACGACGCCCTCGGCCTGGCCTCCCTGGACGCGGCCGCGAAGCGGCGGGCCGCGCGGTCGCTGCTGGTCTTCTCCGGGCTGTGGGGCGCGGTCCGGGTGACGGACCGGATCCCGTCGTACCGCTGCTCGATGGGGGTGCGGCTGCCGGGGCTGGGCGCGCTCGGCACGCACTGGCGCGGGCCGATGGCCGAGGTGCTGCCGGAGGTGGCCGGGACGGGGCTGGTGCTGGACCTGCGGTCGGCGGCGTACGCGGCCGCGTGGAAGCCGAAGGGCGAGGTGGCGTCGCGGACGGCGACCGTGCGGGTGCTGCACGCGCCGACGCGGAAGGTGGTCAGCCACTTCAACAAGGCGACGAAGGGGCGGATGGTACGGAGCCTGCTGGCCGCCGGGATCGCGCCGGCCGGTCCGGGCGAGCTGGTGGAGGCGCTGCGGGAGCTGGGGTACGAGGTGGAGGCGCAGGCGCCCGCGAAGGCGGGGCAGGCGTGGGCGCTGGATGTGCTGGTGACCGAGGTGCACTGAAGCATCGGAGGCGCATTGCAGCATGCGCAACGCCCTTTGCGCGCTCCGCATCGCCTCGGCAGGATGGCGCCATGTCCACCTCGCTGCTGGATCTCGCGCCCGTCGTGCCCGTCGTCGTCATCGAGGACGCCGCCGATGCCGTGCCGCTGGCGCGGGCGCTGGTGGCGGGCGGGCTGCCGGTCATCGAGGTGACCCTGCGCACGCCGGCCGCGCTCGACGCCGTCCGGGCCGTCGCCGGCGCGGTGCCGGACGCGGTGGTCGGGGCGGGCACCGTGCTGACGCCGGAGCAGGTGACGCGGTGCGTGGCGGCCGGGGCGCGGTTTCTCGTCAGCCCGGGGTGGACGGACGGGCTGCTGACCGCGATGGCCGCGTCCGGGGTGCCGTTCCTGCCCGGGGTGTCGACCACCTCGGAGGTGGTGGCGCTGCTCGAACGCGGGGTGCGGGAGATGAAGTTCTTCCCGGCGCAGGCCGCCGGCGGCACGGCGTACCTGAGGTCCCTTGCGGGTCCGCTGCCCCAGGCCCGGTTCTGCCCGACCGGAGGGATCGGTCCGGACAACGCGCCCGAGTACCTCGCCCTCCCGAACGTCGGCTGCGTGGGCGGCACGTGGATGGTCCCCGCGGATGCGGTGGCCGCCCGGGACTGGGCCCGCGTCGAGTCGCTGGCCCGGGCGGCGGCGGGCCTCAGGGACGCAGGTGGGACGTGTCGTTGAAGAGCCGTACGCTCGCGTTGCCGTCCGCGTAGTACGCCACCGCCGACAGCGAGGCCGCCGAGAGTTCCATGCGGAACAGGGACTGGAGCGGGGCGCCGAGGGCGAGTTGCACGAAGGTCTTGATCGGCGTGACGTGGGTGACGAGGAGGACCGTGCGGCCCGCGTGGGCCGCGATCAGCTTGTCGCGGGTGGCCGCGATGCGTGCCGCCGTCTCGGCGAAGCTCTCGCCGCCGCCGGTGGGGTGGGCCGACGGGTCGGCCAGCCAGGCCGTCAGGTCGTCGGGGTGGCGCTCGCGGACCTCGCCGAAGGTGAGGCCCTCCCAGGCGCCGAAGTCCGTCTCCTTGATCCCCTCCTCGATGGTGACGTCGAGGCCGAGCCGCTCGGCGACGGCCGCGGCGGTCTGCCGGGTGCGGGTGAGGGGGGAGGCGAGGATCGTCTCGATCGTGCCGCGGCGGGCGAGGGCCTCGGCGACGCGGCGCGCCTGCTCCTGGCCGACGTCGGAGAGGGCCGGGTCGGTGCCGCCGCTGCCGGAGAAGCGCTTCTGGGGGGTGAGGGGGGTTTCGCCGTGGCGGAGGAGGACGAAGGTGGCGGGGGCACCGAGGTCGGGGGCCGAGCTCCAGCCGGGGGTCGCTACGCGGCTCGCGGCGCGGGTGTCGGCGGTGGGCTTGTCGGCCGTCGTCGCAGTGCCGCCGAGTGGGGGCTGGTCGCGCCCACGCGGCGGAGCCGCAGATGTCTCAGCCCCGCGCCCCTTACGGGGCGCTGCCAGTGCCGCACGTGCCTTCGCGGCGCCCGCCGCCGCATCCCCGGTCACACCCAGCCGATCAGCCCGCGCGCCCCGCTCCGTGGTGGACACCGCAGCCGACCACTGCTCCCCCCGCTTCCCCGCGTCCATCGCCTCGTTCGCGAGCCGGTCCGCGTGCTTGTTCTGCTCTCGCGGTATCCACTCGTACGTGACCCGGTCCGCCGGGAACACCCGGGACGCCTCGGTCGCCAGGGGCTTCATGTCGGGGTGTTTGATCTTCCAGCGGCCGGACATCTGCTCGATGACCAGCTTGGAGTCCATGCGGACATGGACGGTGGCGGTCGGGTCCAGGGTGTGGGCCGCGCGCAGGCCGGCCAGCAGGCCGCGGTACTCGGCGACGTTGTTGGTGACGACGCCGAGGTACTCGGCCGCCTCCGTCAGCGTCTCGCCGGTCGCCGCGTCGACGACCACCGCGCCGTAGCCGGCCGGTCCCGGGTTGCCCCGGGAGCCGCCGTCCGCCTCGACGATGAACTCCCTTGCCACGTACGCCCCTCCGGTGTTCCTACAGGCCCGACTCGGCGGTCCGCACCAGGATCCGCCGGCAGTTCTCGCAGCGCACCACGGTGTCGGGCGCGGCCGTGCGGATCTCGTTGAGCTCGGTGATGGCCAGCTCCTGGCGGCAGCCCTGGCAGGTGCGGGCGTACAGCTTGGCCGCGCCGATGCCGCCCTGCTGCTCGCGCAGCTTGTCGTAGAGCTTGAGGAGGTCGGCCGGGACCGAGCCCGCGATGACCTCGCGTTCCTTGGTCACCGTCGCCGCCTCGGCGTCGATCTCGGCGGACGCGGCGTTGCGGCGCGCGGTCGCGTCGTCGATCCGGCCCTGGACCGACCCGACCCGCTCGGTCAGTTCGGCGACCCGCTCCTGGACGGACTCACGGCGCTCCATGACCTCCAGGACGATGTCCTCCAGATCGCCCTGGCGCTTGGCGAGGGAGACGATCTCCTTCTGGAGGTTCTCCAGGTCCTTCGGGGAGGTGACCGCGCCGGAGTCCAGGCGCTGCTGGTCGCGGGCGGCGCGCTGGCGCACCTGGTCCACGTCCTGCTCGGCCTTGGTCTGCTCGCGGGCGGTGTCGCTCTCCTCGGTCTGCGCGGCCACGAGCAGGTCGCGCAGCTGGGTGAGGTCCTTGGACAGCGACTCGATCTCGGCGTGCTCGGGCAGCGACCTCCGCCGGTGCGCCAGCTGCTGGAGGCGTACGTCCAGGGCCTGGACGTCGAGGAGTCGGATCTGGTCGGCGGGCGCGGCGTTCAGTTGGGGGCTCCAAGGGACGGTGAGTGGCTGGTCCAGGGGTCGGTGACCGTCTTGGAGACGTGCACCCGCAGGTCCCAGCCGTGGCGGTCGGAGATCTCGTCGAGTTGGGTGGCGGCCAGCTCGCACCAGGGCCATTCGGTGGCCCAGTGCGCCGCGTCGAGCAGCACGAGGGGGCTTTGCGCGACCGCTTCCGAGGCCGGGTGGTGGCGCAGGTCGGCGGTGAGAAAGGCGTCCACGCCGGCGGCGCGTACGACGTCGAAGAGGCTGTCGCCGGAGCCGCCGCTGACGGCGACCGTGCGCACCAGGGCCTCGGGGTCGCCGGCGACGCGGATGCCCTGTGCGGTGGCGGGGAGCCGGGCCGCGGCGCGGTCCGCCAGCTCCCGGACGGTGACGGGGTGGTCCAGCTCGCAGACACGGCCGAGGCCCCGGCGGCCGTCCGGGTCGGCGGGGTCCGGGACGAGGGGCCGCACGACCCGCAGGTCCAGGGCGCCCGCGAGCGCGTCGGAGACGCCCGGGTCGGCGGTGTCGGCGTTGGTGTGGGCGACGTGCAGCGCGATGTCGTTCTTGATCAGGGTGTGCACGACGCGGCCCTTGAAGTGGGAGGCCGCGACCGTCGTCGTACCGCGCAGGTAGAGGGGGTGGTGGGTGACCAGCAGGTCGGCGCCGAGCCGCACCGCCTCGTCGACGACGTCCTGGACCGGGTCGACGGCGAACAGGACGCGCGTGACCTCCTGGCCGGGGTCGCCCACGACCGTACCGACCGCGTCCCAGGACTCGGCCCGCTCGGCGGGCCACAGGTTCTCCAGCGCGGCGATGACTTCTGACAGACGGGGCACGGGGAAAAGGCTACCTGCCTGTTCCCCGGGGCAGTACCTGCTCGCCCGCGGGGACGACGGACAGCACACCGGCCCCTGTTTCCTCAGGCGAATCGTCCAGCGTGCACCCGTATGTGTGAAGCCACGGGAAGCCGCAGCCCCGCCTGTGCGTACGAAAACTAGCTTCGTGGCCGGAGGTGACCGAACGATGACGGCCTGTGCGATCGAACCTTCGGCTGCGAACGAGGACGACAGCGCGCCGGCGGGCTGCGCGATCACGGTGGACGGGGCGTACGCGGCCCGGCTGGCTCAGCTGGAAGGCTGCTGGTACCCGGAGCGCTGGACGCTGGACGGCCCCGAGCCCTACGTCGTGGCCCTCCCCGGCAACCAGCCGGAGGAGCCGGACACCGAGGTGCAGCCGATGGGCGACGGGCGGGTGCTCATCCGGCGGCGGGTGGCCGGGCGGCACCACTTCGCCCTGCTGTACCCGACCGGGCCGGGCACCGGTGAGCTGCCGCTGGGCGCGGTGGAGTACCCGGACGAGGGTGCCTCGTTGCGGCTGCTGCCGCCGGCGCCCGGGGGTGCGCGGGCGTACGCGCTGGCCGTGGGGCCGCGTGCGTCCGCCGTCTGGCTGGTGACGGGAGGCGGGGCCTCAGGGCCGGAGCTGCTCGCGGTGGTGCCGGGGCGGTGTTCGGGCGGGGTCTGGCTGGACCGGGTCGGGCGGTTGCTGGCCCTGGACCGGGAGCTGGGCGGCCGGACCAAGGCCGTCGTGGTCGATCTGGAGCGGGGCGGCGAGGTGTCGCCGCTGCTGCAGATCGCCGCGGACAGCGACGACCGGCTGCTGCTCGCCGACCCGGACAGCGGACTGATCCTGGTCGGCTCGGACGCGCCCAGCCCCGGGCAGGAACGATTGGGCTGGGGTGTCCTCGGCAGCACGCTGCCGGTGCGCTTCCCGGAGAGCCTGCGGCTGCCGCAGTGTCCGGGCTGCGTGGTGACGCCGTTCGCCGTGCAGCCGGGACAGGTGCTGGTGCCGGAGAGCTGCGGGGTGGCGCTGCGCATCGCCGGTCCGCTCGGCAGCTGGGTGGGGGTCTGGCGGCCGAGAGAGCGCAGGATGTGTCATCTCCCCGCGCCCGAGGGGTGGTTGACGGGTGCGGGGGTGTGGACGCGGGACGGCGTGCTGCGGCTGCCCTACGTCACGGGGGAGGTCCCGTGCGGGGTGGCGGTGACGATGCCCTGGAGGGAGACGGAGGAATCGGGGGAGACGGGGGAGCACTGGAGCCCCGGAGGGACGGGAGAGCACTGGGGTCCGGGGGATCCGGTTCATGACGGCGCGGCCGCCGGGGCCTCGGACACGCCCGGAAAGTCGACAGAACCGGACCCTCCGCAACCGCCGGCGACCCGGCCGGTGCCCCTGCAACAGGCGCCCCTGGCCCGCCTTGTAACGAACTAGCACCGGTCGGCGCGCCCGCCTGGATCCGCCCCGCGGTGGGCCCGATAAAATCGCCGCGCTGTAGAAAAGATCATGTTGACGGGGTGAATTCTTCCGATGAGCGACGCCAGCACGTCCCAGCCGCTGTCCGCCGACCTTCAGGAAATGGACGGCCACGGCAAGCACCGCGGTCACGTCTCGGGCCAGGACAGCGAATCGGCCCCAAGCGGCCGGCACCGCAAGCCGGAGCCGGCCGAGACCGCGGCCTGACGGGACGATACGTACGACGGCGGCTCCGCCCTTTCGGGGGCGGGGCCGCCGTCGTCTGTCCTACTGCCGCTTCAGTCCCAGCACCTCGGCCGCCGCGAACGTCTCCCCCGCCGGCCGGTCCGCGTAGTGCGGGGTGAGCAGGGCGTCGAGTTCGTCGTAGCCGAAGGTGTCCTGCTTGCTGTCGAACTTGGCCTGGACGCGCGGGCGTTCGATGATCGCGACCATGCCGCCGTGCACGACGAGCAGCTGCCCGTTGATCCGTGCGGCGGCTGGGGAGGCCAGGTAGCCGACGAGCGGGGCGACGTGTTCGGGGGCGAGCGGGTCGAGGCCCTCGGCCGGCTGCTCGAACCCGGCGAAGACGTCCTCGGTCATCCGGGTGCGGGCGCGGGGGCAGATCACGTTGGCGGTGACGCCGTACTTGGCGAGGGCGAGGGCGGTGGAGGTGGTCAGGCCGACGATGCCGCCCTTCGCCGCAGCGTAGTTGGGCTGGCCCGCGGAGCCGGCGAGGAAGGCCTCGGAGGAGGTGTTCACGATCCGGCCGTAGACCTTCTCGCCCCCGGCCGCCTTGGAGCGGTCCCGCCAGTGCGCCGCCGCGAAGCGGGTGGTGTTGAAGTGGCCCTTGAGATGGACCCTGATCACCGAGTCCCACTCGTCCTCGGTCATGGAGAAGACCATGCGGTCGCGCAGGATCCCGGCGTTGTTGACGAGGATGTCCAGCTTTCCGTAGTGGGTCGTCGCCAGGGTGATCAGGTCGCGCGCCTGTGCGAAGTCGGCGACGTCCCCGGTGTGGGCGACCGCCCGGCCGCCCGCCGCGCGGATCTCCTCGGCGACCTGCTCGGCGGGCGCCGCGGACGGCGCCCCCGAACCGTCCCGGCCCGGCCGGCCGAAGTCGTTGACGACGACGTCCGCGCCCAGCCGGGCCAGTTCGAGCGCCTCGGCCCGGCCCAGCCCCCGGCCCGCGCCGGTGACGATCGCGCTGAGCCCTTCGAGCGGCCTGTGCGGCATCGACATGCGACGGCCCCTTCTCAGATCTCTATGCAGGTACGCAGGGCGGTGCCGGTGCGCATCTGGTCCAGGGCCTCGTTGATCTCGGCCAGCGGCACCCGGTGGGTGATCAGTCCCTCCAGGTCGATCCGGCCGGCCCGCCACAGGGCGATCGTCCGCTCGTAGGAGCGCACCACGTCTCCCCCGCCGTACATCGACGGCAGGATCCGCTTCTCGTCGAAGAACAGC
The DNA here is from genome assembly GCF_040686075.1 of Streptomyces sp. NPDC086519. Lineage (NCBI taxonomy): Bacteria > Bacillati > Actinomycetota > Actinomycetes > Kitasatosporales > Streptomycetaceae > Streptomyces > Streptomyces sp. NPDC086519. Next base: position 17,392 of record NZ_JBFBJL010000096.1, read on the forward strand.
TCGAACATGTTGAGCTGGAGGAAGTCGTCCATGGCGCCCGCGCCGACGACCACGAGGGTGCCGCCGCGCCGGGTGTTCTCGTACGCGGTCCGGGCGGTGGCGGACCTGCCGACGACCTCGAAGACGTAGTCGAAGCCCTCGCCGGCGGTGACCTCCTGCTTGGCGCCGGGCAGTTCGTCGGGCGAGACGGCCTTCGTCGCCCCGAACCTGAGCGCCGACTCGCGCCGCGACTCGACCGGGTCGACGGCGACGATCTCGGCCGCGCCCTTGAGCCGGGCCCCCTGGATCGCCGAGATCCCGACGCCCCCGCACCCGATGACGGCGACCGACGAACCGGCCTCCACATCGGCCGTGTTGAGGGCCGCGCCGAGCCCGGTGGTGACCCCGCAGCCGATCAGCGCGGCGATGTCGAAGGGCACGTCGTCGGGGATCGGCACCGCGCACCCGGCGTCGACCACGACCTCCTCGGCGAAGGTGCCGGTGCCCGCGAAGCCGAAGACGTCACCGCCGGGGCGACGGAAGTTGGGGGTGCCGGCGTTCATGAACCCGGCCAGGCAGAGCTCGGTCTGCCCGCGCCGGCAGGCGGGACAGGCACCGCAGGCCGGCAGCCAGCAGACGACCACCCGGTCGCCGGGCTTCACCCGGGTGACGCCCTCCCCCACCTCCAGGACCTCGCCCGCGCCCTCGTGGCCCGGCACGAACGGGCCCGGCTGCGGCAGCACCCCGCTCATCGCGGACAGGTCCGAGTGGCACAGCCCCGTGGCGCGCACCCGGATCCGCACCCTGCCGGGCCCGAACCCCACCGCCTCGACGTCGTCGAGGACGTCCAGCTTCTCCTGGCCGATCTCGTGCAGTACGGCTGCGCGCATGGTGCGGCTCCCCTCAACTGCTCAGCTGCTCAACTGATCAAGAGTGTTCGACGATCGTGTCGGCGAGGACGGGCGCGTCCGCCCTCTCGGCGGCGCCGACGGCGACCCGGATCTCCCCGTCGCCCCGCCACATGCGGATCCGCAGCGTCTCCCCCGGGTACACCACCCCGGCGAACCGGGTGGTGTACGACCGCACCCGGCTCACGTCCCCGCCGAGCAGTGTGTCCACGACCGCCTTGAGGGTCATGCCGTAGGTGCACAGCCCGTGCAGGATGGGCCGGTCGAAGCCGGCGAGCTTGGCGAACTCGGGGTCGGCGTGCAGCGGGTTGTAGTCGCCGGAGAGACGGTAGAGCAGCGCCTGGTCCTCGCGGATCGCGCGCTCGACGGTCCGGTCGGGCTCGCCCGCCGGGGGGTCGAGCCGGGTGGAGGGGCCCCGGTCGCCGCCCCAGCCGCCCTCCCCGCGTACGAAGATCTGCGCGTCGTTGGTCCACAGCGGGCCGTCGGCGTCCGCGACCTCGGTGCGCATCACGAGCACGGCCGCCTTGCCCTTGTCGTACACCGCGGCGATCCTGCCGGTGGCGGTGGCGGTGCCCGCGGCCGGGATGGGCCGGTGCAGGGTCAGCGCCTGGCCGCCGTGCAGCACCTTGGCGAGGTCGACGTCGATGCCGGGCATGGACAGGCCGCTGATCACCCCGGGAGAGCCGGCGCCCGCGACGGTGGCGAAACTGGGCAGGACGTGCAGCCGGCTCTCCAGGGTGTAGCGCAGTTCGTCAGGGTCGGTCGCGGGACGGCCCGCGCCGATGCCGAGGTGGTAGAGCTGGACGTCCCGGCGCTCCCAGCGGATCTCCCCGGACCGGGGTTCGGCGGCGAGGGCCTTGGCTGCGTCGATGGGCATACGGCTCCTGAGCTGTCTCAAGACCTCGGCACGGCCGTCCGCACCGTCGGTCGCACCGAGGTCGTCCACGGGGCGGGCCAGGGGGTGTCCAGCGGATCATGTCGGCGTCGCGGGCCCTCGTGCGTGCGTCTGACCCCGCTCGGCCCGGCCGGGAAGCGCCGTCTCTTCCAGCCGACCTGATCCGCCGGACACTCCCTAGAACGCGTTCCAATCCGGCGCCCCTTGTATAGCCCAGCCCTCCGCACTTGTGAAGACTCCTGACGTTGTGTCAGATCCGGCCGCGGCGGACCATGACATTTGTCCTGCCCTCTGCCGTACATCCGCCTCTGCCGGACCGGCGCCGCCTTTCGTAGGGTCGTACCGCCGGACAGCACGACCGGACGGCCCGGAACGGGCCGGGGCGGATCGGAACGGATCGGGACGGATCGGACGGGGGAAGACGCGATGGCGTGGTGGCAGCAGATGAGGTGCCAGGTGGACGCCTGGCAGCGGGCGCGGGCCGAGTGGCGGGCGGAGACGGCCCGTTTCAAGGCCCGGCAGAAGGCCGCCCGGAAGAACGGTGAGGTGCTCGAACACGCGGGCCCGCCGCCCTCCGGGTTCGCCCTGCTGCCCTGGCTGCTGATGGGGCTGGGCTCGCTCTCCAACCTGCTCCAGGGCAAGACGCCCAACCCGCTGATCGGCTCCTTCGGCCTGCTCGCCTTCAACTCCCTCTACATCTACGTGGCCTTCCGCTCCTTCCGCAAAGAGGCCCGGGAGGCCACCTCCACCCGCGTCGCCCTGCTGCTGATGGGGCTGCTGACCTCCGGCCTGGCCCTCGGCTACGGCGGCAGCTGGCTGATGTTCTTCCCGCTGCTCGGCCTCGCCACGGGCGCGACGGTGCGCGGCCCCTGGCTGGGCCGGACCGGCATCCTGCTGGCCGTCTTCGCCGGCGCGGTCTCCTGGTACCGGGACGGCTCCGACGCCATCACCATCGCCTACGGCACCTTCCTGTCGACGATGATCACCGCCGCGATCCTCTCCCTCTCCGAGGCGGTACGGGAGTTGCGCGCCGCCCGCGAGGAACTGGCCCGGCGCGCGGTGGAGAAGGAGCGGCTGCGCTTCTCCCGGGATCTGCACGACCTGCTCGGGCACACCCTGTCGGTGATCGTCGTGAAGTCGGAGGCGGCCCGCCGGGTCGCGCCCCGCGATCTGGACGCGGCGCTGGCGCAGATCTCCGACATCGAGTCGGTGGGCAGGCAGGCGCTGACCGAGATCCGCGAGGCGGTGACCGGCTACCGGGAGGGCAGCCTGGCCGCCGATCTCACCCGGGCCCGCTCGGCCCTCACGGCGGCGGGCGTGGAGCCGGTGGTCCGGCAGTCGGGGGCGCCGCTCGCTCCGCAGACCGAGACGCTGCTCGGCTGGGTGGTGCGCGAGGCGGTCACCAACGTGGTCCGGCACAGCGACGCCACGCGCTGCGAGATCACCGTCGACAGCGCCGCCGGGCGGGCCCGGCTGACGGTCACCGACGACGGTCCTGGCCCGGTGGCCGCCGAGGCCCGCCGGGAGGGCGGCGGCACCGGCCTGAAGGGGCTGACCGAACGCCTCGCGGCGGCGGGCGGCTCCCTTCAGGCCGGCCCGGCGCCACGCGGCGGCTTCACGGTCACCGCGGAACTCCCGACCGAGGCGCTGGAACTGCTGACCTCGGCGGCTACGGCGCCCAGGGCGAGCTGACGGCCCAGCTCACGTCGTCGGCCCAGGACGTGGCGCTGTCCCAGGCGTTGGAGCCGCCGTCGCTCGCTATGTAGAGGTTGTAGTTGTAGTGGCGCAGGTATTTCGTCGGATAGTTGTACGAAGCGAAGGACGTGCCCGTGCCGCTCTTGCCGGTCGTCGGACAGAAGGTGGCGTCCTGTCGATACGTGGTGGTGCCGTCCATGGGCTGCCGGTAGATCTTGTAGTTGTAGTGGCGCAGGTAGTCGCCGGGGTAGTTGCGGGACTCGAAGGAGACGCAGGAACTACTCGCGAGGCCGGGGCGGACGATCCAGGTGGCGTCGTTCTTGTCGAGGGCGGAGCTGCTGGAGGTGATGGCGGACAGGACCCCGGCGTCGTTCTGGTGGCGGACGTAGTCGGTGGTGCAGCAGGACGTGGTGGCCCGGAGCGAGATCTCCGAGGCGGAGCCGAGGCTGCCGGTGGAGCCGGTCGCGCCGCCGTAGCCGACGGAGACGATGTCGGACTGGACGGCGTCGTCGGCGGCGTCGGTCGGGATGCCGGAGGTCATCACGCCCTCGAAGAACGAGCCGATGGAGCCGTTGCTGTTGTCGCCGCCGGTGCCGAGGACGATCGCGCCCTCCTGGTGCATCGGTGCGTAACCGCTGCTGGTACTGGGTTCACTTCCGGAATACGTGGTGGTGAGACCGCCGGATTGCGCGTTTCCCCATTTCAGTGCGAAATGGTTCTGCCCGTTGTTCTTCAGCAAAGCGGTGACGAACGGCAGCGCGCCCGTGCCCGTGTTGGACGAGTTGGTGCTGTAGCCGAGGTTGGACTCGAAGAGCCCGTTCTCCAGGTCCGCCTGGACCCAGGGGCCGGAGCCGTAGCAGGGCGCGAACCAGCACTCGGTGCCGAAGTTGATGGCGTCCATGTGGCCGTTGCCGGTGTCCTTGTTGTTGGTCTCGGCGTTGCCGTAGTCGAAGCAGCAACTGCCGTTCACATGGGTGCCGGAGGTGACCATGTACATCCCCTCGGCGGCGCCGTTGGTGGCGACCCCCGAGGTGGCGTCGTCGCGGTAGCCCATGCCGGCGGAGATCTCCAGGCCGTAGACCTGGTGTCCGCCGACGGTCACCGGCAGCGCGTCCGCCGGGGCCCCGACATCGGCCGCGCCGGCTCCGCCCGCGCCTTCGACGGTGAGGTCGTTGTGCTTGCTGGACTGGTCGTAGATCCTGGTGATGATGCAGGTCGTACCGGCACAGAAGGAGTTCTGCGCGGCCGCGTCGGCGTAGCCGCCGGTGGCCAGCAGGCCGATGTCGGCCGTGGCGCCGTCCGAGGCGCGCTGCACCTGGTAGAGGGAGCCGCCGTACGACGAGTACAGCGCCCGGACCATGCTGTGTGCGGCGACGCACGGGGTGCCGGCGGCGGCGTAGACGTCACAGGGCAGCGAGCTTGCGGCGGACGCCTCGGGGGCGCCGGCCCCGACGACGAGTGCGGCGACGGTCGCGAACGCGGCGAGCACGGACAGCACGGCTCTCCGGACGCGCGGCGGACAGGAGCGCAGGGCTCGTACAGGCACTGAGAACACGGTGCACCTCTTCTTGGTTCCTCGTAGGGCGGTGCGGGTTCCACTTGTCCGGTATCCCGAACGGCGTTCGATCGAAATACCGAACCTCTTCAGATGTCGAAATGCCGACCATTCGCCGACCGTTCGGGGAATTGCAGAGGCGATTGTTTGAGCACGGTCAACCGACGTCAAGCCCTGCGGCCCGGAACAATGGCTATTCTTTAATTGCCGGGCCCGAGGCTAGGATTGGGCTGTGTACGAGCCTGCGAACGAGACGCCCCGGGACCGTCGGCCGGCCAGGTCCATCAGGGTGCTGCTCGCCGAGGACCAGGGGATGATGCGCGGGGCTCTCGCCTTACTGCTCGGAATGGAGCCGGACATCGAGGTCGTCGCCCAGGTCGCGGCGGGCGACGCGATCGTGGACGCCGCCCTCGCCCACCGGCCCGACGTGGCGCTCCTCGACATCGAACTGCCGGGCGTGAGCGGCCTGGACGCGGCGGCGGAGCTGCGCGAACAGGCGCCGGACTGCCGGGTGCTGATCCTCACCACCTTCGGCCGGCCCGGCTATCTGCGCCGGGCGATGGAGGCCGGGGCGGCCGGGTTCCTCGTCAAGGACGGGCCGGTGGAGGAACTGGCGCGGGCGATCCGGCGGGTGCTCACCGGGCAGACCGTGGTCGACCCGGCGCTCGCCGCGGCCGCGCTCAGCGCCGGGCCGAACCCGCTCACCGCGCGGGAGTGCGACGTGCTGAAGGCGTCGGCGGACGGCGCGACCGTCGCCGACATCGCGGCGAAGCTGCATCTGTCGGAGTCGACGGTCCGCAACTACCTCTCCGCCGCGATCGGCAAGACCGGCACCCGCAACCGGGCGGAGGCGGTACGGGAGGCACGGCAGCAGGGGTGGCTGTGAGCCACGCCGGACGTCACCGGATCGGCGCGAGGTGATCGCCTTCGCGTCCGCGCGACCCGTTCCGTCCGCAGCCACACACACGAACCAGCCCACCGGGTAGCCGGCGGCCCGCGGGGCACGGCCACCCGTGCCGGCACCGCCCTCCCAGGTGCACCGGACCTGCCGGGCTGCGGCCTCCCCGGACAGAACGCCTAGACCACCCGCCGGAAGAGCGTCACCACCGCGGCCCCGCCGAGCCCGATGTTGTGCGCGAGTCCGACCCGGGCGCCGGGAACCTGCCGGTCGCCGGCCGTGCCGCGCAGCTGCCACACCAGTTCGGCGGTCTGCGCGAGTCCGGTCGCGCCCAGCGGGTGTCCCTTGGAGATGAGCCCGCCGGAGGGGTTCACCACCCAGCGGCCGCCGTACGTGGTCGCGCCGGACTCGACGAGCTTGCCGGACTCGCCGACGGCGCACATGCCGAGCGCCTCGTACGTCAGCAGTTCGTTGACGGAGAAGCAGTCGTGCAGTTCGACGACGTCGACGTCCTCGATGCCGAGGCCGGAGCGGTCGTACACCTGCCGGGCCGCCGCCCGGGACATGGGCTGTCCCACGACGTCGATGCAGGAGCCCGACGCGAAGGACTCCTCGGTGTCGGTCGTCATCGCCTGCGCGACGATCTCGACGAGGCCGGTGAGCCCGCGCCGTTCGGCGAACCGCTCGGAGACGACCACGGCCGCCGCCGCGCCGTCGGAGGTGGGCGAGCACTGGAGTTTGGTGAGCGGGCGGTGGACGGTGCGGGCGGCGAGGACGTCGGCGACGTCGTACACGTCCTGGAACTGGGCGTACGGGTTGTCCGCGGAGTGCCGGTGGTTCTTGGCGGCCACCGCGGCGAGCTGCGCCTCGGTGGTGCCGTACCGCTCCATGTGCTCGCGGGCCGCGTCGCCGAAGATCTGCGCGGTGGGCGGGGTCATCTCGAAGCCGTGCCGGGCGGCCATGACGCCGTAGTGCCGGGCGACGGGGGAGGTCGAGAAGTCTCCCCCGTCGGCGCCGCTGCCGAGCGCGCCCTTCTTCATCTTCTCGAAGCCGAGGGCCAGGACGCAGTCGGCCGCCCCGCCCTCGACGAGCTGGCGGGCCAGCATCAGGGCGGTCGCGCCGGTGGCGCAGTTGTTGTTGACGTTGTAGACGGGGATGCCGGTGAGGCCCAGCTCATAGGCGGCCCGCTGGCCGGCGGTGGAGGGCTGGAAGCAGTAGCCGACGGGAACCTGTTCCACCTCGGCGTAGGCGATCCCGGCGTCGGCGAGCGCGGAACCGCCGGCCTCCCGGACCATGTCCCAGTACTGCCAGTCACGGGTCTCGGGCTTCTCGAACTTCGTCATTCCGACACCGGCGACATACGCCTTCACAGCAGCCATGACGCGTGAGACTAGAACACGTTTCACCAACAGACCAGCCCCTGACGGTGGATCAGAAACCCATGGGACGGTCAAGGATTCGTTAGCAGCTCGAAGCAACGGAATAGTTGCCTGTGCATACGAGGTTTACCCCTCGCTTATTCGATGCGGATGCATGAGTCCCGATCCCGTCCCGTCACTCTGCCCGTCACTCTCTCGGCCCGGAGGCCCCACTCAATGACGCACACGACGACCGACCAGCCCGCCCGGGGCGCGAGCGGGGCCGTGGTCCCGGTCCTCGCCTTCGCGGGCATCGTGGTCGCGGTGATGCAGACCCTGCTCGTTCCGGTCATCAAGGACCTGCCGCAGCTGCTGGGCACCGAGCCGAGCAACGCCACCTGGGTCCTGACCTCGACTCTGCTGTCGGGCGCCGTGGCCACCCCGATCATGGGCCGCCTCGGCGACCTCTACGGCAAGCGGCGGATGCTGATCCTGAGCCTCGCCGTGATGGTGGTCGGCGCGCTGATCAGCGCGCTCACCAGCGACCTGCTCACGATGATCGCGGGCCGCACCCTCCAGGGCTTCGCCATGGGCGCGATCCCGCTCGGCATCGGCCTGATGCGCGACATGCTGCCGCGCGAGAAGCTCGGCTCGGCGATGGCCCTGATGAGCTCCTCGATCGGCGTCGGCGGCGGCCTCGCGCTGCCCGCCGCGGCCCTGGTCGCGCAGCACACGGACTGGCACGCCCTGTTCTACGGCGCCGCCGGCCTCGGCGTGGTCTCCATAGCCCTGACCCTGCTGGTCGTACCGGAGTCCCGGATGCGCGCGGAGGGCTCCTTCGACGTGCTCGGCGCGCTGGGCCTGTCCACCGGCCTGGTGCTGCTCCTGCTGCCCATCACCAAGGGCAGCGACTGGGGCTGGTCGTCCGGCACCACGCTCGGCCTGTTCGCCGCCTCGGTCACCGTCCTGCTCCTGTGGGGCGTGTTCGAGCTGCGCCACCCGGCCCCGCTGGTCGACCTGCGCACCACCGCCCGCCGCGAGGTGCTGCTCACCAACCTCGCCTCGATCATGGTCGGGGTCAGCTTCTACGTCGTCTCGCTGGTCCTGCCGCAGCTGCTGCAGCTCCCGAAGGCCACCGGCTACGGCCTCGGCCAGTCGATGGTCAGCGCCGGTCTGCTGGTCGCCCCGCTGGGCCTGACCATGATGTTCACGGCCCCGGTGTACGCCCGTCTGTCCGCCCGGTACGGCCCGAAGACCACTCTCATCCTCGGCATGCTGATCATCGCCATCGGCTACGGGGCCGGCCTCGGCCTGATGAGCGCGGCCTGGCAGAGCCTGGTCATCGCGGTCGTCCTCGGCGCGGGCATCGGCCTCGCCTACTCCTCGCTGCCGGCGCTGATCGTCGGCGCGGTCCCGGCGTCCGAGACGGGCGCGGCCAACGGCCTCAACACGCTGATGCGCTCCATCGGCACGTCCGTCTCCAGCGCCGTCATCGGCATGGTGCTGGCGAACACCGCGAACCACGTGGGCGGCGTCGCCGTCCCGACGATGCACGGCTTCCGGGTCTCGTTCCTGATCGCGACCGCCGCGGTGGCGGTGGGTCTGCTGTTCGCGCTGTGCCTGCCGAAGCGGAGCCTGCCGGCGCCCCACACCCAGCTGCGGGCCAGCAGCGAGGAGGACGCCGCGCTCGCCCACGCCGAGGAGGTCCTGCGGGGCTTCCGCGGCCGCGTCCTGGACGCCGCGGGCGTGCCGGTGGCCCGCGCCAAGGTGACCCTGATCGACCGGCGCGGACGGCAGGCGGGGGCGGCCCTCTCGGCGGAGGACGGCACGTACGCGCTCGCGGTACCCGCCGGGGGAGCGTACGTCCTGGCCGCGAAGGCGTCGGGCCACGGTCCGCTCGCCTCGTCGGCGACCCATGCCGGCGACGACCGCGCGATCGACCTGGACCTGGCGCTGCCCGGGGAGACGGTCGACGCGTCTGGGACCCTGGAAACCCGGGCCCCAGGAAACCGGGGGCCCGGGAAATACGGTCACGCGGGAAAGGACGGTCGCGGGCCGGGATGTTGCTGCCGA
>NZ_JBFBJL010000097.1:0-26628 GCF_040686075.1 Streptomyces sp. NPDC086519
CCCTGGTCCGCTCGTGCCGTGGCGTGTCGAGGACCTGGCCGGGCGGGCCCTGCTCGACGATCTTTCCGCCGTCGATGAAGACGACCCGGTCGGCGGTCTGCGCGGCGGCGTGCGGTGGCGCACAGGACGGCGAAGTACCGGGGGCGGGGAGAACAACGGCACACCGCACGGGCGGTGTTCGTCAGGTGGTGCGGGGGCTGCGGGGAGGTGTCAGCCCCGACAGCGGGCACAGCCCGGTGCGGTACACAGTGCGCTGTTCACGCGGAGCAGATCGACGGCGCGGTCGGCGACGAGTGGGCTCGGGTACGGGCGTACGCAGCCCTGGGAGCGGCGTGCGGCCGTCCTGGGAGCTGCGTACATGGCGTCACCGTCACTGTTCCGGCCCTGCGGGCCTCGCGCTTACCGAAACGTCTTCGGTCCGGTCGTCACCTGGGGCACCCCACCGCGACGCGAGGGTTGCCGGTCAGCAAGCCAGGGCTTGACGCTGACGCTCATGACCGTTCTGGGCCGTAGTCAAGACAATTGCCCGAACGAATGTCAACGCCGGTCCATCAGGTGGAACGGCTGACGGGTTGTGCAGGCGGCCCAGTCCAGGATCTGGACGGCGGCGCCCGCGGCCTCCAGCCCCTGGCAGCCGGCGCGGTGGCGGCGGCCGATGCCGTCGAGGTCGAGGTGGCCGCCGAAGGCCGGATGAGCCGTCAGACGACGGACGTAGGCCCACAGGGTGGAATGGCCGGCGACGCGCTGGACGGCGGCGGCGTCCAGGTGGCAGCGGTGCACGGTGTCCAGTTGGACCAGAGCGGCCCACAACTCGACGTCACCGGCGGTGACTTCGTCGCGGATCAGGTACGTGCGTCCTTCGAGCCAGCGGTCCAGGGCACCGAGGGTTTCCAGCAGCGTGGTCAGTGCCCTGTCACGTTCCACCGGCTCGCCGCCGGCCGATCCGGCGTCCCGTGCGGCCTGCTCGATGCCCTTCGCGCACATCCGCTCGACCGCCTCGATCTCCGACTCCGCGCCGCACGGGTAGAGCGAGAGACGGTCACCGCCGAGCCGGTTGTCGAGGTCGCGCATGATGTCCGGGGCATGGGTGCTGACGATCCGTCCGGACCAGTCATCACTGAGCACCGGCCCGACGGCGGCACCCCTGTACCGGTGGGCGCTCGCCTCGTACAGCGGGCGCAGGACCGAGTGGCCGCCGTCGGCACAGTCCGGGACGGCGGGCAGGAAGGTCGCCGGACAGACCGCGTCCAGCCCGAGCAGACCGTGCACGACGGCGACGCGCAGGCCGTCGGGACACGCGGTCGACAGATGGAGCCGGTAGCGGCCCGGCACGGCGTAGTGGCCGCTGTGCGCGTCCCGGCCGATCCTGCCCCGGAAGGCGGATTCGGGGCGGTCGGAGGCGTGGGCGGCCAGCGGTGTGACGGTCATGACTCTCCCCGGGAGCGGGCGCGGACGTACGCGCGGCGGAAGCGACGTCGGCCAGGCGGGAACGGGCCGCAAGGCCTCTGGAGCAGTGCGCGGCTCAGCCCCGGGGGCCGATCGCACTGCAGACGCGCTGCAGGTCGATGTGGCGGCGGGAGGTCAGAAGCGGCGAACGGCTCACGCGTGCGGTGGCCGGCTCCAGGCTCCTCATGTTTCCCTACCTATTCACTAGGATTCCCTCAGTGAGTGTCGATCCCACCGACATCGGAGTCAAGAGGGCCGTCCCGCATCGCGGACACCCCGATGGACGGCGGCCCCGCTCGACACAGTCACCACACGTTTCCCACTGCAACCGTCAGGACGCGGCGGCGGACTCCGGTGAGGGAACTCGCACCGCTTTTCCTCCGCGCTCGCCTGTGCGGGCCCGCCGAGGAGAAGCCCGGCCGTCCGGTCACCCTGCTTCCCGGCACCCCCGAGCTGGAGCGCTACCGCTCTTCCCCTGCCCCGGCCGTCGCGATGGTCTCGGCGGTGGCGTCGTACCGCGTCACGCGGGGATCAGGTCGATTCCTTGGAGCGGGGAACCGCGCCGACGTGGTGCGCCGGCGCGGTTGCCGACGGGCGAGACGGCGAAGTCGTGCCGCGCCGCAAGGAAAGCAGCAGGGCCACGGCGAGCAGGCCCGCGCAGAGACAGGAGGCCAGCGCGTACCCGGTCCGAGGTTGACCGTCTCCCGGGGGACCGGAAGCGGCGTGCAGATAGACCGCCGGAACGGCGCTGAGGCAGATGGCCGCCGCGATGCGCTGGGCCATCTGCAGGACGCCGCCGCCCACTCCCGCGGCCTCGGCAGGCGCATGCTGCAGCACCTGGGTCTGGTTGGGCGAGACGGTGAGCCCTCCGGCGGTGCCGGACATCAGCTGCGTCCCGGCCAGTGCCATCGGCAGCACCTCCGTCGGCACGCAGAGCGCGACCGCCGCTCCCGTCAGGGCGGCACCGATGCCCAGGGTCAGGCCGACGGTCACCGTACTCGGTCCGATCCGTCGCACGAGCCGCCAGGCGAGGGCCGAGGAGATGCCCATCCCGACCGCCCCCGGGAGGGTGACCGCCGCCGTGAGCAGAGCGGACAGACCAAGGCCGCTTTGCAGGAAGACGGTGAGGACGAGGAACGCTGCCAGTGAGGAGCCGAACTGGGCCATGGCGACGGCTGTGCCCAGCATGTACGGCTTCGACGAGGTCAGCGCGGGGTGCACCAGCGGCTGACGGCCCCGCCGCATCCGCAGGCGCTGGTGCACGGCGAAGACGGCTGCCAGCGCGCCTGTCGCGGTGCCCCACAGCAGTACTTCTCCTCCGCCGTGTTGACGAGCCCGGCCGCAGCACCCTGGACCAGCCGGGCACCGATCAGGGTCCCCGGCTCGCCTGCGGTCGCGGCCGTCAACCCGGCCAGGAGGAAGACCGCCACCCCGGCGATGAAGAGACGCTTGCGCCCGTGCAGGTCACCGAGGCTGCCACCAGGGACGAGGGCCAGGCCGAAGGCCAGCGAGTACCCGGCCACGATCCACTGGACGTCCGCCCCGGTGGCCCCGAGCGACTGGCGCATGCTCGGGACCGCGATGTTGAGGACAGCCTGGTCCAGCAGGGTCGTCGCGCCCGCCGCCATGCACACCAGCAGCACCCGCCGTGCGGCGCGGTCTTCTCCCGGAAGCACTACGCCCGCCGGGAGGGCAGCGGCAGGCCCAGGTGATCGCGCAGTGTGCGGGCCGTGTAGGGGGTGCGGAACCGGCTGCGGCGGCGCAGCTCGGGGACGATGCACTCGGCGAAGGCGACCAGGCTGCCCGGCAGGTACGGAAAGATGGCGGTGGGCTCGGGGGACTGGCTGCTCGGCCCTGCATTCGCCGGGTCGTCGGCCGCGTCGGTGCCGTAGCCGGTCGCGGCCAGGCCAACGAGAACTGGGGTCGCGGCGAGCCGGAGGGCGGTGCTGCGGCGCATGGCGGACCGTGTTCCTCGGGCGCCTGCGACGGGGTTCATGCGGCGGTTGCCCTCAGCCCTGCTTCGCGGTCGGTGATCAGGTCGGCGCCGCCCGCCGTGTGTTCGGTGCCGGTGCGCGTATAGCCCCGGAATTGCGGCGAGTTGAGGTTCTCGGTCTCCAGCCGCTGCTCCTGCGGCAGCGCGAAGAAGCGGCGGGCGGCGCTCAGCACCTCCTCTCGCAGTCCTGCGGGGAATCCGTGCCCGGTGACGTAGAAGAAGCCCACCTCGTGTGCGGCGGAGCGGAGTTCGGCGAGGAAGGCGTCACGGTCGGCGTCCGGGGCGCGGAAGCGGGAGATGTCGATGACGGGCAGGGCTGCGGACTGGGCCATGGGAGATTCCTTCACGGCGGGGTGGGACGCGACGCCTCACAACCGAGCCCGAGCGACGGTTGGCGGGCGAGAGAAAGCAGCAGGCAGTAAAGATGCAGAGCGAGATCGCGGGCCGTCGAACGGCGATCAGCAACAGACCTGGTCGAACTGGTCGGCGCGGCGGCTCACCCAGAACGGGTCGAGCAGCACCGTATGTGCCTGGCCAGTGGTCTCCATGGCCGGATCAAAGCACACCCGGAAAGATGCGTCCACCATACGTCCCAGCGGGTGAGACGCCCCTGCCCCCAGGGTCGACCTTGACATTCACAGGGGCGGGCGACGTACGTTGAACGGGAAAGTTCCTGACAGGTGGAGGCTTTGATGCACGTACTGGGCGCGGCACCGCAAGGTGCGTGCACTGGTGCGCGGCTGATCACCCGGCGGCACGTCGACTACTGCCGCACCTCCTCCGCCGTCTGTCCTTCCGTACACGCCTGACCCCTGCCGGCCAGTCCCGCCGGCTGTCTCGTCGTGGCCCTGTGGCCGCGAGTCGCCGTGTTTTCCCGGAAGGAACCCCCATGTCCGGCCCCGCCCTGCACCTCGCCGTCGAGCTCGACGGCGACGGCGCGCACCCCGCGGCCTGGCGCCGCGCCGCCCACTCCCCCGATCAGCTGCTCACCCCGCGCCGGGTGGCCCGGGTCGCCGCCATCGCCGAGAACGCCGGGTTCACCCTGATCACCCTGGACGACGGCGCGCTGCCGCCCGGCGTCGCACCGGATCCGGTGGGCCGGATCGGCGCGGTCGAGCGGGCGGCCTTCGTCGCGGCGTCCACGAGCACCATCGGGATCGCGCCGGTGGTCCCGGTGACGTATGCCGAACCCTTCCATGTCTCCAGTCAGTTGGCATCCCTGGACCATGTCTCCGCCGGTCGCGCCGGTTGGGTGGTGACGGAGGAGGAGCGTCCCGAGGCCGCCCGTGCCTGGGGGCGCCCGCTGGTCGCCGACGCCGACGCGCGGGCCCGGGAGTCGAGGGACGGGGTGGTTGTGGCCCGCGCGTTGTGGGACTCGTGGGAGGACGACGCGGTCGTCCGATCCGTGGCCACCAGCCGCTACCTCGACCGGGAGCGGCTCCACTACATCGACTTCACCGGTGACACGTATGCCGTAAAGGGCCCGGCGATCGTGCCGCGCCCGCCGCAGGGGCAGCTCGTCGTCCTGGGCCAGCCCGACCGGGTTCCGGCCGCACAGCTCGACGTCGCTCTCGTCGAGGGCCGCGACCCCGCGGCGGTCGCAGCGGCCGCCGCCGGCGCCGGTACCCCGCGCGTGTTCGCCGAGGTCGAGGTGGCACTGGACACCCCGCTGGGCACGGCCGCCGAGCGCGTCGCCGACCTGGAACGGCACGCGCCGTGGAGGGACCGGGGAAGGCTCCGGCACATCGGTTCCGCAGACCAACTGGTCGCCCTTCTGGGTGATTTGAGCCGTCACGTCGACGGTGTACGGCTGCATCCGCTGGTGCTGGACGAGGACCTCGCCGTCCTCTCCCGCATCGTCCTTCCGGCCCTGTCCGAGCGGCGTCTCGTCGCCCGCCCGCTGCCCGGTACGTCCCTGCGCTCGGCCCTGGGTCTGGAGCGCCCCGCCAATCGCTTCGCCGCCGCTGCCCCGGCCGGCCAGGAGGACGCCCGATGACCCGCACCGATCCCCTCGACGTCCCCCGGCCGCACGCCCGGCTCCACTTCGGGGTGTTCTTCCAGGGCGTGAACCACTGGACCATCTGGTCGGCCCCCGACAGCGGCTCCCAGATCGACCCGGCCTCCTTCCGCCGGGTCGCCCAGACCGCCGAACGCGGCCTGTTCGACGCGTTCTTCCTCGGCGAGGGGCTGCGGCTGCGCGAGGTCGACGGCCGGATCCACGATCTCGACGTGGCCGGACGGCCGGACGCCATCACGCAGCTCGCGGCGCTGGCCGCGGTCACCCGCCGCATCGGCCTGGTCTCCACCTCCAACTCCACCTTCAACGAACCCGCCGATCTGGCCCGCCGCCTGTCCGGCCTGGACCTGCTCTCCGAGGGCCGCGCCGGCTGGAACGTGGTGACCACGGACAACGCCTGGACCGGCGCGAACTTCCGGCGCGGCGGCTACCTCGAGCACGCCGACCGCTACCGGCGTGCCGAGGAGTTCCTCACCGTGGCCCGCGCCGTGTGGGACGGCTGGGAGGACGGCTCAGTCGCCGGCTCCGCCGGCTCGCCCGCCTGGTCGGCACCCGGTGCCATACACCAAGTGCGCCACAAGGGACCGCAGTTCGACGTCGACCTCGCTCCGACCCTGCCGCGCAGCGCCCAGGGTCACCCCGTGATCTTCCAGGCCGGTGACTCCGGCGAGGGACGCGACTTCGCCGCCCGCAACGCCGATGTCATCTTCTCCGCGCACGGCACCGACTTCGACGACGCGCTGGCCTTCGCCGACGACATCCGGCGCCGGCTGCGCGCGGTCGGGCGGCCCGACGACGATCTGCGGATCCTGCCCGGTACCGAGATCATCATCGGCGCCACCGAGGAGGAGGCCGAGGAGAAGAAGCGCTGGATCCGGCTCCAGCAGGTCACCCCGGCCACAGCCCTGGGGATCGCCGGGCTGCTGTGGGGCATCGACCTGTCCGACCGCGACGCCGACGGGCCCCTGCCCAAGGAGGACGCGGTCGTCACGGAAAGCGACGGCTCCTTCGGCGCCCGGCGCATCGCCGACCCGCGCGCGGTCGTGGCCGAATGGCGGGCGAAGGCGGAGGCGCACGGCTGGTCGCTGCGTGAGACGGTCATCGCGCTCGGCCCGCAACGCGGGCACGTCGGAACTCCGTCCGGCCTGGCCGACAGGTTCGCCCACTTCGTGCGGCACGGCGCGGTCGACGGCTTCAACGTCACGCCGTACCTCATCCCCGACGGCCTCGACGACATCGTCGACCTGCTCGTCCCGGAACTGCAGGAAAGGGGGATCTACCGCACGGAGTACACCGGCTCCACCCTGCGCGAGAACCTCGGCCTGCGCGCCCCTCTCACCCACCGGTCCGCGCCCGAGCGACGGCAGGCGGGCTGAGCGCCAGCGCCGGGCCCTTGTACACATGACTGACAAGAAGCTGTCACACACGGATCGGAATGCGGGTTCGGCCGACGCCCGTTCGCACTGGCATGACTGTTGGAGTAGCGCCCGGCTGCGCGAGTTCCTCACCGCCCTGCGGCAGTTGACCACGACCGGCACGGCCGACTTCCACGGCGAGCTGCTCACCGCCACCACACCCGTACCGGCGCGGGTACCGGGTGCGGGGAGCGGTGTCCCCCTGCTGGTCGCGGCGATGGGGCCGCAGGCTCTGCGGGCCGGCGGCGAGCTGGCGGACGGGATCCTGCCCTACCTGGCGGGACCACGCGCCCTGGCGGACCACATCGTGCCCGCCCTGACCTCCGCGGCCGAGGCCGCAGGCCGCCCCGCGCCCAGGATCGTGGCCCTGGTGCCCGGCGTGGTCACGGACGACGTCGGCGCTGTGCGGGCCAAGGCCGCCGAGAACCTCGCCTCCTACGAACAGATCCCGTCCTACGCGCGGGTCATCGAACTCTCCGGCGGCCGACGGGCCGCCGACCTGGCCGTGATCGGCGACGAGAAGACGGTCGAGACCGAGGTACGCCGTTACCGCGACGCCGGCGCCACCGAGGTCGTGTTCTCGGGCACCGGGCTCGCGGGAGAAGCCGACCGCCGACGCATCTGGCGGCTCCTCGGCGAACTGGCCCGCTGAGTACACCCGTCGGCCCGACAGCACCTGCCCTGCACGACGGCACCCCCAGCACGAAGGAGATTGCCCATGACCACCGAGGCCACCACCACGGACCTCCACGCCTTCACCGAGACCTGGCTGGAGTGGTACCGCGCCCAGGAGGCCCGGCTCGCCGCACCGCACGGGTTCCTGGCGGTCACCGGCCTGCACTGGCTCGACGACCGACCTCAGCGTTTCCCGGACGCGCCCGGTGCGTGGCGCACCGGCCCCGAAGGCGTGGTCGTAGACCTCGACGAGGGCGAGGAACTGGTCGTCGACGGGACGGCGGTGCGCGGCGAGCACCGCTTCGGCGTGCTTCCCGAGCGCGGCGGCGTCGACGCCCTCTGGGGAGACGCCGTCATCGAGGTCGCCAAGCGCGGCGGCCAGGACATCGTGCGTCCCCGGCACCCGGACGCGCCGCTGCGCACGGCTTTCACCGGAACGCCCGCCTACGCCCCCGACCCGCGCTGGGCCGTGACCGGCCGCTACATCCCCTTCGACACGCCGCGGCCAACCACTGTGGGCGCCGCCGTCGAGGGCCTTGAGCATGTGTACGACGCTCCGGGCAGGATCGAGTTCGAGCTGGACGGGCAGCAGCTGTCGCTGACCGCGTTCCCCGGCCACGGTGCGGGCCGGCTGATGGTGCTGTTCACCGACGCGACCTCCGGGGTCACCACCTACGCGGCCAACCGGGCCCTGGCCCTTGATCCGCCCGCGGCCGACGGCACGGTCGTCCTGGACTTCAACCGCGCCGCGAACCTGCCGTGCGCCTACACCGACCTGGCCACCTGCCCGCTGCCCCCGGCCGAGAACCGGCTGCCGCTGGCGATCGAGGCCGGCCAGAAACTCCCCCGCGAGCGCGGCGGCTCCTGAACCGGACGCACGCTCGCCTCGGACTCCGCTGACGAGGCGTCCTTGTGCGCCATTGACGTACGACAAGACCGCTCCGTACGATCACGGACGGCATTGAGTGTCAGCGTCAAGCCCTGGCTCGCTGACCGGCAACCCTCCCGCGCGGTGGGGTGCTCCAGGTGAAAGCCCGGCGGGATCGCCGACGATCTCCGCAAGCGCGCGACCCCGTGACCGGGGTCGGATCACATGGAGGACCGATATGCGGCACGGTGGTGACATCAGCGCACGCTACGCCGGCGCCACCGTGTTCTCCCGGCTCTCGCGTCGGCGCCACATCGACCTCAAGCGCTCGACCAGCTGTCTCTGTCAGGCCTGACGAGCCTTCCCACCGCTGGTCGCGGTACGGCGTCTGTCGTCGCCCCCGCCTGCGCCTGATCTCCGTCTGTCTTTCATCCCCAGTTTCCCCCTGATCCCCGCCTGCACAGCGCTCCCCCGGCACCGGCGTCGCGCCGGCCGGGGCCGCACGCCCACGCGCGGCCGTGCCCTGCGCCACACCCGTGCCTGGTGACACAAGTAGGAGAAGCCCTCCGTGACTGCACTTTCCGATGTCAGAACCTCCCGGTGGGCGGCACTGACCGCCCTCGTGACCACCAGTGTTCTCCTGACCGCCTGCGGCTCCGGCGGCGGCGATTCCGGCAGCGGCTCCGGGCAGCCCAAGTCCGGCGGCACCCTGACCTTCGCGGTGGGTTCGGACGCCGGCTGCGTGGATCCGCAGCAGGTCGCCAGCAACGAGACCATCTACTCGGTGCGCCAGATCGTTGACTCACTGACGGACCAGGACCCCAGGACCGGCAAGATCGTGCCGTGGCTGGCGAAGAGCTGGGATGTCAGCTCCGACGCCACGACGTTCACGTTCCATCTGAGGTCGGGTGTCACCTTCAGCGACGGCTCGAAGCTGACCGCGCAGGTGGTCAAGGACAACTTCGACGCGGTGCCGAAGCTCGGCGCCCTGGGGACGCTCGCCGAGGGCTATCTGAGCGGCGTCAGGGGCACCACGGTGGTCGACCCGCTCACCGTCAAGGTGACCTTCAGCCAGCCCAACGCCCAGTTCCTGCAAGCCACTTCGACCCACTCGCTGGGGATCGAGTCGTCGGCGAGCGTGAAGAAGACCCCGCAGCAGAAGTGCAGCGACGGCGTGATCGGGTCCGGGCCCTTCGTGCTGAAGCAGTACGTGCAGAACCAGTCGGTCACCCTGGCCAAGCGCACGGGATACGCGTGGGGTTCCTCGCTGTGGAGCAAGAAGGGCGAGGCGTACCTGGACAAACTGGTGTTCAAGGTCGTCCCGGAGGCGGGCGTACGGGCCGGGAGTCTCCAGTCCGGCCAGGTCGACGCGATCAGCAGCGTGGGCAGGGCCAACGAGGCGGCGCTCAAGGGCGGTCAGGTCTCCCTGCAGCGACGGGCCAACCCCGGCGTCGTGTTCGGTCTCGGCCTCAACAACTCGCGGCCGGCCCTGAAGGACGCGGGGGTACGCCAGGCGATTCTGCTGGCCGTCGACCGGCAGCAGATCGCCGACACCGTCTTCCCCACCGGCACCCAGGCGGCGACCAGCGTCCTCGCGCACACCACGCCCGACTACACCAGCCTCGCCCCGGATCTGACGTCTGCCGCGGCCAAGGCCAAGTCGCTGCTGGACGCGGCTGGTTGGAAGACCGGCAGCGACGGAATCCGCGCCAAGGACGGCAAGAAGCTCGGCCTGACCATCGACTGGATCCCCAACGCGGGCACCAACCAGCCCGCGCTGGAGTTGATCCAGCAGCAACTCAAGGCCGTCGGCGTCCAGGTGACCCTCAAGCAACTTCAAGTCACCCAGTTCGCGCCCACGCTGCAGTCGGGTGACTACGACGCGGCCTGGGGCAACGTCACCCGGGCCGACCCCGACATCCTGCGCAGCTCCTTCTCCACCAGGCTGGCCAACTTCTACCGCGTGCCGGCGAGTGGCCTGGACACCGCACTCACCGCGCAGGCGGCAACCACGGACACCGCCAGGCGCAAGCAACTAATCGCCCAGGCGCAGCAGTTGATCGTTCGGAACGCCTACTACGTGCCGATCGTGGAGCTCCAGACCCAACTGGGCGTCTCGAAGAAGGTGCACGACCTGACCTTCGACGCCTCCAGCCGGATCCAGCTGCACGACACCTGGATCGGCTAGCACATGCGCCGCTATGTGATCAAACGGCTTGCCCAGGCGGCCGGGGTGCTGTGGGCGGCCTACACCGTCTCGTTCCTGGTGCTCGACTACCTGCCGGGGGACCCGGTCACGGCGATGGCCAGTGCCGGAATGGACTCGGGGCAGGTCGACCCGCAGCAGATCGCCGCCCTGCGCCACGAGTACGGCTTCGACAAGCCGGTGCTGGTGCAGTACGCCGAGTACCTCGGCCGGGCGGTGCGCGGGGACTTCGGCGACTCGGTGTCCACCGGTCGGCCGGTGACCTCGACGCTGGCCGACGCCCTGCCGCAGACACTGCAGTTGACCGGCGCGGCTCTGCTGCTCGCGGTGCTCCTCGGCGGCGGTCTGGCGGTGCTGGCGACCTACACCGCACAGCGCTGGCTGCGGCAGACGCTGCTGTCACTGCCGCCGCTGGGGGTGTCCGTCCCGACGTTCTGGGTGGGGCTGCTGCTCGTCGAGACGTTCTCCTTCCGGCTGCGCTGGTTCCCCGCGTTCGGCAACGACGGACCGAAGGGGCTGGTGCTGCCGGCCCTGACGCTGGCGGTGCCGACGGGCGCGCAGATCGCCCAGGTGCTGGCGAAGAGCCTGCTGACCGCGCTGGACCAGGCCTATGTGGAGACCGCGCGGGCCAAGGGCGCCGGCCGGTGGCGGGTCCATCTGCGGCACGCGCTGCGCAACGCGTCCCTGCCCGCGTTGACGGTCGTCGGCCTGCTGGTGGGGCAGCTGATCGCCGGTTCGGTCGTCGTCGAGACGGTGTTCTCCCGCGACGGCCTCGGCCGCGTCACCGCGGCGGCCGTCACGGCCCAGGACATCCCGCTGGTCCAGGGGGTGGTGGTGTTCGGGGCGCTGATCTTCGTGACGACGAACCTGGTCATCGACCTGGTCTATCCGCTCCTGGACCCGCGGATCGTGGTGGCTTCGGGCAGAAGGGCGGCACTCGCATGAGCAAGAGCCTTGTCGACGACCCCGCCGAAGCGGCGCTGGGACTGGCTCGCCCAATCGAGGTGGAGTCGGGGCCCGAGCCCGGGCGCCGCGTGGACGTACGGCGGCTGCTGCGGTTCGTGGTGCGCCGCCCGGGGCTTGTGCTGTCGGTGGTCGTCCTCGTGCTGGTGGTGCTGGCCTCGTTCCGGCCCGGCCTGTTCACCTCGCAGGACCCGCTGATGGGCGTGCCGTCGCAGAACTTCCGCGGCCCGAGCGGCAGTCACTGGTTCGGCACCGACGAGCTGGGCCGCGATGTGTTCTCCCGGGTGGTCCACGGCGCCCAACTGTCCCTGAAGGCAACGCTGATCGCCGTGCTGGTCGCGTTCGTGGTCGGCGGACTGCTCGGAGTCGTCGCCGGATTCGTGGGCCGCTGGGTGGACGACGTGCTGATGCGCTTCGTCGACGTGCTGCTGTCCATCCCCGCGCTGTTCATGTCCCTGGCCCTGGTCACCGCTCTGGGCTACGGCACGGTGAAGGTGGCGGTCGCGGTCGGCATCGCCAGTGTGGCCGCGTTCGCCCGAGTGGCGCGCTCGGAGGTGCTGCGGGTGCGGCAGGCCGTCTTCGTCGAGGCCTCACGCGCCGGCGGAGCGCGCTGGTACTCGGTGCTGGGCCGGCATGTGCTGCCCAATGCGGCGGGCCCGGTGATCGTGCTGGCCACCCTCGACTTCGGCTCCTCCATCCTGGCCGTGTCGGCGCTGAGCTTCCTCGGCTACGGGGCGCCTCCGCCGGCCCCGGAGTGGGGGACGTTGATCTCCGACGGCCGCAACTACCTCGCCAACGCCTGGTGGCTGACCGCACTGCCCGGCCTGGCGATCGCCGCGACCGTACTGGCCACCAACCGCATCGCGCGGGCGCTGGACGGCGAATGGTCCCGGCAGCGATGACCGACGAACGTGAGAACGGTGAGGACGTGACCGCGCCACTGCTGGAGATACGCGGCCTGTCGGTGTCGTACCGCACCCGCGGCGGCACGGTCGAGGCCGTGCGGGGCGTCGACCTCGACGTATGGCCGGGACAGGTGACCGCGGTGGTCGGCGAGTCCGGCTCCGGCAAGAGCACGACCGCGCACGCGATCACGCGGCTCCTGCCCGCCAACGGCAGCCTCGACGCGGGCACGATCCGCTTCGGCCGACACGACCTGGCCACTCTGTCGGAGGCGGAACTGCGCACCGTGCGCGGAGCGCGGATCGGGCTGGTCCCCCAGGACCCGACGGTCTCCCTCAACCCGGTCAGGCGGATCGGCGACCAGGTCGCCGAGGTGCTGCGCATCCATGGTCTGGCGACGCGCCGATCGGCTCCCGCCGAGGCGGTCGCCGTCCTGGACCGTGCCGGGCTGCCCGACGCGGCCGTCCGGGCCCGGCAGTACCCGCACGAACTGTCCGGCGGCATGCGGCAACGTGCCCTGATCGCCATCGCCATCGCCGCGAAACCCGAGCTGATCATCGCCGACGAGCCCACCAGCGCGCTCGACGTCACCGTGCAGCGGGTCATCCTCGACCATCTCCAGCGCCTCACCGAGGAATCGGGCACCGCGGTCCTGCTGGTCACCCACGACCTCGGGGTCGCCGCCGACCGGGCGCAGCGGCTGGTGGTGATGTCGCAGGGCAAGGTCGTCGAGGCGGGCCCCACCCTTGGCATCCTGGCCGACCCGCAGGACGACTACACCCGGCACCTGCTGGCCAGCGCCCCGAGCCTGACCACCGCCCGGCCCCGCACCCCGTCCGCCGTACCCGAGCCAGATGCGGCGCCCCTGGTCGAGGTACGCAACCTGGTCAAGGAGTTCAGGCTGCCCCGCACCGGGGACGGACCCCGCACCCTGCGCGCCGTCGACGACGTAAGCCTCACCCTCCACCGGGGCCAGACCCTCGCCCTGGTCGGCGAGTCGGGCTCGGGCAAGTCCACCACCGCCCGCCTGGTGCTCCGCCTCGCCGACGCGACCGCCGGGCAGATCCTGTTCGACGGCACCGACGTCACCACCGCCAAGGGCGCCCGGGCCAGGCAACTGCGCCGCCGCGCCCAGCTCGTCTACCAGAACCCCTACGCCTCGCTCGACCCCCGATTCTCCGTCGGAGAGGTGATCACCGAACCGCTGCGGGCCTTCAAGGTCGGCGACCGCGCCGCCCGGCTCGCCCGCGCCCGCGATCTGCTCGACCGGGTGGCGCTGCCCGCCGCCGCACTGGAGCGCCGGCCGGCCGAGCTGTCCGGCGGACAGCGCCAGCGCGTGGCGATCGCCCGCGCCCTCGCTCTCTCCCCCGACCTGGTGGTGTGCGACGAGCCGGTCTCCGCGCTCGACGTGTCCGTCCAAGCCCAAGTCCTCGACCTGCTCGCCGAGTTGCAGGCGGATACCGGGGTGGCATACCTGTTCATCTCGCACGACCTGGCCGTCGTACGACAGATCGCCCACCAGGTCGCGGTCATGCGGGCCGGCCGCATCGTCGAGACGGGTCCGCCCGAGATCCTCTTCGCCGACCCCCGCCACGAGTACACCCGTGAGCTGCTCGCGGCCATCCCCGGCGGGCGTGTCCCCTCCCCCGCCGCCGAGACCACCACGAACCGAGGACCAGCGTCATGAGCACTCCCGCCATCGCCTCGTTGGCCCTTCTCACCCCGGGCAACTTCGCCGATGACGACCCGTACACCGGCCTGGAGGAGACACTCCAACTCTTCGAGTACGGAGAGCGGTTGGGCTTCGACGGCGCCTGGATCCGCCAGCGCCACCTCGAACACGGCGTCGGCTCGGCTGCCGTGTTCCTCGCCGCGGCCGGCCAGCGCACCGAGCGGATCGAGCTGGGCACCGCAGTCATCCCGATCGGCTACGAGAGCCCGTTCCGCCTGGCCGAAGACCTGGCGCTTGCCGATGTGCTGTCCCGCGGCCGCCTCCAGGTCGGCTTCAGCACCGGTATGCCGCACGCCGACCTGCTCGGCGACCTGGTGTACGACGGCGACTGGCGCAGCTTCGACCTGTCGTACGGCAGGATCGCCCGTCTCGTCGACAACCTGCGCGGCGACCACCTCGGCGGCCCGGACACCGTGATCCACTCGCCTGGCAACGTCCAACGCCCGCGGCTGCAACCGCACGACCCCGGTCTGGTGGATCGGATCTGGTACGGCGGAGGCAGCCTGCGCTCGGTCCGCTGGGCCGCCGAGAACGGTCTCAACCTGCTGTCCGGCAACATCGTCTCCGGCGAGGACTCCGACGACTTCACCACCGCCCAGCTGAACCTGCTCTCCGAGTACCGGCGCAGCCTGGGCGACGACCGGCCGGCGGCGCGGGTGGCACTCGGGCGGGTGATCGTGCCGTTCGACAGCGCCGACGCGGCCACCCGGGCCCGCTACCGGGACTACGCGGCCAATCGGCACGAGCGAACCCTGAAGCCGCAGACCTTGGCGGCGCTGGGCTCGAAGCGGTTCCTGTTCGCCCCGGACGTGGTCGGCACCGCAGAGCAGATCCTGGAGCAACTGGCCGCCGACCCCGTCCTCGCGCAGGTGTCGGAGCTGCGCCTGGAGCTTCCGTACGAGTTCCGACGGGAGGAGTACGAACAGATCCTGCACGACGTACGTCATCTGATCGCCCCCGAGCTGGGCTGGCGCCCCGCTTCCCCGGCCGTTCGGGAGGCGAGCCCGTGAGTCCTGTTCCGGAGCCCCCGGTCCACCTGGAGGTGCACGCCTGCGAGCCGTTCGCCGAGACCCACCGCTTCCCCGGCACCGGGGCCTGCGAAGTGCTCACCGTCACCGCCCACTACACCGTGGATCCGCGGGCACCCGCCAACCGCGATCCCCGACCTCGACCTCGTGCCGCCCGACGGCACCGGCAAGGTGTGCTTCAGCGGTGACGGCGAGATCCTGCGTCCGGTCGAGGGCGGGCGCGGGCGGCTGTTCTTCGACTGGGGCAACCGGGGCGACAAGCGGGCGCTCCAGTACTTCTGCGACGCGCCGCACACCAACCGGCCACGCACGCTCGCCGACGCCGGGAACGGCTATCTGATGCGCCGCGGCTACACGATCGTCTTCGGTGCCTGGCAGGGCGATCTGCTGCCGGGCGACGGACGGCTGCTGCTCGACCTGCCCGTGGCGAGAAGGGGCTCGGACCCCGTGCGCGGCCTGACGACAGCCGAGTTCGTCGTGGCGGAGCCCACCGCCTCGCTACCACTGTCCCGCTGGTCGAGCACCAGTTCCTGCCCGGTCAGCGCACGGGGCTCGCGCAACGCCCGCCTCCCCCGGCGGCGCTATCCGCACAGCACACCGGAGGAACTCCCCACCGGAACCTGGCGGTTCGCAAGACTCCAGGGCGGCGGGCACGAACTGAGGACCGCGGCCACAGCCGTCGTACCGAGCCGGTCCGACCTCCATGTCGACGGCGGGTTCCAGCCCGGCTGGATCTACGAACTCACCTGCGAGGCCGAGGAACCGCTCGTCCTCGGGCTGGGGCTGGCCGCGGTCCGCGACCTCGTCACCCAGCTGCGCCACGACCCCGCGCTGCCGCGCGCAGCGCCACGGGCAGGTCGTTGTGGCCGTCGAAGACCGGCGTGGCGGCGAGGACCTGGGCGACCAGGTCGGCGGTGGTGTCGCTCATGGGCTGGCCACTCCTTCGTCGAGGGCGTCGAGGGCGTCGAATAGGTCGCCGGCCCGGTCCCGTCGACGGGACCGGCGGACCGGGTCGGGGACGGGCAGCGCGGCGACCAGGCGCCGGGTGTGGTCGTCCTGCGGGTCGCTCAGCACCTCGGCCGCGGCGCCCTGGGCGGCGATCCGGCCTCGGTGCAGGACCATGACCCGGTCGGCGACCTGCCCGACCACCGCTAGGTCGTGGCTGATGAACAGGGCGGCGAAGCCCAGCTCCCGCCGACCAGTCCGGGCACCTCCCCCGGCGCGATCTCGAAGTCCACCCCGTCCACGGCCCGGAAGGCCTTCCTGCCCAGTCGGCCGGGGTGGTCCACGACCAGACCGGAGGCCCGTACGACCGGCCGCTGCTCCTCCGGCGCGGATGCCTGCGGGCGGCCCGACTCGCCGAACACCGGTACGGAGGCCAGGAGTTGCCGGGTGTACGGGTGTGCGGGCGCAGCGAACAGCGCACGGACCGGCGCCTGTTCGACGATCTCGCCCTCGCTCATCACCGCCACCCGGTCGGCGAGATCCGCGACCACGCCTTGTTGTGGGTGATCAGGAGGACGGCGGTGCCGAAGTCGGTGCGGCAGCGGTGCAGGACTTCGAGGATCTCCGCCTGGACGGTGACGTCGAGGGCGGTGGTGGGTTCATCGGCCACGATCAGCCTGGTGCCCAGGGCCAGCGCCATGGCGATCACGGCACGTTGCTTCTGACCGCCGGAACCCTTCATGTCGCGAGCGAACGCCGGCTGCGTGTTGACCGGACTGCTGATCAGGGCGGGTGACCGGCCGTAGCTGTTCAGTCCGGTGTCGTACTCCCCGGCCGGACTGATCAGGAACGGAGTCCCGTCCGGGATGCCCTCCGCGTCCAGCCACGCTGCCATGTCCACCGGCGCCACAAGCTCAACCAGCAAGGAGTGAGGCTCACTTGGCAAAGGACGCTGACGTGATGTCACCCCCAGCCGCCACTGCACATCCACACATCATCGAACGACACGGCAGAAGAGTGGTCAATGTCCAGCTATGCATAACGGAGCACGATTACGCTCTCCTGTACCCGCAGCAGCCCAAGGCGTTCCCGGCCGCTCCACATGAACTTGGTGACCGCGACCCGCGAGGACCTCTCCAGCGCCTGCCTCAATACTGGTGAACCCGGTTGTGCGAACGTGCGGAATGGTTGATGTTCTGTGAGGTTGCCAAGCGGATCCGACCACCGCCAAGACCACTCCGATGTACGGCCTCATCGCGGTCGCACTGTCTCACCGGTCGCTGGTTCAGCGTCGCTTTCCAGTCTCGGGGGCGGTGGCGCTCTGGCTGGCGCGGCGCATGGCCTCGTACAGCGCCGCGTCTTCCGGCGGGTCGGGCAGCGGGCCGCGGGCTGGTGCCTGGAAGGACTGGATCATCCATGCGACGAGGCGGCGCCAGGCGTCGGGGGCGGCGTCGGCGGTGGCGCTGAGGACTCCGGCGTTGGCCATCAGCAGCAACACGAGATCGCGGCTAGTGAAGTCCTCGCGCAGCTGCCCGCTGTCCTTGGCGCGGCCGATGAGTTCCAGGAAGCCCTCGTACGCCCGGGCGTGGTACTTCTCCAGCTCCGGGACGCCTGGGAAGTTCATGGTCAGGATGTCGGCGAAGCCGCGGTCGGCGGCCTGCATCGCGCAGACCGTCTCGATGTAGCCGGTGAAGCCGTGCCACGGGTCTGGGTCGGCTAGGGCCGCGTCGGTGGCCTGCGCGTACGCCTTCATGCGGTCGGCGAAGACCGCGGCGAGCAGGTCCTCCTTTCGGGGGAAGTGGCGGAAGAGGGTGGCGATCCCGACCCCGGTCTCCCGTGCGACCGAGGCCATCGACGCGTTCAGCCCGTCGCGCCCGAAGACCGTGCGCGCGGCGGCGATGATCCGCCCCCGGTTGCGCTCCGCATCGCTGCGCCTGGACTGACCTGCGGAAAAGGTCGCGTCAGCGCTGGCCTCGGGGTGCGGGTCTCGGGGGCTCATGGCGATCAGACTAGCAAACCGGAACGACCTATCCGATTCCCGTGTTACGGTGGGCGGCGAACCGGATAGGGCTTTCCGGAAACGAAACGGATAGCCCTATCCATCTCCATTCCAGTGAAAGGCTCTCTCATGCCCACCATCGCCGTCGTCGGTGCCGGCCCTCAGCTCGGTCTCGCCATCGCACGCACCTACGGCATCCACGGCTACGACGTCGCACTGATCGCCCGCAATCGGGCCAAGCTCGAAGACCTTGCCGGCGAGCTGGCCGCCGAGGGCATCACCGCCGCCGTCTTCCCTGCCGACGTCCTCGACCGCACCGCCCTCACCCAGGCACTCAAGGACGCAGCCGCACACTTCGGCGGCGTCGACGTCCTGGAGTACTCCCCGGTCGGCGGCCTCCAGACCGTAATGACCACCCCGGCCGCCACTGAGCCGGCCGACATGCAGCACGAGATGGAGTTCCAGCTCTACGGAGCGATCGCCGCCACCCGCGCGGTGCTGCCCGCCATGCGCGAGGCCGGCGCGGGCACCCTGCTGTTCACCACCGGCGCCGGCTCCGTCGACCCCGTACCGCAGATCGCCAACGTCAACTCCGCCGCCGCGGCCCTGCGCAACTGGGTCATCAACCTGCACAAGGAACTGGACGGCACTGGCGTCCAGGCAGCGCACGTCGCCATCAACGTGTCCATCGGCACGCCGGCGGTCCCCGGATTCCCGACCGCCCAGCCCGAGGAGATCTCCCCCGTCTACTGGGACCTGCACACCACCAAGCGCGACCAGGCCGAACTCGTCTTCAGCCTCTGACACCCGCCCCCGGCCTCCTGGCATCTACACCACGCATATCACCATCAACATCTGGTTCGGCAGGGGGCGGCCGAAGGCATCCCCTCGGCCGCCCCCGAGCAGGTCGCGCCCCTGTACGGGGGCATGTACGACCCGCGCGACCAGGCCGAAGCCGTCTTCCACGGCTGCCCCCACCACCAAATCTCCCCTGAACACAGCAAGGACACCAGCATGACCAGCACGCTCAATGGCAAGACCGCTCTCGTCACCGGATCCAGCCGCGGCATCGGCTGGGCCACCGCCCTCGGCCTCGCCCGCGAGGGGGCCCTGGTCGCCGTGCACTGCGGCCGCGACAAGCATGCCGCCCAGGAGACCGTCGGCCTCATCGAGAAGGACGGCGGACAGGCCTTTGCC
Organism: Streptomyces sp. NPDC086519; assembly: GCF_040686075.1. Lineage (NCBI taxonomy): Bacteria > Bacillati > Actinomycetota > Actinomycetes > Kitasatosporales > Streptomycetaceae > Streptomyces > Streptomyces sp. NPDC086519. The sequence goes on from NZ_JBFBJL010000097.1 coordinate 19,388, forward strand.
GTCGGCGCGGAACTGGGCACGCCCGGCGTCGTCGATCAGCTGTTCGATCAGCTCAAGGCCGAACTACGCGAGCACATCGGCGAGACCGCCCTGGACATCCTGGTGAACAACGCCGCCGCGACGACGCCCGGCGATGCACCGGAAGAGGTGTCCGCCGAGCAACTCGACAAGATCTTCGCGGTCAACGCCAAGGCCCCCTTTCTCCTCGTCCAGCGGGCCCTCGGGCTGATCCCGAACGGCGGACGCATCGTCAACATCTCCTCCGCGGTCACGCGCATGGCCATGCCACCGCAGGTCGTCTATGCGATGTCCAAGGGCGCGCTCGACCAGCTCACGCTGCACTTCGCCCGGCACCTCGCCTCTCGGTGGATCACGGTCAACAGCGTGCTCCCCGGTGCCACGGACAACGGCAGCGCGGCCTTCCAGATGCCCGAGGTCCGCGAGCCGATGTCGCAGCTGTCAGCTTTCAAGCGCCTGGGCAAGCCGGAGGATGTCGCCGACGTGCTGGTCTTCCTCGCCTCCGACCGGGCGCGGTGGATCACCGGAGCCTCCCTCGACGCTACCGGCGGCAGCCTCCTCGGCTGGTGCTGTGACCGCAAAGGTTCGCCGGGTTGCCTGGCAGGATCCACCCATGCTTGATGAGAAGCTCGACGCGCTTGCGCAGATGATGGCAGAGCACATGGCCAGGCCGTTCCCACCCGCCTTCCGCGGCCTGGACGTCGAGGGCCGGGACATGGTGATGCTCGACTCGGACGCCTATGCCTACGCCGCCTGCGTCCACGAAGGCCTGCTCAGCGACGAACAGGCCCGCGTAAGCCTGACGCGGCTGACGTCGTCGTTCGGGAAGGTCCTTCCGGCGATCGACGACGAGTACGCGGCCAAGTACTACACGCATCTGCACAACATGGTCGTGCTGTCCGCCGAGATCGAGAGCCGGCGCAAGAAGTAGCCCCCGCCAGGAGTGCAGCAAACCAGGTGAACCTTCCCGGTCAAAGCACTAGCCGCCCGCTCCGCCTCGTTCCCCTCCCTCGCCTCGAAGGACTCCACCCCTTATGAACACCTTCTTGTGGATCGTGCAGGCCGTACTGGCCGCCATGTTCGCCATGGCCGGTGTCATGAAATCCACCCAGCCCAAGGACAAGCTCGTCGCAAAGCTGCCCTGGGTGGCCGACTTCTCACGCGGCACCGTCCGTTTCATCGGCATCGTGGAGTTGGTCGGCGCCCTCGGCCTGATCCTGCCCGCGGCCACCGGCATCGCCACCGTCCTGACGCCACTGGCCGCTGTCGGCCTTGGCGTAACGATGCTGCTGGCTGCGGCCTATCACGCGCGCAAGAAGGAATTCCCCGCGATCGGCCTCAACGCCGTCCTGCTGATCCTCGCCGCGCTGGTGGCCTGGGGGCGCTTCGGCCCGTACAGCTTCTGAAGCCGCCACCCCTCTACCTCAGATGCTGAACGAAGGCCATCAGGCCACCGCTCCGGTCCGGCTTCTTCGGGCACGACCATGCCGGCTCCGCCGTGACCGGCGAGGACGCTGCCGTCTTCCTGCTGTCCGCGTGACCGCTCTCGCGGTCCGGCTTGTGTCCCACCCCGATCGATTCGAAGGAACCATCATGCCGAGAATGTCGTTCATCGAGGCGTCCCGGACGTGCCTCACCACGAAGTACGCCACGTTTTCCGGTCGCGCCCGGCGGTCGGAGTACTGGTGGTACTCAGTGCTGTACGTGATGGCCACTGCCGTGATCGGAGGGATCAGCTGGGCAGCAGAGGCCCCGCTGCTGAGCGTCCTCCTGCTGCCGTTCATCGTGCCGATGCTGTCCGTCTCCGTCCGCCGGTTGCACGACATAGGCAGGACCGGCTGGAGGATGCTCATCGCTCTGATCCCGGTCGTCGGCCCCGTCCTCTACCTCGTGGGCATGACCGTGGACAGCGTTCCAGGTGCCAATCAGTACGGCCTGTCCCCCAAGGCAGACCATTGAGCGGGCCGCGGCTGAAATTCCTGTCCGAGGAACCCCTTTTGACGCTGACCCAGCAGGAGCAGGACACGCTCCAGGACCTGGTGCAGCGAGCCATCTCCCGCCAGCCATGATCGCGATCAGTGCCCTCGCCGGACCAGAGGTGTCGGTCAACCCTTGCTCAGCGCTTGCTCAGCGTGCTTGGACTTGACGCAGACGTCACGGTCGTACGCCCACGCACAGGGGGAAGACGCGCCGGTCCGTCTTTGATCGAGCCCGCGCCCGCCCCACGAGGGGCCCGCGGTGAGAGGAACACCGGCGGTTGGGACGGGGCGCGTTGCCGGCGTCAGCCGGAAGGGCAAGGTTTGTTCGGCTGGCTGTCGCTGCTACGGCCTCTGCTGATGTCGGCGGCGTACTCCGTTCGTGCACTGCCGACGGCATCGGCCCATTGGGTGGCGGCCTTTATGCCGACGCCGAGGACTTGGCTGAGAACGGCGGGTGGCATCTGGGCGGCAAGGTCCTTCAGGGCGCTGTTGCGGCCGCGTCGGGAGGGCAGGCCGTAGGCGGTGAGGCGGGAGCGGAGGTGGGCCGTGCCGCGCGGGCGTCCTGGGAAGAAGCCGGGCAGGAGCCAGGGCTGTTCGGCCCGGCCGAGGCCGGGAGGGCCCTCGCGGTCTTCGGCCAGAGCGAGCAGGAGCCGGTCCAGAGGTGGGGGCACGTCGACGGGGTGCGTGCCGAGGGCCAGCCGGACGCCTTGCCCGGCCTGGACGACGTGGCGGGTGGTGAGGCGCGAAATCTTGGTGAGGGGCCGGCCGTAGAGGAGGACGAGCAGGCCGACGACGCGGTCGACGGTGTCGATGGAGTCGTCGTGAAGGAAGCGGTGGGCCAGACGCCACCGTTCGTCGTCTGCCAGGGAGCGGCGCGGCTTGTCGCTGGGCATGGGCGGGAAATCGACGGGATGGCGGATGTGGCTGCGTCGGGCGGCCCACACGACGAAGCCGCGGGCCTTGTAACGCATCACGGTGCCGTCGGTGAGGTAGCCGACAGGCCCGGTGATCGGTTCTCGATACGCCCGATTATTCCGCATATATCAAATATTTACGCCTGTCCGGAACAGTGGGGTTGTCAGCAGGTCGGAACACGACTCAAGGAGATCGCATGACCGTCACCGAGCCCTCGCTCGGCTCTCCGGAGCCCAGGAAGCACGTCCACCACCGACAGTCCGCCGCCGGGACCGAGCAGGACCCGCAGGCGGTGGTGGAGACAACCATCGCGAAGAAGTCCGGGCCGGACATGCTCTCCCGCGTCAGGCAGTACCTCGTCCAGACCGGTTACCCCGACCCGGCCGCCATCACCCAGCTCAGTGGCGGTGACGCCCTCCTCTACACCTACGACCTGGCAGTCGAGGACTGGAAGTTCACCAACACGCTGCCCGGCGTCCTGATCCCCGAACTGGTCGACGAAAAGGAGATCGACAACAACTCCGCCGCAACCGTCACCGAACAGTTCAGCTACTCCAAGACCACCACCGACACCTTCACCTTCTCCTTCACCGAGGGGCTGAAGGTGGGCGTGTCCGCCAAGTTCAAGGCCGGCGTGCCCTTCGCCGGCACGGAGTGGACGGTCAGCGGCGAGTTCAGCTTCACCGGCACCCAGTCCCAGACGACCACCAACACCGCCACGTGGACAAACACCGTCACGATCAACGTTCCGGCCCACACCAAGGTCCGCGCGGTGGCGTTCGTCACTGTCGGCAGCCCGATCTACAGCTTCTCCGCCAGCGCCGTCGTCACCGCCGGCAAGGTCAACATCCCCGTCTACGATTCCGCGATCGGCTCCTGGTACGACGCGATCATCCCGCTCGCCGTGCTGCTGCCCATGCCGGCCGACCGCAGCCTCACGCTGTCAGGAATCCTCTCGGCCAACTGCGGGGTGCGCACCTACGTGGACCTCGACCCGGCGGAGTGAGCACGGATCACCGGCTCGGAGATCTCGTCACCGTTGGCCTCGCGTCTTCACGAAGCGGACTGTCCCGCTGGTGATCGCGAAAGCAGAAGGTGCCTCTGAACAGCAATGCCGGTGGCTTCGACCTTCAACGGCAAGCTCAGCCAGGTCTTGCCCCTGACCCATGGGTCAGGGCTTAGCGTCCGGACATGAATGCGACTCATCGCCTCGTGCGCCTGGTCCGCCGCCCAGCTGGATTGCCGACCGCGGACGACTTCACCCTGGCACGGGTCCCCATTCCCCGTCCCGAGGCCGGCCAGGTACTCGTCCGCAACACCCATTTCCTGGTCTTCCCAGGCCTGCGCACCCTCATCGGAGGCGAGACCCGCGATGTCCCGCTGCCGCCGCTGTACCCCGGTGACACCTTGTTCGGCCCCGCGATCGGCGAGGTGGTCGACGGGCCGCTGGACAAGGGCCGGCTGGTGCTGCACCTTCAGGGCTGGCGGGACTACGCGACACCCGCCGCTGCCGAGTGCAGGCTGCTGGAGGGCACGCTGCCCGACCCGGTGGCCCACCTCGCCCAGGGCTCCGCGGCGTACGGCGCGCTGACCCGACTGGCCAAGGTCCACGAGGGCGACACCGTGTTCGTGACCGGGGCCGCCGGTGCTGTGGGCACCCTGGCGGGCCAGATCGCCCGGCTGCTGGGTGCCGCCCGGGTGGTCGGCAGCACCGGCTCACCGGACAAGGCTCGGAGGCTGAAGCGGGAACTCGGTTACGACGCCACCGTACTGCGCGGCGCGGGACCGATCGACAAACAGCTCGCCGAGGCGGCGCCGGACGGCATCGACATCGTCCTGGACACGGTGGGCGGCGAACAGCTGACAGCCGCCGTCCACGCAGCGAACCGGGGCGCCCGGTTCGCCCTGGTGGGCGCATTGGACGGTCAGCTGTCCCCAGACCGAGCGGGCGGGAGCGCGCCGGCCGTGCTCGACACCTACCGGTTGCTGACCAGGGGTATCACGATCGCCGGCTACAGCGGCACGGACCACCCGGATGCCGAGGCAGAGTGGGAGGCCCGCTTCGGGGACTGGCTACGGACGGGCGATATCCAGTTCCCCTACACCCCGTTCCGTGGAATCGAGCGCGCCCCGGAGGCGTTGCCCGAACTGATCGCAGGCCGTTCCTTCGGGGCGGCAATCATCGAACTGTAGGACGGGGGCAGTACATGCGGATCGGCGAGGCAGCGGCAGCAGCCGGCACCACGCCGCGCGCTCTGCGCCTGTACGAGGCCCGTGGCCTGCTCCCGCCCCCGCCACGTACTCCGTCCGGCCAACGTGACTACAGCGCTGCCGAGGTCGCCCGGGTCCGCGTGATCCGTGACCTGCTGGCTCTGGGCCTCACCCTGGAGGACCTCCGCCGCCGAGCCCACCGCCTGGACCTCCTCGTCCAGACCCCGCCCGCATCTTGTGGCAGCACTCCAGGCGAGTTCAGCGACGTCGTGGCCGATCGCCTGGCCACCCTGGACGCGCAGATCGCACGCCTCACGTACCTACGACAGAGCCTCGCCGCGGCCGCGGGTGGGCCGTGGGGTGCCCCGGGGGTGCCGCCCCCTCCCAGCGGCAGCGCTCCCGCGCCTGAACCTGAGTGCTGATTTCCGAACGGTCGGGCTGCCGCTCGTGGTTCTCGGACTGCCGCGCATGCATGCCCCTTGGATACATGTGGCCGGCCCATCGAGGGGAGTGCCGCCACGCATGCGAACCTCGGAGGTCAAAACTCAAGCTGAGTGCCTGTGTCACAGCTTCTTTCCGCAGCTCAGGTGGGTCTGAAGACGGAGAGTGATCGGGTTTGCCGTTCGGTTCAGCGTCCGACAGGCGCTGAACGGAACGGCAGGCGGGGGATGTCAGACGGCTGCCGGGAGGGGAGCTGGGACCGTCCCGGTCCGGCGGTTTCGTCGGGGCGGCGCCAGGAGGGGCAGAGGGCGGTGGTCATCAGGGCGAGGGCGGCGGGGCTGGCGTCGGTGTCGGTGCCCCAGTCGGTCCAGTCCAGCGTGACTTGGCGGGTGCCGTCGAGTGTGTGGAAGGAGATGGTGTGGTAGCCGGGGGTGCCGCCGCCGTGGCCCACGATGGTGCCGCAGGGAAGGGTGGCCATCTCCAGGCCGAGACCCCAGCCGTCGCCGCTGGTGTCGGTGGTCATCTCGCGCAGCTCTGCCGGGCGCAGGAGGCCGCCGCTGAGCAGGGTGCGGAAGAAGTGGTCGAGGTCGGCGGTGGTGGAGATGATCTCGCCGGCAGCACCGGCGATGGACATGTTGACGGTGGTGTAGTCGACCGGGACGAGTGTCCCGTCCGCTTTCTCCAGCGGTTCATAGCCGTGGGAGTGGGGCCCGGTGATGAAGGGGGAGGAGCCTGGCAGGCGGGTGTCCCGGAGCCCGAGTGGCTCGATGATGCGCTGGTCGATTTCGGTGCGGTAGGAGCGGCCGGTGACTCTTTCGACGATCATCCCGAGCACGATGTAATCCGTGTTGGAGTAATGGTGATCGGTGCCCGGCGGGAACAGCAGAGGGCGGTTGCCGTGGCCGTCCTTGACGGCACGTCGGACCAGCTCGGCGGGTGTCCAGGTGCGGAAGCGGTCGTGCGGGGCGTCGCCGTCGAGCAGTCCGTCGGTGTATTCGGGCAGGCCGCTGGCGTGCTGGAGCAGTTCCCGGACCGTGATGCGGTCGCCTCCGGGGGCAGGGACGAGGCCGGGGAGCCACCGCTCGGCGGTGTCGGACAGACGCAGCCGTCCCTCGCCCACCAGTTGGAGCACCACGGTGGCGGTGAACGTCTTGGTGAGGCTTCCGGCGCGGAAGCGGCCGTCGACGGGGGCGGGCCGGCGGCCGTTGAGCCTGGACGTGCCGCTGCTGCCGCGCCATACGGCGTCACCCTGGCGGACCTCGGCGACCGCGCCGATCGCTCCGGTCGCCCTCACCCGGTCCAGCTCCGCCTGCAACCCAGTTCCATCCGGCACCGCGGCGGGCGGCGCGGCGACCGCACCGCCTGCCGCGGGAACCAGCGCGCACACCGTCAGCAGCGCCAACGTCCCGCATCGTGAGCCCCTCATCGTTCTCCCGCCCTCGTTCCCCGTGTTCCCCGTGGTCCCCGTCGTACTGGCGTGACGATGGTGCCCGTCCACGTCAGTGCGACGGATCCACCTGCGGAACGAGGGGGTTTCCCGGAACGTGGGGCCGCCAGCCCCGATGCCAGGACCCGGGGTTCACCTAGGTGTTCTGTCCTGGGAGGTTGTGGACGGTGACAGGGCTCACGGCTGATCGATCTTGAAATGGGTGAGGGCCTTCTGGCCTGGTGTGGATT
>NZ_JBFBJL010000098.1:0-26268 GCF_040686075.1 Streptomyces sp. NPDC086519
GCGGTGCAGGCCGCGTACTGGGCGGACGTGTGGGCGAAGCAGCAGGGCAAGGGCGGTGACGTCTCCGCCACCGTGGGCAAGGCGGCGAAGATGGGCGACTATCTGCGCTACGCGATGTACGACAAGTACTTCAAGAAGATCGGCAACTGCGTGGGTCCGACGACCTGCCCGGCCGGCACCGGCAAGGACGCCTCGGACTACCTGCTCTCCTGGTACTACGCCTGGGGCGGCGCGACGGACTCCAGCGCGGGCTGGGCGTGGCGGATCGGGTCGAGCCATGTGCACGGGGGTTACCAGAACCCGCTGGCCGCCTACGCGTTGAGCTCGTACGCCGACCTGAAGCCCAAGTCGGCGACCGGGGCCTCGGACTGGGGCACCTCGCTGACACGGCAACTGGAGTTCTACCGCTGGCTGCAGTCTTCCGAGGGAGCCATCGCCGGTGGTGCGACGAACAGTTGGCAGGGGCGGTACGCGAGCCCGCCGTCCGGTACGCCGACGTTCTACGGCATGTACTACGACTGGGAGCCTGTGTACCACGACCCGCCGTCCAACCAGTGGTTCGGCTTCCAGGCCTGGTCGATGGAGCGGGTCGCCGAGTACTACCAGCAGACCGGCAACGCCACGGCGAAGACGATCCTCGACAAGTGGGTGGCGTGGGCGCTGTCCAAGACCACGATCAACCCGGACGGCACGTATCTGATCCCGTCGACACTCCAGTGGTCGGGGCAGCCCGACACCTGGAACGCGTCGAATCCGGGGGCGAACAGCGGACTTCACGTCACGGTCTCCGACTACACGAACGACGTGGGTGTCGCTGCCGCGTACGCCAAGACGCTGACGTACTACGCCGCCAGGTCCGGTGACGCGACGGCGAAGTCCACGGCCAAGGCGCTGCTCGACGGCATGTGGAACAACTACCAGGACAGCCTGGGGATCGCGGTGCCGGAGACGCGGGCCGACTACAACCGCTTCGACGACAGCGTGTACGTGCCGAGCGGGTGGAGCGGGAAGATGCCGAACGGGGACGCGATCAACTCGTCGTCGACGTTCGCGTCGCTGCGGTCCTTCTACCAGAACGATCCGGCGTGGTCGAAGATCCAGAGCTATCTGGCGGGCGGGGCCGCGCCCGTGTTCACGTATCACCGGTTCTGGGCCCAGGCGGACATCGCGCTGGCCATGGGGTCGTACGCCGAATTGCTGGAGTAGTCCGGCCGCGTCCGCGCCGCGGCTGGTCGCGCGCACCCGGCGGAGCCGCACCTGGACACAGCTCCGTGCCCCTTTCGGGGCGCTGTGACCCACCGCGACGCGACAGAACCGTTGCCGGGCCGTCCTCACCCGCGCTGGGGACGGCCCGGCAACTCTCTCTCCCGCGAGAAAGCGCTTACCCCTCCCTCCCGGAAAGGACCCCCATGCGAAGAACCCGCATCCTCACCGCGGTGCTGGCCCTCGCGGCCGGTCTGCTCGCGGGCACCCCGCCCGCACTCGCCGGCACGACCCAGCGGGTGGCACTCGCCGCCGACACCTACACCTGGAGCAACGCCCGGATAGACGGCGGTGGTTTCGTCCCGGGCATCGTGTTCAACCGCTCGGAGAAGAACCTCGCCTACGCCCGTACCGACATCGGCGGTGCCTACCGGTGGTCGGAGGCGACGAAGACCTGGACGCCGTTGCTGGACTCGGTCGGGTGGGACGAGTGGGGGCACACCGGGGTGGTGAGTCTGGCCTCCGACTCCGTCGATCCGGACAAGGTGTACGCGGCCGTCGGGACGTACACCAACAGCTGGGACCCGACCGACGGTGCCGTGCTGCGCTCCCTTGACCGGGGTGCCAGCTGGCAGAAGACCGATCTGCCGTTCAAGCTGGGCGGCAACATGCCCGGCCGGGGCATGGGCGAGCGGCTGGCGATCGACCCGAACAAGGACAGCGTGCTGTACCTGGGCGCGCCCAGCGGCAAGGGCCTGTGGCGGTCCACGGACTCCGGGGTGACCTGGTCCCAGGTGACGAACTTCCCCGACGTGGGCACCTATGTGCAGGATCCGGCCGACACCACCGGCTACGCCTCCGACAACCAGGGCATCGTGTGGGTCACCTTCGACGAGTCGACCGGCACGGCCGGTACGGCGACGAAGACGATCTACGTCGGGGTCGCCGACAAGGACAACGCGGTGTACCGCTCGACGGACGCGGGCGCGACCTGGACGAGGCTCGTCGGTCAGCCGACCGGGTACCTCGCCCACAAGGGCGTGCTGGACGCGAAGAACGGCTACCTCTACCTCGCCTACAGCGACAAGGGCGGTCCGTACGACGGCGGCAAGGGCCAGCTGTGGCGGTACGCGACGGCGACCGGCACCTGGACGAACATCAGCCCGGTCGCGGAGGCCGACACGTACTACGGCTTCTCCGGGCTGACGGTCGACCGGCAGCACCCCGGCACGGTGATGGCGACGGCGTACAGCTCCTGGTGGCCGGACACGCAGCTCTTCCGCTCCACGGACAGCGGGGCGACCTGGACGAAGGCGTGGGACTACACGTCGTACCCGAACCGCTCGGACCGCTACACCCTCGACGTCTCCTCCGCTCCCTGGCTGACCTTCGGCGCGAACCCGTCGCCGCCCGAACAGAGCCCGAAACTGGGGTGGATGACGGAGGCGCTGGAGATCGACCCGTTCGACTCGGACCGGATGATGTACGGGACGGGGGCGACGCTGTTCGGCACCGAGGATCTGACGCAGTGGGACAGCGGCGGCCAGTTCACGGTCAGGCCGATGGTGCAGGGCCTGGAGGAGACCTCGGTCAACGACCTGGCCGCTCCCCCGTCCGGCGGGGCCCAGCTCTTCAGCGCGCTGGGTGACATCGGCGGCTTCCGCCACACGGACCTGACCAAGGTCCCGTCGATGATGTACACGTCCCCGACGTTCACGACGACCACGAGCCTGGACTTCGCCGAGGCGAACCCGAACACGGTGGTCCGGGTGGGCGATCTGGACTCCGGTCCGCACATCGCGTTCTCGACGGACAACGGCGCCAACTGGTTCGGGGGGACGGATCCCTCGGGGGTGAGCGGCGGCGGCACGGTCGCGGCTGCCGCCGACGGGAGCCGGTTCGTGTGGAGCCCGGCCGGCACCGGCGTGCAGTACGCGACGGGCTTCGGCTCGTCCTGGGCGGCGTCGAGCGGGATCCCGGCGGGCGCGATCGTCGAGTCCGACCGTGTCGATCCCAAGACCTTCTACGGCTTCAAGTCCGGGAAGTTCTACGTGAGTACGGACGGCGGGGCGACCTTCACGGCGTCCGCCGCGACCGGGCTGCCGAGCGGTGACAGCGTGCGGTTCAAGGCCCTGCCCGGGACGAAGGGCGACATATGGCTGGCCGGCGGCGCGGCGGACGGCGCGTACGGCCTGTGGCACTCGACCGACGGCGGCGCGTCCTTCGCGAAGCTCGCCGACGTCGGCCAGGCCGACACCATCGGTTTCGGCAAGGCGGCGCCGGGAGCCTCGTACCAGACCCTTTACACCAGCGCGAAGATCGGCGGGGTACGCGGCATCTTCCGGTCCACGGACATGGGTTCGACCTGGACCCGCATCAACGACGACGCCCACCAGTGGGGCTGGACCGGCGCGGCCATCACCGGTGACCCGCGCGTCTACGGCCGGGTGTACGTCTCGACGAACGGCCGGGGCGTGATCTACGGCGACACGTCCGACACCGGCGGGGGCGGCGGCGGAGGCGACGGTGGCGGGGGCACCGATCCCACGCCCTCCGGTGCCTGCACGGTCGCCTACACCGTCACCAACCAGTGGACGGGCGGCTTCCAGGCGGACGTCCGGCTCACCAACACCGGCTCCACGGCGTGGAGCGGCTGGTCCCTCGGCTGGTCCTTCCCCGACGGGCAGACCATCGGCCAGCTCTGGAACGCCGACTGGACCCAGTCCGGCACAGCCGTGACAGCCAGGAACGTCGGCTGGAACGGCACGGTGGCCTCCGGTTCCTCGGTGTCCTTCGGCTTCACGGGCACCTGGACCGGCAGCAACACCGAACCCACCGCCTTCGAGCTGGGCGACCAGACCTGCGCGGTCGCCTGAGAAGCGGGGGCGCGTGCCGCACCGGGCACGCGCCCCTCTGATGTGCTCCCGGCCTGAACCGGTGAACCCGTCGGGGCCGGTGCCGAGCCGGCGCCGGCCGACCAGGTTGCCGGCGTCGGTGTGGACGCGGACCACGCCCCGGTCGCGGACCACGCCCCAATCGCCGGCCTCGGCCAGGCGGGCGGTGGCCGGTTCCGCGGTGGCCGTGGGCAGGACGGTGCGGCCGGCGGCGATCAGGCCTCCGGTTTCCTGAACGCCCGTACACGAAAACGCGGGTCGGGCCGGCGGCGGTCCTGGTCGGGCAGGGCCGCCAGCCGCTCGGCGAACGCCTCGGCGCGGGGGTCGTCGGGCGGGAGCATCGTGAACCAGCCGCGCCGCAGATCGGCGCGGGTGGAGCGGGGGCTGCGGCCCTGGCCGACGCCGGTGAAGACCGCCGCTCCGGCGGGCAGCAGGCCGCTCGCCAGGGCGTACGCGGTCACGTCCGCGGCGGCGTCGGACGCCGGGCGGCGCGGGCGGGCGGCGAGCACGGCGTCGATGTCGCTGCCGACGTCGTGCGCGGCGGCCTTGTCGACGGTGGTGACGTACACCCCGCCGGGCCGCAGCACCCGCGCGCACTCGGCGACGATCGCGCGGACCTCGGCTGCGTCCGCCATGAGGTGGAGCAGCCAGACGGTCGTGACGGCGTCGAACGTGGCGTCGGCGAACGGAAGCCGACGGCTGTCGGCGATCAGTACGGCTCCCGGCAGCCGGGTCGCCGCCATCCGTGCCATGCCCGGTGCGCGGTCCGCGCCGGTGACCCGGAGCGCGGGTCTGGCCGCGGCGAGCCGGCGGGTGACGATGCCGGTGCCGCAGGCGAGGTCGAGGAGACGGGCCGGGCGGCCGGGGCCTTCCGTGCCGCCCAAGCCGTGGGCGTGGTCGGGTATCAGGGTGAGGACGGCGTCGGCGGCTGCCTCGGCGCGGGCCTCCCCGCCGCGGGTCGCGTCGTAGGCGGCGGCTTCCTTGTCGTAGTCGAGCACACGGCTCAGTGTGCTCCGTGGCCTGCGGCGATGTCCTCCACCCTGTGGGCGAGTTCGAAGTCCTTGCCGGTGACGGCGCCGCCCACGCTGTGGGTGTTCACGGTGAGGGCGACGGTGTTGTAGCCGAGGGTGAGGTCGGAGTGGTGGTCGAGCTCGTCCTGGATGCGGGCGATGTGCACGACCAGGGCGACGGCGGCGAAGTGCGAGTCGAGGCGGTAGGCGCGGGCGAGCCGGTCACCCTCCTGCGACCAGCCGGGCAGCTCGGCCAGCCGGTCCTCGATCTCCTGCTGCGACAGCGGTGCGACGGCCATGGTGCGGCTTCCTTCCCGGGTACCGGCGAGGGGCGTAGGTGCGTTCAGCCTGCCACGGCCAGGCCCTCCGGGCGGCGATCGCACGCCGCCGTCGGTGCGTCGCCGATGCGTCGCCGACGCTTCGCCGAGGGTGCCGCTCCTCGACTACGGTCGTAGGCATGACCATCGTCGCGTCCGGTCCCGCCGCCACCCCGACCGCCCCCGACGGCAAGGGCGTCGGCCCGCTGCTGCGCGCGTGGCGGGAGCGGCGGCGGGTGAGCCAGCTGGAGCTGGCACTGCGTGCCGACTCCTCGGCCCGGCACATCAGCTTCGTCGAGACGGGCCGGTCCCGGCCGAGCGAGGAGATGGTGCTGCGGCTGGCCGAGCACCTGGACGTGCCGGTACGGGAGCGCAACGCGCTGCTGCTGGCCGCCGGTTACGCCCCGCACTACCCGGAGACCCCGCTGGACGACCCGGCCCTGGAGGCGCTGCGCGACGGCATGGAGCGGCTGATCCAGGGCTACGAGCCGTATCCGGCGCTGGTCGTGGACGCCACGTACACGGTGGTCGCCGCCAACCGGGGCATCGCGATGCTCCTGGAGGGCGTCCCGGAGTCCCTGCTCGCGCCCGCCCCGAACGCGATGCGGCTGACCCTGCACCCGGAGGGGCTGGCGCCGCGCATCCGCAACCTGCGCGAGTGGCGCGGGCATCTGCTGGAGCAGATGGAACGCCAGATCGCACTGCACCGCTCGGAGGCGTTGCGGGAGTTGTACGAGGAGGTCGCCGGCTATCCGGCGCCGGCCGGCGTGGGCGTCGGCGAACCCGCCGAACCCGCCGAACCCGCCGAATCGGCTGAATCGACCGAACCCGTCGCGTACTTCGCGCTGCCGCTGCGGATCGAGCACGCGGGGCGGGTGCTGTCGTTCGCGTCGTCGATCTCGACGTTCAACACGCCGATGGACGTGACGGTCGCCGAGCTGGCCATCGAGACGTTCCTGCCCGCCGACCCGGCGACCGCCAAGTACCTGAACTCGTTGGTAAGTTGACCCAAGGAGTTTCCTCGGTCAGGTGTGCGACGCGGCATCCCGTGACACACTGCTCCCCGTACTTGTGCACGTAGGGGAGGCGTGGCGTGAGTGAGCGGCGTGCTGCGCCCACAGTAGGGCAGGTCGTGCTCGGCAAGCGGCTGCAGGAGTTGCGTGAGGCGGCCGGCCTGAGCCGGGACGAGGCGGCGCGGGTGCTGCGGGTGGCGCAGGCGACCGTGCGGCGGATGGAGATGGCCGAGGTCGCCCTGAAGATCCCGTACATCCAGGTGCTGCTGGAGACGTACGGGGTGCCCGCGGAGGAGCAGGCCGCGTTCGTGCGGCTGGCGGAGGAGGCCAACCAGCCGGGCTGGTGGCAGCGGTTCCACGACGTGCTGCCGGACTGGTTCAGCCTGTACGTGAGCCTGGAGGGCGCCGCCCGGGTCATCCGCTCCTACGAACCGCACTTCTTTCCCGGCCTGTTGCAGACCGAGGCGTACGCGCGGGCCGTGATGGAGGCCGGGACGATCGGCCACAGCGATCCCACGGCCGTCGAGCGGCATGTGGCGCTGCGCATGACCCGGCAGCGGCTGCTGGAAAAGGACGATCCGCCCCACCTGTGGGTGATCATGGACGAGACCGTGCTGCGGCGCCCGGCGAGCATCCACTCCGAGGTGATGCGCGACCAGGTCGACAAGCTCCTCGCCTACATCGAGCGGGACCGGGTGACCCTCCAGATCGCCGAGTTCGCGAGCGGCCCGCACCCGGGGACGTACGCGCCGTTCACGCTCTTCCGGTTCGCCGAGCCGGAACTGCCCGACATGGTCTTCACCGAGTATCTGACCGGCGCCCTGTACCTGGACTCCCGCGACGAGGTCGAGGCGCATCTGGAGGTCCTGGACCACATGACGGCCCGGGCGGCCTCGGCGCAGCGGACCGAGGAACTGCTGCGGGAGTACCGCGACAAGATCTGATGTGAGGAGCACGGACTGTGACCGCACCCGAGCCCGCCCCGAGCGCGATCGACACGAGCCGGCCGCATCCGGCGCGGGTGTACGACTGGTGGCTGGGCGGCAAGGACAACTACCCGGTGGACGAGCAACTGGCCCGGCGGATCCTCGCCGTGGACGGCACCGTGCTGCGCGGGGCGCGTGCCAACCGCCGGTTCATGCAGCGGGCCGTGCGGACGGTCGCGGAGTCCGGCACCCGGCAGTTCCTGGACATCGGCACGGGCATCCCGACCGAGCCGAACCTGCACCAGGTGGCGCAGGGTGTGGCGCCGGAGTCGAAGGTGGTGTACGCGGACAACGACCCGATCGTGCTGCGCCACGCGGAGGCGCTGCTGCGGGGCACGGACGAGGGCAGCACCGAGTACGTGCACGCCGACGTCCGTGACGTCGACACCCTGCTGGCCCGGGCCGCCGAGACCCTGGACTTCGAGCAGCCCGTCTCGCTGTCGCTGGTGGCGCTGACCCACTACCTCGACGACGACCCGGACGGCGACGACGTGTACGGCCTGCTGCGCAGGTACGTCGACGCGCTCGCGCCGGGCAGCCACCTGATCCTCTCCCAGGTCACCCCGGACCTCAGCCCGGAGGCGATCGCGCAGGCGGCGGAGAGCTTCCGGCGCGGCGGGACGCCGTTCCACCCGCGTACGCTGCCCGAGTTCTCCCGCTTCTTCGACGGCCTTGAGCTGCTCGGCCCCGGGGTGATCCCGGTCTCCGGCTGGCGTCCGGAGCCGGTGGACGTGGCCGTCCAAGCGGAGGGCATCGTGCCGGTGTACGGCGGTGTCGCCCGCAAGGTCTGACCCGTCCGGGTGCCCTGAACAGGTGCGTTCCCGTGCCCGCCCCTAGCGTCGAAGCGACGGGTGAGCGAGGGAGCGGACGTGACGGACACGCGGACACCGCCGAAGGAGCCGGGTGCGGCGCTGCCGAGCGCCGCCCGGTCCCTCTGGTCCTTCCGGTCCTTCCGGTCCGGCGGACCCGCGCTCGACCCGCGCAGTGTGGCCCTGCCCGGCGGCCCGGCCCCGGCACGGAGCCGGGCGCGGCGATCCTCACTGCCGTCGGCGCACGCGGCCGGAGCGGACCGGGGGCGGGTACCGGCCGCCGCCGACCGCCGAGTACGAGGAGCGGTACGCGCGGCCTCCCCTTCGACGGCGGCCCCGGCATGGTCGGCGACGGCCCCTTCGGCCAGGACTCGGGGTGGGCACTGCTCCCCGTGGTGCCGGTGGAGGACTTCCACGGTCCGTGCAGACGGCGGACGGCAGACCGCCGGTACTCCCGACGAGGCGAAGGAGGACTGATGCCCTCGGACGCGGTGTTCTACCAGGCGGCGGCGCTCTGTCTCACCTACCCGGACGACGACTTCATAGCCCGGCTGCCGCTGCTGCGCGAAGCCGCCCCGCAACTGCGGGAGTTCACCGACCACGCGACGGTGACCCCACCGCGGGAGCTGGCCGCGCACTACGTGCAGGTCTTCGACTCCAAGAACCGGCACAGCCTCCACCTCAGCCGGTGGCGGGACGACGACACCCGTGGCCGCGGCATGTCGCTGGTCCGGCTCCAGGACATCTACAAGGCGTACGGCATGGAGTTCACCGGCGAGGAGCTGCCGGACTTCCTCCCCGCGGTGCTGGAGTTCACGGCCCGCACCGGCAACACCGACCTGCTCACCGAGCACCGCGACTGCCTGGCACGGCTCCGGTGCCGGCTCATCGACTTCGGCACCCCGTACGCGTCCGTCCTGGACGCGGTCTGCGCCGCCCTGCCGACGGGGCCCGGTGCCACCGCCACGACAGGTACGGCCGGGCCGGCCGCGCCTCCCCGGCCGACGCGTCGCGACTCCTGAACCGCGGCCGGTCTCCTTACCGCCGCGCCGGCGACCGGCCACGGCGGCGGAATCCGGCGGTGCCTCACCCGCCTGTGCCCTTCTCGTCGTCCACGATCTCGGCGTCCACCACTCCCTCCTCCTCGGCCGCGGGCGCCCGCTCTTCCTCGGTCGAACCGGCGGCGGCCGACGCGTACATGGCCTGCCCCATCTGCTGGCTCACGCTCGCCAGCTTCTCCACGCCCCGCCGCAGCTCGGCGGTGTCGGCGTCCCGTTCCAGCAGCGCCCTGAGCTCGGCGATCGCCGCCTGCACCTCGGTCTTCGTGCCGGCCGGCACCCGCTCCTCGTTCTCCTGGACGAACTTCTCCGTCTGGTAGACGAGTTGCTCGGCCTGGTTCCGGGTCTCCGCCGACTCGCGGCGCTTGCGGTCCTCCTCGGCGTACTGCTCGGCCTCCCGCATCATGCGGTCGATGTCGTCCTTGGGAAGGGCGGAACCGCCGGTCACGGTCATCTTCTGCTCGCGGCCGGTCGCCAGGTCCTTCGCCGAGACGTGCATGATCCCGTTCGCGTCGATGTCGAAGGCCACCTCGATCTGGGGCACCCCGCGCGGTGCGGGCGGCAGACCGGTGAGGTCGAAGACTCCCAGCTTCTTGTTGTACGCGGCGATCTCCCGCTCGCCCTGGTAGACCTGGATCCCTACCGAGGGCTGGTTGTCGGCCGCGGTCGTGAAGATCTCCGAACGCCGGGTCGGAATCGTGGTGTTGCGCTCGATGAGCTTGGTCATGATGCCGCCCTTGGTCTCGATCCCCAGGGACAGCGGGGTGACGTCGAGGAGCAGTACGTCCTTCACGTCACCGCGGATGACACCCGCCTGGAGGGCGGCGCCCACCGCGACCACCTCGTCAGGGTTGACGCCCTTGTGCGGGTCCTTGCCGGTGAGTTCCCGGACCAGGTCGGTGACGGCGGGCATCCGGGTCGAGCCGCCGACCAGGATGACGTGGTCGATCGCCGCCAGCTTCACGCCCGCGTCCTTGACGGCCTGGTGGAAGGGATTCTTGCAGCGGTCCAGCAAGTCCGCGGTGAGCTCCTGGAACTGAGCTCGCGTCAGCTTCTCCTCCAGATGCAGCGGCCCCTCGGCGGAGGCCGTGATGTACGGCAGGTTGATCGACGTCTCCGTCGACGACGACAGCTCGATCTTCGCCTTCTCGGCGCCCTCGCGCAGCCGCTGCACGGCCATCTTGTCGTTGCCGAGGTCGATGCCGTACTGCCCCTTGAACCGCTGCACGAGATGCTCGACGATCCGCTGGTCCCAGTCGTCGCCGCCCAGATGCGTGTCGCCGTTGGTGGCCTTGACCTCGATCACGCCGTCGCCGATCTCAAGCAGCGACACGTCGAAGGTTCCGCCCCCGAGGTCGAAGACGAGGACCGTCTGCTCCTCGCCCCGGTCCAGGCCGTAGGCCAGTGCCGCGGCGGTCGGCTCGTTGATGATCCGCAGCACCTTCAGGCCGGCGATCTCCCCGGCCTCCTTGGTCGCCTGCCGCTGCGAGTCGTCGAAGTACGCGGGTACGGTGATCACCGCGTCGGTGACGTCCTCGCCGAGGTAGGCCTCGGCGTCCCGCTTCAGCTTCTGCAGCACCCGTGCCGACAGTTCCTGGGCCCGGAACCGGGTGCCGTCGACGCTCCCGGTCTCCGGGAACCGCCAGGCCGCGTCGCCCATGTGCCGCTTCACCGAGCGCGCGGTGCGCTCCACGTTGGTCACCGCCTGCCGCTTGGCCACCTCGCCGACCAGCACATCGCCGTTCTTCGCGAAGGCCACGACCGACGGGGTGGTGCGCGCCCCCTCCGCGTTGGCGACGACGGTGGGCTCACCGCCCTCCAGCAGGGCCACCACCGAGTTCGTCGTACCGAGGTCGATACCGACCGCGCGTGCCATGTCCGTCCCCTTCCGCCCAGGGCGCTTCCCGACTCCAGCACAAAACTTGAGCGCGCCGTTGTCAATGCCGGGTACCCCCGTGAACGACGATGCCGCGCCCCAGGAGAAGGGGCGCGGCATGCGGGCGGGTACGGCGCTCAGGCGAGCTTCGCGTCCAGGGTGATGGTGGTGCCGGCCAGGGCCTGGCTGACCGGGCAGTTCTTCTTGGCGTCCTCGGCGGCCGCGGCGAAGCCCTCCGCGTCCAGGCCGGGGACCGTGCCCTCGACGGTCAGGTGGATGCCGGTGATGCCGGTGCCCGGCTGGAAGGTGACGTCGGCGTTGGTGACCAGCTTGGTGGGCGGGGTGCCGGCACCGGTCAGGGCGTGCGACAGCGCCATGGAGAAGCAGCTGGAGTGGGCGGCCGCGATCAGCTCCTCGGGGCTGGTCCTGCCGTTCGCCTCCTGGGAGCGCGAGGCCCACGTGACGGGCTGCTCGCCGATACCGGAGGAGTCGAAGGTGATGACACCGTTGCCCTCGGTCAGGCTGCCTTCCCAGACGGTGTGTGCGGTGCGCGTGGTAGCCACGGTTGTTCCTTTCGGCGATGAAGGCGAATGAACCGGTTCGCTCGCCCCCATCCGATCACATCCGCGCTCAGCGCACCCGGAAGACCGGCCCACGGGCAGTGAACGGCAGGCTACGGCCGTCCGGGATCAGATACGCGTGCTCACGGCGGACCCGCAGCACGTCGCACCAGCCGTCGGTGATCACCAGCACCGGCGCGGCGGGCGGGAAGTCGTCCGCGCGCTGGAGCAGGTCGATGCCGGGTTGCAGGACCGTGCCGCCGCGGCCGTGCACCCGGACCCGGCCGGCGATCTCGGTGGCCGGGAGATAGCCGGCGTCGTGCGGGGCCGCGTCGCAGAAGACGACGCGCGCGGCCGGGACGTCACGGGCCTCGGCGTAGGAGGCGATCGCGCCGAGAGCCTTGCCGAGCAGGGTGCGGTCCATGGAGCCGGAGGTGTCCAGGACCACGCCGAAGGTGCAGCGGGCGACCTCCTCGGGCGGGAAGTACCGGCCCGCGCGCGGAATGTCCGGGGTGGACGACTGCCGGCGCGAGGGGCGGGCGTAGGACCGTACGGCCTCCGGGCGTGGCACGAACTCGTCGAACCAGCGGGCCAGTCGGGCGTCCCAGGGCAGCGGCGGATGGCTGAGCGCGCGGATCTCCTCGACCAGGCCGCCGGGCAGCAGGCCCCGGTCCTGCGCCTGATGCAGGTCGAGGCCCTGGCACAGCCCCCGGCGGTAGAACTCGTCGAGGTCGACGTACGCGCCGGGCGGCCCGAGCGGCGCGCCCAGCACGTCGCCGCGCCCCTTGCCGCGCAGCGTGGCCAGCCGCCGCATCCGTCTCAGGTCGACGGCGATCCGGTCGTACACCTCCTCGGCCGAGAGCCCCTTCAACCCGGCGTCGTACAGCAGCCCTTCGGGCATCGTGCCGACGCGCATCTCGGCCAGCCAGCCGTTGATGACGTAGTCGCAGGCGATGTTGAAGAGGTAGGGGTCGCGGCTGCCGAGGCGGTCGCCGTGGCGCAGGGCGGCGTGCAGCATCTCGTGGGCGAGGACGAACCGCCACTCCTCGTCGTCCATCGTCCGCAGCGGGTTGACGTAGATCTCGCCGGCCTCGGGGTTGACCGCGGCCACGGCGATGTCGTGGGCGCGGGCCAGTTCGGCGTCGGCGACGAGTCTGATGCCGGCCGCGATGCCGCCGAGCAGCGGGTAGGAGGAGACGAACCAGCTCAGTGCCTGTTCCCAGGGGCGCAGCGGGGTGGGCGGGCCGCTCATGGAGGTGCGGCGGCCGCCGGCCAGGTCCATCGCCCGGGACATGGTGCGGGTCAGCGCGTGCGCGAACCCCACCTGCCAGTCGGGGACCTGTCCGGCCCACTTGTTCCAGGAGAGCAGAAGCTGGTCGGGCTCACCGCCGCTGGTCCCGCCGTGCTCGTAGGCGGCCGGGACGCCGCCGGTCCGGCGCCAGCCGGCGGCGAGCCGCTCCTCGTCGCCCTCCGGGTAGGAGGCGGGCAGGTGGTCGGGGGCCTCACCGACGGGGAAGGTCTGCAGGAAGCGGTTGACGACGGTGCAGCGGGCGGCGAGGTCGTAGCGGTCGGGCTGGGTGCGCGGCCCGGTGGCGGCGGGCAGGTGACCGAAGCCGAGGTGGATGGTGCAGTGCGCCAATGCCCAGGCCCACTCGCCCGGTTCGGCCCGGCGGGTGGCGTGCGCGTGCAGCACTCCGTCCGAGTCGGCACGCACCAGCCCCTCGCGGGGCCCGAGTTCGCACTTCTCGTGCCGGCAGATGGTGAACTCGACGGCGCGCAGGGCGGGGTTGGCCCGCAGCAGTTCGACGCCGGCCGCGAAGTTCTCGGCGGCCGGGTCCTGCTTCTTGCGGGCGACGGCTCGGCTCACCGCCGGGCCTCCACCAGCCGGGGCATGTCCCGGGCCGCCTCGATCAGGAACCAGGCGGGCAGGACCGGGTTGCCGTCGGGGTCGGAGGCGATGACGGTCTGGGCGACCTCGACGGAGATCTCGGCCAGCTGCACCAGCAGCGACTTGGCGCGGTACGCGGTCTGCCGGCCGTTCGCCGACATGTGCTCCTTGTCGGCGGGCAGTTCCTTGACCAGCCGCCCCCGGAACGACTCCGCGAGGTAGTACAGCAGGTCGCGGTCCTCGATGCGGGGCGGCCATCCCGCGTCCCCCTTCAGGATCGCCTCGATCCCGAACCGGCTGCGCACGATCTTGACGTATCCGCAGAAGGCGGTGGCGTGCGCGGGCGTCAGCGTGCCGTGCGCCAGGACCTTCAGCGTCGCCTCGTCCAGGTCGCGTCCGAAGGAGTGCAGGGCGTCGGAGAGCATGTGCCAGGAGCGCGGGGTGGAGAACGGCTCCTCGGTCTTCGGCGGCCTGGACCACAGGTGGTCGGGCCGGTCGGTGAGGTGGTCCAGGATCCACGGGTGGATGCCGCCCGCCGCGGCCCAGGCGAGCCAGTCGTGCGCGGAGGCCTCCAGGTGGACGTGGGCCAGCCGGTTGACGAGCGCGGAGGCGATGGGCCGGGCGAGGGCGTTGTCGGTGGCCCGGTTGCCGGCCCCGATCACGATCGACCCCTTGGGCAGCTCGTAGTTCCCGATCCGCCGGTCCAGGATCAACGAGTAGAACGCCTTCTGCACATCAGGGGTGGCCGCGTTCAGCTCGTCGAGGAACAGGCAGTACGGCTCGTCCCGGGCGATCGCCTCGGGGGGACAGAAGACGGACCGTCCGTCCCGGATCTGCGGGACACCGATCAGATCCTCGGGCGCGAGCTGGGTACCCAGCAGGCTCACGCACTCCAGCCCGAGCGATTCGGCGAACTCCCGCACCAGGGAGGACTTCCCGATACCGGGTGCGCCCCAGATGAACACCGGCCGGACGGTGGCGAGCCCGAGAAGGATCTCGGGGATACGGGAGGGGGTGACGGTGACGGCTGCCTGCAAGAGGCGGCTCCTCGGGGGTGTTCGAGAGGTCTACGACTCGAACAGTGTGAGCCGGAGGCGCGAGGAGCGCAGCCGATTTATCCACGGTCGGTGCGGAGCCCGCACCCGGCTACGCGGCCCGCTCCCCCTCCGCGGACAGGGGAACCTGCGGCCCGTCCGCCTCCCGAAGCCACCGCCGCAGCACCTCGTGCACCGCCTCGGCCCCCACGAGTTCCTCCCCCTCCCCCACCGGTACGGACACACAGACCGGCGACAGCAGGAACGGCCGCCCCTGCGCACCCCCCAGCCCCCCGTGCGACCCGATCTGCTCCTCGAACGCCAGCACGTCGCCGGCCTCCGGGTCGTACCACGAGTTCACCATGATGTCGGCGGTGTGCGGAAAGGCGTGCGTGCGCCGTACGGCGTCCGCGGCCCCCGGCCCGAAGAGGCCGAGCGGCCCCGGGTGGCCGTCGAGCCGGTCGAGGGGGATCTCCGCGCCGTACGCGCCGAGCACCACCCCGCCGTGCTCCTCGCTGCGCACCAGCAGGAACCCGATGCCGGGATGGTTGGCGAGGGTGGTGAGCAGGGCCGGATGGCGGGCGTCCAGCTCCTCCTTGGTCATGCGGTGCGGCACGTCCGGGAAGGAGATCAGGCCGAGGTTGCCGGAGGCGAGCACGATCGGCTCCGAGCGCCGGGTCGGCCGGTGCTTCTCGCCGCCCTCCTCGACCGGCCTGCGCAGCGCCGCTCGGACGGCGGCCCGCGCCTCCGTGCCGCTGTGGGTGCTCTCCGCCCGGCGCGGTACGGGCAGTCCGCAGCCGGCCCGGACCAGGTCGCCGAGGGTGAGCCCGTAGCGGGAGTGGAAGGTCTCGCCGGGGCTCTGGCCGTGGTCGGAGAGGACGACGATCCGGTACGGCCGGGGGGCGTGTTCGGCGGCCTTCTCGATGAGGGCGAGGGCGCGGTCCAGGCGTCGCAGCACCTTCTCGGCGTCGCGGCTGTGCGGGCCGGAGTGGTGGGCGACCTCGTCGTAGGCGACCAGGTCGGCGTAGACGGCGGTGCGGCCGACGAGCAGGTCGCCCATGACCGCGGCGACGACGACGTCCCGTTCGACGATGGTCGCGAAGGCGCGGACGAAGGGGTAGAGGCCGCCGCGGCTGACCCGCGGGCGCTGCCTGCGGAGCCGGGCCGCGCTGGACTGGCCGATCTCGCGGGCGACCTCGGCGCAGAAGGAGAGCGCGGTGCGGACGGCGTTGGCGGGGTCGGCGAAGTACGCGAAGTATCCGGCGCGGGAACGGTTCTCCCGGCCGCGGCGGCGGGCGGCTATCGACAGGACGAGGGCCTGTTCGTCGGCCCCGCCGCTGAAGAGGTTGCCGCGGCTGGCGCCGTCCAGGGAGAGCAGTCCTGCGTCGGCGGTGCGCTCGACCGCCCGGCGCTGGAGTTCGGCGGCGCTGGTCGGCCGGTTGCAGACCATCACCTCCCGGTGCTCCTTCTCGTACCAGCGGAAGGCGGGGACGTCGAAGGTGGAGCCGTGCAGGATGCCGAGCTGGCTGGCGCCGGTCTGGCTGGACCAGTCGGTGCGCCAGGGGGTGAGCCGGTGGCTGGCGGCGAGCCATCCCGCCACGGTCGGCATCAGGCCCTTGGCGACCGCGGTGGTGAGGACGTCGTGACCGACGCCGTCGAGCTGGAGGAAGACGGTGCCGGGGGTGGCCGGGCAGGGCGGGTGGGATCTGCGGCGGCGGGTGGCGAGGCGGGAGAGCCGGTGGCGGTAGGCGTCGTCGTCGCGCACGGCGAGGGCACCGCCGGTCGCGGAGGCGACGGCGGACATCACGGCGGCCACGATCACGGCGGTCTCCGGCGCTGCCTCGCTCTGCCCGGAGGGGTTGATGCGCAGCGCGACGAGGAGGAGGGAGCCGTTGAGGAAGAAGACGAGCAGGCCGAGGACGAGGGCGGGCACGAGCAGCAGGAGCCGTACGAGCAGGGGCCAGACGACGGCCGAGAGCACACCGAAGGCGCCGGCGCCGAGGGCCGCGGTCATGGCGATGCGGGTGGCACTGTCACCGTCGGCGGACTGGAGCTGGAAGTCGGGCAGGATGCCGGCGAGGACCAGCATGGTCACGGTGGAGACCACCCACACCGTGACGCTCCGCCCGACCTGGCTGACCACCCGCCGCCACCCCACGCCCCACCGACCTCACGTCCACGACCCCGCCGCCTGGGAGTCTGCCGCCGTCAACACTTTCACACGGACGAGCATCGGATGCGTGTGACGTCGATTGCGGAGGGGAGGGGAGGAGAGGAGGGGACTCCGGTCCGGTCAGGCAGGTCCGGCCCCGCCGGATTGCGCCGTTGCAGCCGAGCGCCCTCGCGGCGAGCTCGAATCGAGCCGGGGTGGAAGGGGGTCGGGGGTGGAAGGGAGCCGAGGGTGGCGGAAGCCGGCCGTCGGGCGTCGGTGTCGGGCCCGAGCGGGCCGGGCGGAGTGCGCTGCGGTTCAGCAGCGTCCCGAAGGGGCGCGGGGCCCTGTCCGACATGCGGCTGCCGCCGCGCGGGCGCGACCGGCCACGACGGCGCCGCGGACGATCGACGGCGCGTCGCGGCACTTCCAGCAGAGCGCCTACCGTCCGTCGTACCCCGCCGTCGGCATGGACAGCCTGCGGTGGATCATGGCCTTCATCCGGGCGTCGTAGCGGGGCTCCGCGCACCCCACCGTCTCCACCCGCACCCCGCGTCGCGTGCACTCCGCCATGAAGTCCTCGACCGACGACAGCGCGCTCTCCAGGACCCGCCTGCTCGGGGCGACGAAGACGTCGAGGCCGGGCCGCACGCCCGTCCACAGGGCGCTGTGGTCGTGGCGGACCCCGCGGACCAGGAGTTCACGGGCGATGACGTATCCGTGTTCCACGGCCCAGCGCGCGCACATCGCGTGCTGGCTGCGGGAGTCGACCAGGAAGGGGTCGATCTCCAGCTCCTCCAGGGGCGTCAGACTCGCGATGGCGGTCACCCGCACCGGCGTGATCCCGCCGGAGGCACCCCGCACCTGTCCCATGGCGTCCCCCTCACCTCCGGGTTTCGCCGCCGACCCTACTCCTGCACGTAGGCTTCGGGGAGTCGCGCGAAGGAGGCAAAGAGGTGCCGGTGGAGATCACCTGGTGGGGTCACGCCACCTGCACGATCGAGGATTCGGGCATACGCCTGCTCACCGATCCTCTGTTCGCGCGCCGGCTCGCGCACCTGCGGCGGCGCCGCGGCGCCCCGCCGCCGCCCGAGGCCCGCCGCGCGGACCTCGCGCTCGTCTCCCACCTGCACGCGGACCATCTGCACGTGCCCTCGCTGGCGGAGCTCACCCCGGGCACGCGCCTGCTCGTGCCCCGGGGCGCACTACGGGCGGTCCCCGCGCTCCGTCGCCTCCGCCGGCTGCGGATCACCGAGATGGGCGTCGGCGACGAGATATCCGCCGGCCCCCTCGTGGTACGCGCCGTGCCCGCGCTGCACGACGGCCGCCGGCTGCCGGTCGGACCGCATCGCTCCCCCGCCCTCGGGTACGTCGTCGAGGGCGCGGGGCGGACGTACTTCGCTGGGGACACCGGGCTGTTCGACGAGATGGCCGAGGCGGTCGGGCCGGTGGACGTGGCCCTGCTGCCGGTCGGCGGGTGGGGGCCGTACCTCGGGGAGGGCCACCTGGACGCCGGGCGGGCGGCGCGGGCGCTGGCCCGGCTGGCGGCGCGCAGCGCGGTGCCGGTGCACTACGGGACGTACTGGCCGATCGGCATGGGCGGGGTGCGCCCGCACGAATTCCACGCGCCCGGTGACGAGTTCGTGCGCCTCGCGGCCGAGTACGCGCCGCAGGTGGCGGTGCACAGGCTCGGCCACGGGGAGAGCGTGCGGCTGGAGGTCGCCCGGTGAGGCTGCTGGTGGTCCTGGCCGCCGCCGGCTCCACGGCGGCGACCTCCTCGACGGCGAACGAGTCCACGCAGCAGGCGATCGGGTATCCGACGCTGTTCCTGCTGGTGCTGATCGGGGCGTTGGTGCCGGTGGTGCCGACGGGGGCGCTGGTGAGTTCGGCGGCGGTGGTGGCGTACCACCAGACGGCGCCGTTCGCGCTGGCGCTGGTGTTCGTGACGGCGTCGCTGGCGGCCTTCCTCGGGGATGCGGCGCTGTACTGGCTGGGGCGGCGTGGGCTGCGGTCGAAGAACGGGTCGCGGTGGCTGGCGGCGATACGGGCGCGGGCGCCGGAGGAGCGGCTGTCGCAGGCGCAGTCGAAGCTGGCCGGGCACGGGGTCGCCGTGCTGGTGCTGTCCCGGCTGGTGCCGGCCGGCCGGATTCCGGTGATGCTGGCGTGTCTGCTGGCGGAGTGGCCGCTGCGGCGGTTCGCGCGGGGGAACGTGGCGGCGTGTCTGGCCTGGGCGGTGACGTATCAGGTGATCGGGATTCTGGGCGGGTCGTTGTTTCCGGAGCCGTGGGAAGGGGTGGTGGCGGCGGTCGGGTTGACGGTGGTCATCAGTGTGGCGCCGAGTGCGTGGCGGCGGGTTCGGTCTGCGGTGTGAGGGTGCGCTACGGGGCGCGGGTGCGTCGCGGGGCGCGGGTGCGTTGCGGGGCGCGGGTGCGTTGCGGCGGGTCGCGCCCGCGCGGCGGCAGCCGCATGTCGGACAGGGCCCCGCGCCCCTAAGGGTGGCGCTCTAGCTGAGGGCGCTCTCAGACGAGGCCCGCTCCAGAGTCCTCGAACCTCCCACCGGCAGATCCCAGAGGTCCTCCCGGGCCAGCTCCGCCCGTTCCCAAGCCGCCCGCACCCGCGTCAACGGCTCGAGTACCGGCTCTGCCGAGAGGATGAACGTGCCCCAGTGCATGGGGGCCATCCGCCTCGCCCCAAGGTCCTGCGTCGCTTGGACCGCCTCCTCCGGGTCGAGGTGGACGTCTCTGAGCCACCAGCGGGGGTCGTAGGCGCCGATGGGCATCAGGGCCAGGTCGATACCGGGATAGCGGCGGCCGATGCAGGAGAACCAGTCGCCGTAGCCCGTGTCGCCGGCGAAGTAGACGCGGCCGCCGTCGGGCGCCGTGAGGACCCAGCCGCCCCAGAGGCTGTGGCAGGTGTCGGTGAGGGTGCGCTTGGACCAGTGGTGGGCGGGGACGAAGTCGAAGCGGACCCCGGACAGTTGGGCCGCCTCCCACCAGTCCAGCTCGGTGACGGTGGTGAAACGGCGGCGCCTGAACCAGCGGCCGAGCCCGGCCGGCACGAACACCGGGGTGTCGCGCGGGAGGCGGCGCAGGGTGGGGGCGTCCAGGTGGTCGTAGTGGTTGTGGCTGACGACGACCGCGTCGACGCGCGGCAGGGTCTCCCAGGGGACGCCGACCGGGGTGACGCGGGCGGGGGTGCCGAGGATGCGGCGGGACCAGACCGGGTCGGTGAGGACGGTCAGGCCGCCGATCCGGACGATCCAACTGGCGTGTCCCGCCCAGGTGACGGAGACGGTGTCGGCGGCCACGCGGGGCAGCGGTCCGGGTTCGTAAGGCAGGCGGCGGACGTCGGCGAGGCCCTCGCGGCCGGGGCGGACCGAGCCCTCGCGGGCGAAGCGGGCCAAGGCCTTGAGGCCGGGCAGGGGGGCCGTCAGGCGGTCGTGGAAGGTCCGTGGCCACACGCGGAGTTCGCCCAGCGGGCGGGGGTCGGCGAGCGGCGGGGCCGCAGGCGCGTAGGGACCGGCTTCCCTGGTCGTCGTAGCGGTCGTCGTGGCGGTGGTCGTGGCGGCGGTCTTCGTAGGGGCAGGCGTCGTGGGGGCAGTCGTCGTGGACCCTGGCTCATGCGTCTGCTGCGTCATCGAGGAGGCTCCCATCGCTGAGCGTCGTCGCGGAGATCGCCGAGTACCGACCTCAAGGACATCAACGCGCGTTGCACATGTGGCAGTTCCAACGGCGCGGGTGACGTGAGGCATTCCAGGCGTTCCGATTCGGCGCCGCCCAGCAGTGGCCCGGTGGCGAGCCGGACGCGCAGCGCGTCGAGGTCGTCGCCGAAGCGGTGGCCGCCGGCCGCCGGCATGCCCAGCCGGGCGGTGAGGAAGTCCTCCAACTCCTGTGCGTCGCCGACCCCGTGGGCGCCGAGCGCGGCGCGCAGCGGCTCCAGGTCGGCGTACAGGTGACGGCCGGCCTGCGGGGGCCGGGCCAGGGCACCGCAGGCGACGACCGCGGTGTGCGCGGCGGCGGCCAAGCGCGCGTGCAGCCGTACGACGGCTTCCCGGCGGGCGGTGACGGGCTCGGGCTCGTCGAGCGCGTAGCCCGCGGCGACCGCGACCGGCACGGCGAGGCGGGCGCCCAGCGCCGTGAGGATGTCGAGCACGCGCGCGTGCAGGGCCGTACCGGTGGCGCCCGCCGGGAACCGGGCGACGGCGGCGGGCCAGCCGGCCGGCAGCAGGGCACCGGCCAGGTCGGTGACCACGGTGACCCGGTCCGGGAGCATCTCGGCGGGGCTGAGCAGCACGGTGGCGTCCGGGGCGTGCAGGGTGTCGCGCCAGGTCTCGTCGCTGACCAGGTGGAGCCCCGCGCCGGTCGCGGCCTCCACGGTCTCGTGCAGCAGTTCGGGCGGGGCGACGGTGGCGGTGGGGTCGTCGGCGACAGAGAGCACCAGCAGCCGGGGGTCGCCGCCCTCGTCCCGGACCCGGCGCACGGTCTCCAGCAGCGCGTAGGGGTCGGGCGCGCCTCCGGACTCGGCCGGGGTGGCCACGTGGAAGACCGGCCTGCCGAGGAGTCTGGCGTACGGCGCCCACCAGGCGGCGCAGGGGCGCGGCACCAGGACGTCGCCGCCGAGCGCGGCGGTGAGCGCCAGCAGCAGGGCGGGGGCGCCGGGCCCGGCGGCGACCCGGCCGGGCGGGGCGGGCAGTCCGCGGCGTTCCCAGTAGCCGCGGGCCGCGTCCAGCAGCGCCGGTCCGCCGCCGACGGGCTCCTCCGCGCCCTGGTTCGCGGCGGCGGCCAGTACGGCGGTGAGCTCGGGCAGGACGGGCAGCCCGTCGTCGGGCAGGGGCGGGCCGTAGCGGACCGGACCGTGGCCTTCGGGCGACGCCGGCGCGCTCTCCTGCGGGGAGCTGCCGTCCGCCGGTCCGTCGGCCCCGGGATCCGTCCGCCGCATGTCCGCCTCCGCGCAGTCCGTGGTGCCGTGTGCTGTCCG
The DNA here is from genome assembly GCF_040686075.1 of Streptomyces sp. NPDC086519. Taxonomy (NCBI): domain Bacteria; kingdom Bacillati; phylum Actinomycetota; class Actinomycetes; order Kitasatosporales; family Streptomycetaceae; genus Streptomyces; species Streptomyces sp. NPDC086519. Next base: position 21,775 of record NZ_JBFBJL010000098.1, read on the forward strand.
GTCCGAGTCGTGCGTACGGTGCCGGAGCGGTCGCTCCGGGGTACCCGGTGGCGGCCCGGTCACCCGTCCGCGCCGGGCCTCCCGCCCCACAGCCGGCCGCCCCACAGCCGCCCGCCCCACAGCCGGTAGGCGGCGCCGCAGCAGGCGGCCGCGATCAGCATCCCGCCCGCGACCAGCGCCGGGACGGACGTGTCGTAGGCGCCGCCGTCCCCGGCCGCCACGCCGTGCTGTAGGCCCCCGGCGGCGCAGGAGCCGTCGTCACCGCCGTGCGCCCCTTGGCACTCCCGTCCGGGATCGGCACCGTCCTCGCCCCGAGGATCCACGGCGTCCCCGCCACCGTGCGTCCCGCGAGAGGCCGCACCGTCACCGGGAGAGACCGAGGCGCCGTCACCGCGGCCGGCGGTGCCTTGGTCAGGGCGGGGAGTCGTGCCCTCGTCAGGGCGAGGAGCCGTGCCCCCGTCAGCGCCAGGAGCCGTGCCCCCGTCACCGCGGCCGAGCATGCCGTTGTCTCCGCCCAAGGCCGTTCCCGCGTCACCGCCCACGACCGCCGACCCGTCGTCCCCGTGCGGGACCGCGCCTCCGTCCCCCGGGGGCAGCACACCACCGCCGACCTGGGGCGGCACACCACCGCCGACCTGGGGCGGCGCGCCGCCGCCCTGGAGAACCGTGCCGCCGTCCGCCCCGGAACCGGTGCCCGCGCCGTCGCCCCGCGCCAGGGCCAGATGCGTGCTCCACGGCCGCCGCCCCTGCTGCCCGCCCGCTCCCGGGCACGTCCCGTCGACCGTCCGGGTGCCGGCCGGCCCGGCACCCGCCGTGTCCCCCTCCGTATAAGTCCCCGGCGTGCCCGCGGAGACGACCCGCGCGGTGCCCCGATAGGTCAGCCCGCCGCCCTGTTCGACCCTGGCCAGCCGCACGGTCTGTCCGGCGAACGCCGACGACGTGGCGTCGATGGCCGCGGGCGCCTGCCCGGCGGCCTTCTCGCAGGTCACGGAGACGACGACGGTGGCGCCTGGACGGGCGTTGCCGGGGCTGACCTCGGCGGCGGGATCGGCTGCCGCGACGGCGGCCGTACCGGTGGCGCCGCACGCGGCACCCGCCAGGACGGCGACGGACAGGGCGCGAACGGTGCGGCGCATGGGTGCGGCTCCTTGCACGGACGACTCGGAGGCACGGGGTCCGTACCCCCGCAGCCATCACAGCCCGCCGCACGCGCCGCCGCGCGCGGCCGGACCCCATTCGCGGGACACGCGCCCTCTTTCGGGTGACACCACGGCCCGCTGCCGGCGGGGCTGGAACGGCCGGGTGGTTCCCCGTGTCGGTCTCCTGTCCTCGGGTACGCGGACCGCACCCCCTGAAGCACTTGGAGGGAGAACATGCAGCGAGGCAGTGCCCGGCTGAACGTGTACCGGGACGACGAGATGAAGCACGAGCTCCAGGGCCTGCTCAGGTCCGGGCATCCGACGCGCACGGAGGACTGGAACGACCCCGAGCCGCCGGCCGAGGACGATCCGGAGGTGTACCGCGGTCCGAGGATGCCGGGAACGAGTGAGCGGCAGTCGCCGGAGAGCGTACGGCTGGAGGTGGCCCGGTCCCTGACCCGGCACGACTTCCCGGCGACGGCGCGGGAGCTGGCCGACGCGCTGCGGCGCGGGAACGCCCACGACGATCTGGTCGAGCGGGTCTCCCGGCTGCCGCGCTCGGCGCGCTACGGCAACCTGCTGGCGCTGGCCGAGGCGGTGACCGGCCGGGAGTGAGCCGGGGCGCAGGAGTACGAAACCGCGCGCCGGCGGGCCGCGCAGCCCGTCGGCGCGCCTCGGAAAGGAGTGAGCGTCATGCGTATCGCGTTTCTGGCCGCGCCCGAGGGCGTCGAGCAGGTGGAGCTGACCGAGCCGTGGAAGGCCGCCTCCGACGCCGGGCACGAGCCGGTGCTGGTGTCGACGAAGCCGGGGAAGATCCAGGCTTTCGATCACCTGGACAAGGCGGACACGTTTCCGGTGGACGAGGTGGTCGGCGAGACGTCGGCGGAGTCGTTCGGGGCGCTCGTGCTGCCGGGCGGGGTGGCCAATCCGGACATTCTGCGGATGGACGAGAAGGCCGTCGCATTCGTGAAGGGCTTCTTCGACACCGGTAGGCCGGTCGCGGCGATCTGCCACGCGCCCTGGACGCTGGTGGAGGCCGACGTCCTGCACGGCCGGACGCTGACGTCCTGGCCGAGCCTGCGGACCGACATCCGCAACGCGGGCGGCACCTGGGTCGACGAGCAGGTCATGGTCTGCGACGGCGGCCCGGGCAAGCTGGTCACCAGCCGTAGGCCGGACGACCTCAAGGCGTTCTGCGAGGCCTTCCTCGACGCGTTCGCCGAGTAGTCCGGGGCCGACGGGCCGGGACGGGGGCGCCGCGGCCTCAGCCGGCCGAGGCGCCCGGTGTCGCCGTCTCGGCGCAGCTCCGCTCCCGGGCGCCCTCCCGGGTGCGGCCGGCGGTGACGAGACGGCGCGGATTGCGCCGCAGGTACTCGCCCTCCAGCTGGGCCATGCGCTCGTTGTGGGCCCGCAGCGCGTCGTTCGAGCCGTACAGCAAGGTGTCGTGGCGGGTCCGGTGGATGGTCTCCAGCTCCTTCATGAGCTGCTGGTCGTCCAGCCGGCTGGGGTCGACTCCGGTCATGGTGGTACCCCGCTCGTCGTGTGGGTCCCGGCGGTCCGGATTCCTGCCTCCACTGTACGAACATCCGGGCGCGCGGGCCTCCCTGCGGACCTACCGCACCCGCTCCACCCGGCGCTCGTCCCACACCGGCTCCGAGGTCTCGCGGACCCGGCCGTCGCTGCCGAAGACCAGGTAGCGGTCGAAGGAGCGGGCGAACCAGCGGTCGTGGGTGACGGCGAGCACCGTGCCGTCGAAAGCCTCCAGACCCTCCTGGAGGGCCTCGGCGGACTCCAGGTCGAGGTTGTCGGTCGGCTCGTCGAGGAGCAGGGCCGTCACTCCCTGCAGCTCCAGCAACAGGATCTGGAAGCGGGCCTGCTGGCCGCCCGACAGCCGTTCGAAGTTCTGTTCCGCCTGCTGGGTGAGTTCGTAGCGGCGCAGCCGGGACATCGCCGCGCCGCGGTCCTGGGAGTGCTCCGACCACAGGATGTCCAGCAGGGTGCGGCCCTCCAGTTCGGGGTGGGCGTGGGTCTGCGCGAAGTGCCCGGGCACCACCCGCGCGCCCAGCTTCCACTGCCCCGTGTGCGCCACGTCCTCGCCGGCCAGCAGCCGTAGGAAGTGGGACTTGCCGGAGCCGTTGGAGCCGAGGACGGCGACCCGTTCGCCGTAGAAGACCTCCAGGTCGAAGGGCTTCATCAGGCCGGTGAGTTCGAGCCCCGCGCAGGTGACGGCCCGTACGCCGGAACGGCCGCCCTTGAGGCGCATCCTGATGTCCTGCTCGCGCGGCGGCTCGGGCGGCGGGCCGGCCTCCTCGAACTTGCGCAGCCGGGTCTGGGCGGCCGCGTACCGGGAGGCCATCTCGTGGGAGACGGAGGCGGCCTGGCGGAGGTTGAGCACCAGCTTCTTCAGCTGCGCGTGCTTCTCGTCCCAGCGGCGGCGCAACTCCTCGAAGCGGGCGAAGCGTTCGCGCCGGGCGTCGTGGTAGGTGGCGAAGCCGCCGCCGTGCACCCAGGCGTCGGCGCCGGCCGGCGAGGGCTCCACGGAGACGATCTTCTCGGCGGCGCGGGCGAGGAGTTCACGGTCGTGGGAGACGAACAGGACCGTCTTGCGGGTCTCCTTCAGCTGTTGTTCCAGCCAGCGTTTGCCGGGCACGTCGAGGTAGTTGTCCGGCTCGTCGAGCAGCAGCACCTCGTCGGTGCCGCGGAACAGCGCCTCCAGCACCAGCCGCTTCTGCTCTCCGCCGGAGAGGGTGCGCACCTGCCGCCACTGGGCCTTCTCGTAGGGCACCCCGAGCGCCGCCGTGGTGCACATGTCCCAGAGCGTCTCGTGCTCGTAGCCGCGCACCTCGGCCCAGTCGGCGAGGGCCTGCGCGTACCGCAGCTGGGCCGCCTCGTCGTCGACGGTCATGATGGCGTGCTCGGCCTTGTCGACGGCCTGCGCGGCCTGACGGATCCGGGGCGGGGCGACGGACACCAGCAGGTCGCGCACGGTTGTCTCGTCCCGTACGGAGCCCACGAACTGGCGCATCACGCCGAGACCGCCGCCCACGGTCACGGTGCCGGCGTGCGGCTTCAGCTCCCCGGAGATCAGCCGCAGGAGCGTGGTCTTGCCGGCGCCGTTGGGTCCGACGAGGGCGACGGCGGCGCCCTCGCCGACCCGGAAGGAGACATCGCCGAGCAGCGCCCTCCCGTCGGGGAGGTAGTACTCGAGGTGCGCGGCTTCCAGATGTCCCATGGTGAGGGATTCTGCGGGGCATCCGTGGCCGGGGGCAAACCGTTATCGGGCCGGGTGCGGGCCGGTGGGGGCCGGTCGCGCAGTTCCCCGCGCCCCTTGAGGGGCGCTGCCGTGACGCGCCCC
>NZ_JBFBJL010000099.1:0-25936 GCF_040686075.1 Streptomyces sp. NPDC086519
GGGGGCGCGGCCCCCTCGGTGTGGGGGGGGGCGTCGCCTGCGGCGGGGGGGACGCTCACCGGCGCTTGCCGGGTGCCGCCCGCGCCCACCCGTGCCGCCCCGGCGGCACGACTGCCCGCGGCAAGGTGAAAGACACGGCTGGGCAGCGCCCCGTAAGGGGCGCGGGGAACTGCGCGCTCAGCCCCCACTCACCCGCAGCCACCCACAACCGCAACCGCCCCCGCCAGCACCCACCCGCACCCCACCCGTCGGGCCGCCCCCTACGGCTTCGTCGTCTCCGACTCCAGCGCCGCGCGGGTAGCCGGCCCGTACACCCCCGACTCGTCGGTCAGGATGCCCCGCGTGAACTGGTACGTGCGCACCGCGCTCTCGGTCTTGCTGTCGTAGTGGCCGTCGGCGTCCCCCGAGTACAGGCCCACCTGCTTCAGCCGGAGCTGGAGCTCCGTGACCTGCGCGCCGCTGTCGCCGGGGCGCAGGACCGGGGGTGAGGAGGGCTGTGCGGAGGCCGACGTGCCGGTCGCCGGTGTCGACCGGGTGGGCGCGGCCGAGCGCGAGGGGGTCGGCGAGGGCGTCGCGCTCGACGCCGAGGCGGAGGGGCTCGCACTCGCCGACGCCGACGCGGACGCCGAAGGGCTGGACGAGGTCACCGGCGCCGCGGCCGAAGGCGATGCCGTGCTCGGTGTCACGTCCGGGACGCTCTCCCGTACGTCCTGCGGCGCCGCCCCGTCCCGTGCCGGCGTCAACTGGGAGAAGAGGCCGCTCACGAAGCCCGCCGCGGCGAGGACCGCCACCACGGCTCCGGCGACGGACAGCAGCAGGGGCCACCGGGAGCGTCGGCGAGGTTCCTCCGGGGAGCCCTCGGGCCCGTCGTCGTACGGCGGCTCCACGCCGGAGACGGACCCGGGCTCCGGCTCCGCCGCCGCGGGCACCGGCACGGTCGGCTCCGCCATCGCGGGCACCGGCACGGTCGGCTCCGCCGCCGCGGGCACCGGCACCGTCGGCTCCCCCGCCGCCGGCACCGGCTCGGTCTGGCCGCCGCCCGTGCCCGCGTCCGCTTCGGCGCGCTCCACGTCGATGTACGGCCGTATCCGCAGCGGGTCGAAGTCCTCCGCCGCCGCCTGTTCGGCGGTACGCGCGTCGCGCAACGCGTCGGAGGTCCGCTGGTTGCAGTCGCAGGAGGGGGAGCCGTCCGGCTCCTTCGGTGCCCCGCACTCCGGGCACTGGTGGCCCTCGGTCGTATCCGTCACGCTGTTCGTCCCTCTCCTCACGAACTCCACAGATTATGCGGAGCACCCACACGTACGTTCCTCCGGACCCCCTTTCTCAGGGGTCCCGAAAAGGACTCGACGGGCCATACCGGGTGGCGCCGTCCACGATGGAAGTCGGTCGGAAGCCCCGGGAGGTCTCCATGGCCCTGGAAGCGACGCACACCCCGGCGAGGGACGCCGAACGCGTACCCGGCAACGTGCTGGTCCCCATCGGCGCGCTGCTGCTCGGGCTGCTGCTGGCCGCGCTGGACCAGACGATCGTGTCGACGGCCCTGCCGACCATCGTCAGCGACCTCGGCGGGCTCGAGCACCTGTCGTGGGTGGTCACCGCCTACCTGCTGGCCTCCACCGCCGCCACCCCGCTGTGGGGCAAGCTCGGCGACCAGTACGGGCGCAAGCGGCTCTTCCAGCTCGCGATCGTGATCTTCCTCGTCGGGTCGGCGCTGTGCGGGATGGCCAGGAACATGGGCGAGCTGATCGGCTTCCGCGCGGTGCAGGGGCTGGGCGGCGGCGGGCTCCTGGTGCTGTCGATGGCGATCGTGGGGGACATCGTGCCGCCGCGTGAACGGGGCCGCTACCAGGGGTTGTTCGGTGCCGTCTTCGGCGCCGCCAGCGTGCTCGGGCCACTGCTCGGCGGGGTGCTCACCGAGCAGCTGAGCTGGCGCTGGGTGTTCTACGTCAACCTGCCCGTCGGCGTCGTCGCGCTCGCCGTGATCGCCGCCGCGCTGCGCATCCCGCGCCGGAGCGCCCGCCACGTCATCGACTACCTCGGCACCTTCCTGATCGCCGCCGTCGCCACCTGCCTGGTGCTGGTGGCCTCGCTGGGCGGGACGACGTGGGCGTGGGGGTCGGCGCAGGTCATCGGGCTCGTGGTGGTGGGCGTGGTGCTCGCCGTCGCCTTCGTCCTCGTCGAGCGGCGGGCCGCCGAACCCGTGCTCCCGCTGAAGCTCTTCGGTGTCCGTACCTTCACCCTCGCGGCCGTGATCAGCTTCATCGTCGGGTTCGCGATGTTCGGCGCGATGACCTACCTGCCGACCTTCCTCCAGGTCGTGCAGGGCATATCGCCGACCCTGTCCGGTGTGCACATGCTGCCGATGGTGATCGGCCTGCTGCTGTCCTCCACCGTCTCCGGGCAGATCGTCAGCCGTACCGGCCGCTGGAAGGTGTTCCCGGTCGCCGGCACCGCCGTGACCACCATCGGGCTGCTGCTGCTCCACCGGCTCGACGAGCACAGCTCGACCGCCGAGATGAGCGGCTGCTTCTTCGTCTTCGGGCTGGGCCTCGGGCTGGTCATGCAGGTGCTGGTGCTGATCGTGCAGAACTCCGTCTCGTACGAGGATCTCGGCGTCGCCACCTCAGGGGCGACCTTCTTCCGCTCCATCGGGGCCTCCTTCGGCGTCGCCGTCTTCGGCTCCGTCTTCGCGGGCCGCCTAGCCGGCAAGCTCGCCGACGCCTTCCGGGGCCTCCGGCTCCCGCCGGGGGCCACCCCGGACACCCTCAAGGCCGACCCGCGGGGCATCGCCGCCCTGCCGCCGGCACTGCGTCCGGCGGCCCTGCACGCGTACGCGTCCTCGATCACCGACGTCTTCCTGTACGCCGCTCCGGTCGCCCTCCTCGGCTTCGTCCTCGCCTGGTTCCTCAAGGAGGACCGGCTGCGCGGCTCGGTCACCGCGCCGGACGCGTCCGAGACCATTCCGCCCAACCCGGTCCAGCGGTCCTCGTACGACGAGTGCTCCCGGGCGCTGTCCCTGCTCGGCACCCGCGAGGGCCGCCGGGAGATCTACCGGGAGATCAACGAACGGGCCGGGTACGGCGACCTGCTGCCCGCCGCCGGCTGGCTGCTGCTGCGCATCCGCAGGTACGGCTCGGAGGAGCCGGGGCGGCTCGCCGAGCGCGGCCCGGTCCCGATGACCATCGTGCTGGCGGGCGCCCGCCAGTTGGAGGAGCGGCACCTCGCCGACCGCCTGGGCCTCGACCTGACCCTGAGCGACCAGGGCCGCGAGGTCGCCGAACGGCTCGCCAGGGCCCGCGAGGAGTCCCTGGCCGAACTCCTCGGCGACTGGTGGGGCCCGGACCGGCCGACCGACCTGGACCACCTGGTCCGGGAGCTGACCGACGAACTGTGCGGCACCGAACGCGAACAGCCGCAGCATCCGTCGGCACGGCAGGCCGACCGGTTCGGCTGACGACGTCCGTCGGTTCAGCCGACGAAGTCCTTGCGGAACCAGTGCTCGGCGTAGGCGTCGTCGTTGTGCGGCGCGGTCTCCGTGTAGCCGAGCCGCGCGTACAGGGCGCGGGCCTCCACCAGGTCGGTGCGGGTGTCGAGCAGGATCCGCCCGGCCCCGAGGGCACGGGCCACGTCCTCGGCCGCCGCGACGAGGAGGGCCGCGCCGCCCCTGCCGCGCAGCCGCTCGTGCACGAAGACCCGGGTGAGTTCGGCGGTGGCCGGGTCCAGGAGCCGTACGCCCGCGCTGCCGGCCGGCTCACCGTCGTACCGCGCGATCAGCAACCGCCCGGTGGGCGGGGCGAGTTCGGTCCCCCGCCGGGCGGCGATCTCCCGCTCCAGCTCGGCCGGGTCGGTGCGGCGGCCCTCGTGGAGCAGGTACCAGCGGTCGCTGACCTCCGTGTAGTACGCCCGCCACAGGGCGACGGCGGCGGGTGAGCCGGGGTGTTCCGGAGTGATCGTCCAGGAGGTCATGGACCGTAGTCTCGGGCCGGCCCGGGGTGCGTGCGCAACGGGATATGCGTGACCTCGCCGGGGGCTGTTTGCGGGGCGGTGTGCGGGTCACCCGGAGGGGGAGACGGCCCGTCGGGCCGAGACACCGGAAGGCAACCATGTCCACAGGCTTGATCATCGCGATCGTGATCGTGGCCGCCGTGGTCGTAGTCGCGGCCGTACTGACGGTCGTGCGCTCCAGGGGCAGCGGTCCGCAGGGTCTGAAGCGGCGCTTCGGGCCGGAGTACGAGCGGACGGTGGCCCAGCACGGCGGCGACTCCAAGGCGGCCGAGCGGGAACTGGCCGAGCGGGTGAAGCGCCACGGCTCCCTGCACGAGCGCGAGCTGGACCCGGCGGAGCGGGAACGCTACGCGGCTCGCTGGACGACCGCCCAGGAGCATTTCGTCGACTCGCCCCGAGAGTCCGTGACCGAGATCGACCGGCTGCTGGCCGAGCTGGCGGCCGCCCGCGGCTTCCCGGCCGGTGCCCAGTACGACGAGCAGGTGGCCGCCCTCTCCGTGCACCACGCGGACCATGTCGACGGCTACCGCCGCGTCCACCGCGCCGCCCTGGCGCCCGCGGGCGGCTCCCCGCTCAGCCAGGCCGGGACCGAGGAGATGCGGACGGCCATGATCGAGGCCCGCTGCCTCTTCGACGACCTGGTCACCCCGTCGTCCCATGAGCACGGCCGCCACCGCGCCGGGGTCGGTGCCGACAGCGGCGGCCATCTGCCCTGGTCCGCCAACCGAAGCCGTCCGAAGGAGAGTTGAGCGACATGACCGATGCCAGGACTGGATCCGGCCGCCTGCCGATGGGCGGCGACGTGTATCCCGGCGGTACGGCGACGCCGGGACGTGAGGAGAAGACCACCGACTGGGGCGACGCCTCCGTGGGCGGGGTCACCCCCGGCCGGCCGGAACCCGAGCGCGTGGAGGACCGGGAAGCTCCCGGGCAGGCGGTGCTGGTGGCCGGCGCGGGCCCGGGGCACGAGACGGACGCGGGCCCGGGGCACGAGACGGACGCGGGCCGCGGCGGCGAGCAGCTGATGCCCGCGGAGGAGTGCGGACAGCTGGAGCGCCGCCTGCGGCACGCGGTCACCGGTTTCGTCGACGAGCCGCGCACGGCCGTCGAGGAGGCCGACCGGGCCGTGGAGGAGATCAGCGCCCGCTTCACCGAGGCCGTCGACCGGCGCCGCCGTACCCTGCGCGGCAGCTGGCAGTCCACCGACGCGGACCACCCCGGCGGCGCCGACACCGAGCAGCTCCGGCTGGCCCTGCGCGACTACCGCGAACTGGCGGACCGGCTGCTGCACATCTGAGTCACTCCCCTGAGTCACTCCCCCTGTGCGTCCGGCTCTGAGGCCGCTTCTGCACCGGCCGCCGCCCGGCGCTCCCGCCACTCGCGTACGACCTCCTCGACGTCGTACGGCTTCTTGCCCAGCGGGGGCCCGGGCGGCGGCTTGAACATCATGTCGCGGATCTTGACGTTGACCTCGGTGATGATCTTGCGGACGATCCGCTCCGACGGTGCCGCCCAGGCGGCCGCCAGCGCGTCCTCGGCCTCCTTGCGCAGGGCGAGCGTCGGCGGCAGCACCGCCAGGCCCTCCCGGGCCATCTTCCGCTTGATCCACCACAGTTCGTCGTACGACGTGTCCAGGCCGGCCGGCAACGGTTCGCCCGCGCCCGGAAGTTGATCGAACTCACCGCGCCGCTGCGCGTCCTGGATCTGCTTGTCGACCCAGGACTCGAACGGCACCCCCGGTGGCTTTCGCTCGGTCATGACTCCATTGTGCCGGACGCGGCCCGGCCGGGCGTTTTATCATGCGCCGGAGATCCACGAAGGATTCAGGAACCGCGCAGGGGGAACGCACGTGCTCGAACTCACCATGGCCTCCGTGTCCGGAGAAGCGGGCGAGACGGCCGGAATGCTCATGGCCGACGCGCCCAGCGACCCCGGTGCCGTGCTGCGGGTGGGCCGCGACGCCTCCGTGTGCCGGCTCACCACGCCCGACGACTGGCTGTTCGTCTCCCGGGTGCACCTGGAGTTCCTGTGCGGAGCCGAGGGCGGCTGGCAGGTCACCTGGCTGCGCGGCTCCCAGGCCGAACCCTCCTCCGAGGTGCTGCTGAAGGTCGGGGAGTACGCCCAGGCCATCGCCTACGGCGGTACGGTCGCGCTGCCCCGGGGCGGCTCCGGCGAGATCGTCGTCCGGGACCGTACCGCCCCGCGCAGCGTCAACGTGGGCTTCTACCACGAGGGTTGAGCAGCGCCCCGCAGGCGGCCCGGCCGGCTCAGTCGAGGACCCGCGCCAGCGCGAAGCCGTCGTAGCCCTTGCTGCCGACCGTCTGGATCGCGGTTCCGGTCAGCCTCGGGTGGGCGGCGATCAGCTCGATCGCGGCACGGGTGCCGACCACGTCCGGATCGGCGCTCTCGCCGTCGACGACCCGGCCGCCGCGCACCACGTTGTCGACGACGATCAGGCTGCCGGTGCGGGTGAGCCGCAGTGCCCACTCCACGTAGTGCGGGTTGTTCGCCTTGTCGGCGTCGATGAAGACCAGGTCGAAGGGGGCCGGGTTCTCGTCGGCGAGCTTGGGCAGCGACTCCAGGGCGGGGCCGACCCGCACCTCGACGACCTTCTCCAGACCCGCGCGGGCGATGTTGCGGACCGCCACCTCCGCGTGCCGGGCGCTGTACTCCAGCGAGATCAGCCTGCCGTCGGCGGGCAGGGCGCGGGCCAGCCAGATGGTGCTGTAGCCGCCGAGGGTGCCGATCTCCAGGATGGTGCGGGCGTCCTGGATCTGCGCGAGGAGCTGGAGCAGTTTGCCCTGGTTGGCGGTGACGCTGATGTGTGGGAGCTCGTTCGCCTCGCTCTCCCGCAGGGCTGACTGGAGCGCCTCGTCGTCCGGTGACAGGTGGCTGGTGAAGTAGAAGTCGACGTCGTCCCAGAGCTGAGAGCCGCTCATGCGTACGCTGCCTTTCGCATATTCGGGTAGCTGCCCGCTGACAGCTACCTGGATAGCACTAGTGAGGCGGCGGACGCGCCGGTGATCCACCGCCCCGGTGCCGGGCGGAACTCAGCCGATCGGCGCAGGGGGCGCCGGCGGCCCGGCCGGCGGGGGCGGGGGCCGCACCGGCGGGGGCGGCGGCGCCCGGCGCCGGGCGCGTCGTACGGCCGTCAGGGCGGTGCCCGTGACGACCAGCGCCAGCGCGGTGCCGACCGTCAGCAGCCACGCCGGGATCCCGGCCACCTCGCGCAGCCGGTCCTCGTAGACGACCTGCTGGAACGGCGTGTCCGCGGCGGCCCGCCGCAGCACGTGGTCGGCGGAGATCCGGGCCGGGTACGGGAACTCCTGGCCGATGGCCGTCAGGTACGGGGTGCCGGCGGCCAGCCTGCCCAGCTCTCCGGTGGGGCGGTGCAGACGGCCGGCGTAGACCACCCGCGGGCGCTCGCCGCCGATCGCCGAGCGCGGCTCCATGCGGTGCGCGGCGAGGACGTACAGGCCGAGTGACTGCGGGGTGGCCGCGAACCTGGACAGCCGCATCGGGTAGACCGGGCGTTCGCTGGCGAAGGCGACCCGGAGCGGGTCGAGGGCGCCGCGCAGCGGGGTGCCGGCGGTCGCGGGGGCGAGTCTGACCGCGACGTACTCCCAGTGGTCCGCGACGTAGGGCTGGAGCGCGGTGTTCAGGCGGGGCGGGAAGGGGAAGCCGTTGCCGCGCAGCCAGCCGTCCAGCGCGCCGGAGTCGGTGGCGGTCAGCTGGGCCACGTCGAACGGGCCGAGCCGCTGGCGGTCGACCACGCCGACGCGGGGGGCAGGGGCGCCGGCGCCGGGCGGGCGGCCGGGGGAGGCGGTGCCGCCGGTGGTGAGGGGCCAGTCGCCGTCCTCGGGCCAGAAGTGGTGGCGGGTGCGGTGCGCCGGGGCGGTGAGGGTGTGCAGCTGGTCGAAGAGGGCCGGGTCGGCGAGGGCGACGGTGGCGCGGTGCGGGACGGGCATGATCCAGGCGGTGCGGTCCGCGTCGCCGTCCACCGTCAGGCGCAGCACGATCTGTTCGCGGCTGCCGTCCCAGCGCAGGGCGGATTCCTCGCGGCGGACGGTGACCTGCCGGCTGGCGTCGGGGACGAGGGCGCCGCAGGCGCAGGCGAAGGCGGGGGCGGGGGCGGTGAGCCGGCCGAGCTGGACGGCGGCGAGGACGAGGAGGACGGCGAGCAGACGTGCGCGTCGGCGCGGTCGCCGTAGGCCGATCATGAACCGATGCCCTCCGCCCTACCGGTGACCAGGACTACAGACGGTATAGCGCAGGGCGTGGCTCCTGGGCCCGTTCCGGATTGCCACCGGCTGTCCGCCCACGGTACGGGCCGACGGGGCGGATGGTCCGACGTACGGCCCCGCGCCCCGTCGGCGGTCAAGTCGACCGCGCTGAGGTCTCCTCCAGGGGCATCCGCAGGGACGTCTGCATCCGGACAAGAGGCGGGCGGATGTCAGGTGAAGCGGGGTCGCCTGCGTCTGTGTCCAGAGGCGGTGGGAGTCTGATCGAGGTTCTCAGAACGATGTGCACGAGGTGCGGGACGGGACGGGAGGCCGGCGAGGCGTGGGGAACATGGAGCACGGAGGGCGAGCGGAGGAGGCTTTCGGCGCGGCGGCCGGGGCGCGGTTCAGAATGGTCCGGCTCGGCCTGTGGGCGGTGGCCGCGATCCTCGTCGTACGGCAGCTGGCCGTCGTCCTCGGCACGCCGAGCGGGGACCGGCTGACGGACCTGGAGACCTGGGTCGGACCGGACGGCGTGCTGGACGTCAAGGGGTCTTTGTACGACTCGACGCAGTTCACCGGCACCCCCTTCGGCGGACTCGCCCTCAAGCCCCTCACCAGAGCCGCCGAACAGGCCCTCGGCTGGGGCTGGACCTTCGGCACGCTGCTGCTGGTGGTCGCCCTCGGCCTGGTCGCCGCCCGCGCGCTTCCCCAGCCGGTGAGCCGCCGCACCTCGCTGCTGGCCGCGCCGGTCGCGATCAGCCTGCTGATGATCTCGCTGCCCGTCCGCAACACTCTGTGGCTGGGGCAGACCAGCATCCTCCCGGTCCTGCTGGTGCTGCTCGGCTGCTTCGCCGCCCGCGGGCAGCGCGACAGCGGAGTGTGCGTCGGACTGGCCGCCGCCCTCCAGCCGGCCCTGCTGCTGTTCGCGCCGCTGCTGTGGTTCACCGGGCGCCGCCGGGCCGCCGTCGCCACCGGCGCGACCTTCGCCGTGTGCACGGCGCTGGCCTGGGCGGCGATGCCGCACGACTCGTACACCTACTGGGTCCACCACATCGCAGGCGTCGGCCTCGGCGGCCAGGCCGACGCGCTCGCCAACCAGTCGCTGCACGGCGCCCTGCTGCGGGCCGGGCTGAGCGGCCCGCTGGAGATCGTCCTGTTCCTGGCGCTCGCCGCGGCCGTGGGCACCCTCGCGCTGCGCCGCGCGGTGCGCTACGCCCAGGACGGGCAGCTGCTGCTCGCGGTGGCGATCACCGGGTGCGCGGTGGTGGCCGTGTCGCCGACCGCTTGGCCGTACCAGCTGGTGTGGGTGCTGCTGGCGGCGGTCGGGCGGGTCGGCAAGCGGGCCTCGGACCGGTATCCGTGGCCGGTCGCGGTGGTCCTGGTGGTGACGCTGCCCGCGGAGATGCTGCTGCCGAACGTGTCCGCGGCGTACTCCCTGCGCGACAACCTGGTACTGCTCACCGCGCTCGCCGCGGCCACAGCCGTTCCGTTCCTGTCGACCGCCTCGCCGCACTACCGCTCACCCGTCCCGACCGTGTACGCGGCGCCGGTGCCGGCCCGCTGGCCGCGGGTGCCGCTGCTGCCGTTCTGGCGCAGGGTCGTCACGCGGCCCAGCCTGCTGCTCGAACTGCTGCTGATCCGGGTCTGCTACGCGGTCTACTCCTCCGTGCGGACCGCAGCGAGCGGAGGCCGTGCCGTCGCGGAGAAGCACGGGTACCAGATCCACTCGATCGAGAAGGCCCTCCACATCGACATCGAGCAATGGGCCAACCACACGGTGGTCCGGCTGCCGTGGCTGGAGCGCTTCCTCGGCTTCTACTACGAGTCGTTCCACTTCGTGGTGCCTCTGGCGATCCTCGGTGTGCTCTACGTCCGGCGCCCCGCGGACTACCGCTGGGCGCGCGGTTCGCTCGGCATCGCCACGCTGCTCGGTCTGCTCGGCTTCTGGCTCTATCCGCTTGCCCCGCCCCGCCTGATGCCCGGGCTCGGTTTCGTCGACACCGTGCATGGCGTCCAGGACCTGAGCAGACCCGACTACGGTGCGATGACCGCGGTCACCAACCAGTACGCGGCCATGCCCTCCCTGCACTTCGGCTGGTCGCTGTGGTGCGGCGTCGTCATCGCCGTACTGGCCCCCAGGTGGTGGATGAAGGTGCTCGGGCTGCTGCATCCGCTGTTCACCGTGTCCGCGATCGTCGCGACGGCCAACCACTGGGTTCTCGACGCGGTCGGCGGCGCCACGGTGGTTGCCGCGGGATTCGCGCTGACGTACCTGCTGTCAGGACCGCGCCGGGGCGCGGCGTCCGGCGCGGCGGCCGAGCGGACCCGCCGTGAACAGGTACCGCATCCGGTGAGCGGGTCGGGATAGAACCATCCGCGAGAACAAGGCGTACTGCACGCGGCCAGCAGCGGCGGGAGAACGCCACCTCGCGGCGGCCCGCGAGGTGCTCGGGCCGCGCCGCCCCCGCCGTGACGCCACGCGGCGGGGGCGGCGGCCGGTCCGTCACAGCCGCTGGATGATCGTCCCGGTCGCCAGGCTGCCGCCCGCGCACATCGTGATGAGGGCGAACTCCTTGTCCGTGCGCTCCAGTTCGTGCAGGGCGGTGGTGATGAGGCGGGCGCCGGTGGCGCCGACCGGATGGCCGAGGGCGATCGCGCCGCCGTTGACGTTCACCTTGTCCAGGTTCTGCTCGAAGACCTGGGCCCAGCTCAGCACCACCGACGCGAACGCCTCGTTGATCTCGACGAGGTCGATGTCCTTCAGGCTCATGCCGGCCTTGCCGAGCACCGCGCGGGTGGCGTCGATCGGGCCGTCGAGGTGGAAGTGCGGGTCGGCGCCGACCAGGGCCTGGGCGACGATCCGGGCCCGTGGACGGAGTTTGAGGGCGCGGGCCATCCGCTTCGACGCCCACATGATGGCGGCCGCGCCGTCCGAGATCTGCGAGGAGTTGCCGGCGGTGTGCACGGCCGTCGGCATCACCGGCTTCAGGCCCGCCAGCGCCTCGGCCGACGTGTCGCGCAGTCCCTCGTCCCTGTCGACGAGACGCCACATGCCCTGCCCGGCGTGCTGTTCCTCCTCCGTCGTCGGCACCTGCACGGCGAAGGTCTCGCGCTTGAAGCGTTCCTCGGCCCAGGCGTGCGCCGCCCGCTCCTGCGAGAGCACCCCGAGCGCGTCGACGTCCTCCCGGGTCAGGCCCCGGTTGCGGGCGATGCGCTCGGCGGCCTCGAACTGGTTGGGCAGGTCGACGTTCCACTCGTCGGGGAACGGCTTGCCCGGCCCGTGCTTGGAGCCCGAGCCCAGCGGCACCCGCGACATCGCCTCGACCCCGCAGCTGATCCCGACGTCGATGACCCCGGCGGCGATCATGTTCGCGGTCATGTGCGAGGCCTGCTGGGAGGAGCCGCACTGGCAGTCGACGGTGGTGGCCGCGGTCTCGTAGGGCAGCCCCATGGTCAGCCAGGCCGTACGCGCGGGGTTCATGGACTGCTCGCCGGCGTGGGTCACCGTGCCGCCGACGATCTGCTCGACCGCGTCGGCGGGGATGCCGGTGCGGCCGAGGAGTTCTCGGTAGGTCTCGCCCAGAAGGTAGGCGGGATGCAGATGGGCGAGCGCGCCACCGCGCTTGCCGATGGGGGTGCGTACGGCTTCGACGATCACGGGTTCCGCGGCCATGGGGGCTCGGTCCTCTCCTCGGTCACCCGCGCGGCGCAGGGGCGTCCCGGCCCGGCCCGCCACGCAGAACTAGAACGCGTACTAGTTCTGGGTGCAGTTTGCTGACAGCGTGTCCGCAACCGCAAGGGGGGTGCACGCAATTGGGGGGACCGTGCCCCTTGCGACTTGTAGAACCGGTTATTACCGTCACCGCAACCGGCCATTTCTGATGGACCGTCAGAACACCTCGAAAGCACATGTCCAGGCTCGTACACGGTGGGAGTGAGTCGCCATGCCCTGTCCCGCGCTGCCCGACGGGTTCGACCTCACCGACCCCGATCTGCTCCATCACCGGGTGCCGCTCCCGGAGTTCGCCGAACTGCGCCGGGCGGAACCGGTCCGCTGGATCGCACAGCCGCACGGCATCGCCGGGTTCGCCGACGACGGCTACTGGGCCGTCACCCGGCACGCGGACGTCAAGTACGTCTCCACGCACCCCGAGATCTTCTCGTCCTGGCTCAACACGGCGATCATCCGCTTCGGCGAGCACATGCAGCGGGACGCGATCGACGCCCAGCGGCTGATCCTGCTCAACATGGACCCGCCCGAGCACACCCGGGTCCGCCAGATCATCCAGCGCGGCTTCACCCCGCGCTCCATCCGCGCTCTGGAGGAGCGCCTGCGCACCCGCGCCGCGGCCATCGTGGACGCGGCCCGCGCCCACTCGGGCCCCTTCGACTTCGTCACCGAGGTCGCCAGCGAGCTCCCTCTCCAGGCGATCGCGGAACTGATCGGCATCCCGCAGGACGACCGGGCCAAGATCTTCGACTGGTCGAACAAGATGATCTCGTACGACGACCCGGAGTACGCGATCACCGAGGAGGTGGGCGCCGAGTCCGCCACCGAGCTGATCGCCTACGCGATGAACATGGCGGCCGACCGCAAACAGTGCCCGGCCAAGGACATCGTCTCCACCCTGGTGGCGGCCGAGGGCGAGGGCAACCTGAACTCCGACGAGTTCGGCTTCTTCGTGCTGATGCTCGCGGTGGCCGGCAACGAGACCACCCGCAACGCCATCACCCACGGCATGCACGCGTTCCTGACCCACCCCGAGGCCTGGGACCTCTACAAGCGCGAGCGTCCGTCGACCGCCGCCGAGGAGATCGTCCGCTGGGCCACCCCGGTCAACTCCTTCCAGCGCACCGCCACCCAGGACACCGAGCTGGGCGGCAAGCTGATCCGCAAGGGCGACCGGGTCGGCGTCTTCTACGCCTCCGCCAACCATGACCCCGAGGTCTTCACCGACCCCGATACCTTCGACATCACCCGCGACCCCAACCCCCACCTCGGCTTCGGAGGCGGCGGCCCGCACTACTGCCTCGGCAAGTCCCTCGCCGTCCTCGAAATCGACCTGATCTTCAACGCGATCGCCGACGCGATGCCCGACCTCCGCCTGGTGAGCGACCCGGACCGGCTCCGCTCGGCATGGGTCAACGGCGTGAAACACCTCCAGGTCAGCACTTCCTGAGACCCGGGCCGACGGCTCCCGGCGCCGCCGGCCCGTTTCGAGGGAGGCAGGAGCCCTCTCCCTACGCCCCCGTTCCTGCCTCCCCCGAGACGCGGCCCTCCTCCGGGGCGCGGCCCTGTCCGGGGACGCGGCCCTGCCCCGGGACGCGAGGTCACTCCCGCCCCGAGGCGACCAGTGCCAGTACCGCGGACACGGCCGCGGCGACGGCCAGCGGGACCCCCGGACCGCGGTGGAGGATCAGCCAGGCCCCCAGGACGGCGCCGGCGAACAGCGCGGCGACCGCGGCGGCGCGGCGCGGGGTGCGGTCGCTGCTGCCGTCGCCGAGGCGGGACTCGGAGACGAGTCCGGTCAGGGTGGTGGTGAGGACCGTGGTCGCCGTGAGATCGGGCACGCCCAGCTTGCGGGTGTTCGCGTTGCGCAGCCCCATCGCGAAGGCGGTCAGCGAGATCAGGGCGTACCTGGTCACCGCCGTGCCGGACCCGGCGGAGGCGACCACGGCCGACACGGCCAGCAGCGCCGCCTCCACGGCCAGGGTCACCCGCGTCCACCGGCGGCGGGAGCCGGTGCCGAACCGGGCGGCGACCCGGCCGCCCAGGGCCGCGCCCAGCGTGAAGGCGGCCAGCGAGGTCGCCGAGCGGGGGACGGAGAAGCCGGGGGTCCCGGCGGCCGCGAAGCCGAGGATCACCACGTTGCCGGTCATGTTGGCGGTGAAGACATGGCCCAGGCCGAGGTAACTGACGGCGTCGATCAGGCCGCTCACCAGCATCAGCGCCAGCAGTACGGCCACCAGCCGCACACCGCGGGTCTCGGGGTCGCGGGGCGGGGTGGCCGTCGTCATCGTTCCTCCGGCGGGTCTGCTGGCTCCGGGCCCAGTGCACCACGGGCGGACATACGACGGCACCCTCGCCCCGGAGGAGGGAGGCGAGGGTGCCGTGGTTCAGGGGCGCGCGGCGCCGGGGACCGGCGGCGGGTGCGCGGCTCGGCCGCGAGCGACTGCGGGCGCGTGCGACGGGCCGGCTCAGTACCAGCCGTTGGCCTGCCAGAAGCTCCAGGCGGCGGCCGGGCTGCCGTAGCGGGAGTTCATGTAGTCCAGACCCCACTTGATCTGGGTGGCGGGGTTGGACTTCCAGTCGGAGCCGGCGGACGCCATCTTCGAGCCGGGCAGGGCCTGGACCAGGCCGTAGGCGCCGGAGGAGGAGTTGGTGGCGGAGGGGTTCCAGCCGCTCTCGTGCGAGACGATCTTGCTGAACGCGTTGTACTGCGCGGCGTCCGGAATCATCTTGTGCGCGATCGCCTGGGCGGAGGAGGCCGACGTGACGGCGGCCTGGGCGGGCGCCGCGGTCAGGGCCAGGCCGGCGGCGGCAGCGGCCACGGCGGCGGTGGTGAGGGCCTTCTTCGGGGAAGCGATGCGGCGGATGAAGGACACGGACAACGGAGAACCTCGTTCGTCGGGGACAGGGAGTCGCCGTGCGCTCCGGAACCACCCGCGGGGCGGTCCGTGTGCGTCGGCCCCGCGGCCCGCTGGGGGCCTGCGGTGCCTGGCGACGTCGTCCAGAGAAGCAGGCCGGAAAACCATCCGCAATCACCCCTTTTACTAGTGGTGGTCGCATAAGCGGGAATGGTCCGCCGTGTGGCGTGGCTCTCAAACCGCAGGTCGGCAAGGGTGACGAAACGGATATGACAGGAAAGGGTGACTACTGTTCCGGATCGTAGGTGCCGTGCGTCATGTGGGGTGCTTCACCGGCCCCGTCACCACCCGCGTACGACGTCTCACGCGCCGGGACCGTCGAAGGTGACCGCGGTCTCGAAGGCGGCCCGCCGGGTGGCCCGGCGCAGCGCCCGCAGCAGCGCCGGCCCGAGAACCAGGGTGAGGACGACCGTGCACAGGGCCCGCCCCAGGTTCCAGCCCATGGCGGTGGCCAGGCTGTAGGCGAGGAAACGGGCCAGGTTGGCGGCCGCCCCGGCGTCCGGGTCGAAGGCGATGTTCGACGCGGTGCCGCTCAGCAGCGGCCAGCCGGCCAGGTCGACGACCGTGCCGTAGGCGAACGCGGCCACGAAGCCGTAGACCGCGAGCAGCGCGAGCTCGCCCCGCCCCCGCAGCCGCTCGGGCCCCGGCAGCAGACCGGCCCCCATCGTGAACCAGCCCATCGCCAGCATCTGGAACGGCAGCCACGGTCCCACCCCGCCGGTGAGCAGCGCCGACGCGAACATGGTGAGCGAGCCCAGGGTGAACCCGAAGCCTGGCCCGAGCACCCGACCGCTCAGCACCATCAGGAAGAACATCGGCTCGATCCCGGCGGTGCCGGCGCCGACCGGCCGCAGCGCCGCCCCGGTCGCGGCCAGCACGCCCAGCATGGCGACCGCCTTCGGACCGAGCCCCGACTCGGCGATCGTCGCCGCCAGCACGGCGACCAGCAGCACCAGCAGCCCGGCGAAGAGCCAGGGCGCGTCCTGGGCGTGCGAGGCGATCCGGGAGGAGGGCGGCGCGATGAAGGGCCAGCCGACGGCGGCCACCCCGACGGCGCTGACGAGCAGAAGGGCGGCGAGGGAGCGGGGGCCGAGCCGCACCGGGCCGGTCATGCGAGCGCCTCCCGGACCTGCGCCACGGTGAGCCACCGCTCGGGCGCCAGGATCTTCGTCACCTGGGGGGCGAAGGACGGCGAGGAGACCACGATGTCGTCGGTCGGCCCGTCCGCGATGACCTCACCCTCCGCGAGCAGCACCACCCGGTGCGCGAGCTCCGCGGCCAGCTCCACGTCGTGGGTGGCCAGCACGATCGCGTGCCCGTCGGCGGCGAGCCCGCGCAACACGCCCACCAGCCGGGCCTTCGCCGCGTAGTCCAGGCCCCGGGTCGGCTCGTCGAGGAGGAGCAGCGGCGGCCGGGCGGCGAGGACGACGGCGAGCGCGAGAGCCAGCCGCTGCCCTTCCGAGAGATCACGGGGATGCGTGTCGTCCGCGACGCCGGGAAGCAGGCCGGACACGAGCCGCCGGCAGGTCCCGGGCGCCGCCCCCGCGTCCCGGTCGGCGGCCGCGCACTCGGCACCGACCGTGTCGGCGTAGAGCAGGTCACGGGGTTCCTGCGGGACCAGCCCGACGAGACGTACCAGGTCACGCGGGCGGGTGCGGTGCGGGACCGCGCCGCCGACCCGCACCGCGCCGGAGTCCGGTGCGACCAGCCCCACCAGGGCGCTCAGCAGCGTGGACTTGCCGGCACCGTTGCGCCCCATGAGGGCGACGGTCTCGCCGGGGGCGACGGCGAGATCGACACCCCGCAGCGCGTCGACCCGGTCCCGGCGGACGGCCAGGGAACCGACCTCGGCGAGGGCGGCCGCGGGGCCTGCCACGGACCGCCGCCCCGGGGCCCGCCCGGTGAGACGGTCCCGCAGCCCGGACGCCGCCGCCCGTCGCCGGGCGTCCCGCACGGTCATAGGCAGCGGCGACCAGCCGGCCAGCCGCCCCAGCTCCACCACCGGCGGACACACCGGCGACACGGCCATCACCTCGGCGGGCGTCCCGCACACCGGGGCGGCCCCGTCCCCCGGAAGCAGCACCACCCGGTCGGCGTACTGCACCACCCGCTCCAGCCGGTGCTCGGCCAGCAGCACCGTCGTCCCCAGGTCGTGCACCAGCCGTTGCAGTACCGCCAGCACCTCCTCGGCGGCGGCGGGGTCCAGGGCGGAGGTCGGCTCGTCGAGCACCAGGACCGCCGGATGCGGGGTGAGCACCGACCCGATCGCCACCCGTTGCCGCTGCCCGCCCGAGAGCGTGGCGATCGCCCGGTCCCGCAGCTCGGCGAGCCCCAGCAGATCCAGGGTCTCCTCCACCCGCCGCCGCATCACGGCCGGGGCGATCCCCAGCGACTCCATCCCGTAGGCGAGTTCGTCCTCCACCGTGTCGGTCACGAAGTGGGCGAGCGGATCCTGGCCCACCGTGCCGACGACGTCGGCGAGTTCGCGCGGCCGGTGGGTACGGGTGTCCCGGCCGGCGACCGTCACCCGGCCGCGCAGGGTGCCGCCGGTGAAGTGCGGCACGAGCCCGCTCACGGCGTTCAGAACCGTCGACTTGCCGGTGCCGGAAGGCCCGACCAGGAGGACCAGTTCACCCTCCGGCACCTCGAAGTCGACGCCCTGGACGGCGGGCCGGGCCGCGCCGTCGTAGGTGACGGAGACGTCTTCGAAGCGGATCACGACGGCTCCTCCTTGGCAGGGACCCCCGGAAGGACCAGGGCGGGCAGCAGACCGAGCAGCACGGCGGCCGCGGGCCACAGTGGAAGGGCGGGGGCGAGAAGCGGTACGACCCCGGGACTCAGGGCGCCCGGATCGCGGACCGACGCCAGGGTGAGCAGGGCGGCCACCGCGGCGCCCGCCCCGGACACCAGCCAGGCCCGCGCGTCCCACGGGTCCGGCCGGTACCGGGTGCGCGGCGAACGCCGGCCGCCGAGCCGCAGCCCCGCCAGCGCGGCGGCCACCCCGGCCAGCAGCACGGGCAGGCCGTAGCCGCCGCCCTCGGCGGCGAGCAGCCCGTACGTCCCCGCGCAGACGCCGAGCAGACCGCCGAGGGTGAGCGCGGCCGTCGTACGGCGGACCCGGTCCGGGACGTCGGCGCTGCGGCCGTATCCGCGCGCGTCCATGGCGGCGGCGAGGGCGACCGAGCGCTCCAACGCGCCCTCCAGGACCGGGAGTCCCACCTGGAGCAGGCCGCGGATGCCGGAGTCGGGGCGGCCGCGCAGCCGACGGGCGGCCCGCAGCCGCTGCACGTCGGCGACGAGATGCGGAGCGAAGGTGAGGGCGACGACGGCGGCCACGCCCAGCTCGTACAGGGCGCCGGGGAGGGACTTGAGCAGCCGGGCCGGGCTGGCGAGCGCGTTCGCGGCGCCGACGCAGATGAGGAGGGTGGCGATGCGGAGGCCGTCGTAGAGGGCGAAGACGAGCGCCTCGGCGGTGACCCTGCCGCCGAGGCGGATGCCCTGGGCCCAGTGCGGGAGGGGCACTTCGGGGAGGGTGACGAGGGTGTGCGCGCCCGGGACGGGGGAGCCGAGGACGACGGTGAAGGCGAGGCGGAGGAGGAGAACGGCGAGGGCGAGCTTGGCGAAGGCGGCGTAGGAGCGGGACCAGGGCGCGGAGCGGGGCCGGCAGGCGGCCACGACGTAGGCGGTGACCGTGATGAGGAGGGCGAGGAGGAGCGGGTTGGTGGTCCGGGACGCGGCGACACCGAGGGAGAGCGACCAGAGCCACCAGGCACCGGGATGCACGGGGGAACGGCGCTGCTGCCGGGGGACGGCGGGTTTCACCCGCCCGCGCCGGCGAGGTGCCGCCGCGCCCACCCGTGCCGCCCCAGCGACACGACTGCCCGCAGCCAGAACGCGCCCCCTCAGGGGCGCGGGGAACTGCGCGACAAGCCCCCGCCGGCCCCCAGTGGCACGACTGCCCGCAGCCAGGACGTGCCCCGTCAGGGGCGCGGGGAACTGCGCGACAAGCCCCCACCGACCCCCAGTGGCACGACTGCCCACAGCCAGAACGCGCCCTGTCAGGGGCGCGGGGAACTGCGCGACAGGCCCCCACCGGCCCGCGGTGTCACTCATTCCCGCGCCGCCGTGCCTGCCAGAAGGCCCCCGCGGCCAGGAGCGCCACGACCCCCGCGCCCGCCAGCAGCCCCAGCGACGGCCCGCTGCCCGACGTACCCCCGGTCGCCGCCGTCACCTTCTCCCCGCAGCCCTGCCCCGGATACCCCGCGATCGCACACAACAACGCGTTCGTGTCGTACCGCAGCGGCTTCGCCACCGTCGCCAGCGCGTCCGCCGTCGTCGCGTCCTCGGACACCACCGCGCAGGCCGTCCGCGGGGCGGGCGGCTTCTCTCCCGAGGGCGCGTCCGTCGTCGTACCGAAGTCGACGACCAGCCCGACCCGCTTCCGGCCCCCGACCGCGGACGTGCCGGCGCAGATCGTCCCGAAGTCCGCCGTGCCGCGCGGCCGCGACGCGTCCGACGAGTCCTTGCTCACCGCGAAGCGGAAGCCCTCGACCGAGCCGTCGGCGGGCCGCGTGGTCGAGGGTCCCTGTGTGGCGTACGTCCAGCGTGAGCCGTCCCGCTCCCAGAAGGACCAGTAGCGGTAGCCGGTGGCCGCCGCCGGCCCGGCGGCCGTCGCGCACAGCGTCAGCGCGGCCAGGACCAGCAGCGCGGCACGGCGGGCCGCGGTCACAGCTGCCGCTGCTTCCGGCGCCCGCTGAACAGGAAGCCGATGCCGATGCCGGCGACGAGCCCGGTGCCGACGATCCACCACACGCCGGTGCCGGACTTCTTCTCCTTCTTCTCCCCGGCGTGCTCCGCGGCAGCCGCCCGCGGGGCCGGTCCCGTCGCGTTCAGCGCCGTCACCAGGTTCGTCCCGCCGAAGTCGCGCGGGTCCGCGCCCATCGCGTGCGCGGCGAGGATCAGTTCGGCGTAGGCCGCGGGCCCGCTCTGCTCCGCCCACCGCGCGGCGTGCGCCTCCAGCCAGGCGTACGGCTTCCTCGCCTGCTCCGTCCAGCCCTGCGCGGCCATGGCGACGACCGCGTCGGCGGTGTTGCCGTAGTCCGGCTGGGGCTTGGCTCCCGCGAGTGCGGAGACGAGGTGGCCGGTCCCGGACATGGCGGCCGCCAGGTACGCGGCGCCGTTGCGGGCCACCTCCTGCCGGCTGAGGGCCTTGTCGGAGTCGGCGCACGCAGGGCCCTCGGCCGGGGCCTTCCCGGCCGTCGTCACGAACCCCTCGCCGAGGGCGGCGAGCACCCCGGCCGCGGTCGCGTCCGCGTTGGCGGTCAGCTTCCCCTGCTTGTCCGGCTGGTAGGCGAGGGCGCCGCCGCCGTCCTGGCCGCACGGAACGGACCACTTGGCGAGCAGGTCGTACGGCGACCTGTCCGCGCTCGCGCCGGCCGCCGCGAGCGCGCCGACCACCACGCCGGTGGAGTTGGTGTCGCTGGGCGAGCCCGGGGTGTAGCCCCAGCCGCCGTCCTTGTTCTGCACCGACTTCAGCCAGGTCACGGCCCTGCCCGCGGCGGCGTCGTGCCCGCCCGCCGCCTTCAGCGCCTGTACGGCGGCGGCCGTGCTGTTCGTGTCGACCGTCACCTTGGTGTCGCAGGCCGCCGTCGGGTCGGCACGGAACGCCGCGAACGCGCCGTCGGCGCACTGCTGCCCGGCCAGCCAGTCCACCGCCTTCGCGGCCGGGCTCACCCCGGCCGCGCGCTGGGCCAGCAGGGCGAGGGACTGGCGCCAGACGCCGTCGTACTTGGGGTCCGAGCTGCCGTACAGACCTGACGGGAGGACCGCCGACGCGGACGGGGAGGGGGTGCCCGCGGCCAGCGCGGTCGTCGCGGGCGTGGCGGTACCGATGACGGCGGTGGCGGCCAGCACCCCGGCGGTGCGGCGGAGGACGGTCATGGTCGGCGGGTGCCTCTCCCTGCGGGGAGCCGGGCAGCACGGGACACCCCGGCGGCTCGGCTCCGTAAACCTCGACGGTGCCGTGCGGCGGCGGGTGCCGGCGCACCTGAGCCGATCAACGTCCCGAGCGGGGTGGTCCGGCTCGCCACGGGGTCCTGTGGCTCACGGTTGCGGGTCAGCGCCGGAATTGCACCGGCTTCCCCCCGTACGGGTGATGACGACCCGGCTACCTTACCGGCCGCTTACGGGAAGCTGAGAGGGGGCCTGCGCGGAGCCGGGGAGCCTGGACCGTTTCGTTATGGTCATGCCATGACAGGGAGACTGCTCGGATCGGGGCGTTCGGCCGACGTGTACGAGCTCGACGAGGCCTGGGTGCTGCGCCGGGACCGGGACGGCCGGGGCGACGCGGCCGCCGAGGGCGCGGTGATGACGTACGTGCGCGAGCACGGGTACCCGGCGCCCCGGGTGCGGCCCTCCGCGTCCCGTACCGAACTGGTCATGGAGCGGCTGTCCGGGCCGACCATGCTGGCGGCGCTGCTGACGGGGGAGATGGGCGCCGGGGAGGGCGGTGCGCTGCTCGCCTCGCTGCTGCGGCGGCTGCACGCCGTGCCGGGCCGGGACCCGGCCGACCCCGGCGCCCGGGTCCTCCACCTCGACCTGCATCCGGACAACGTGATGCTGGCCCCCGACGGTCCCCGGGTCATCGACTGGACCAACGCCGAGGACGGGCCGCCCGGGCTCGACTGGGGCATGTCCGCGGTGATCCTCGCCCAAGTGGCCCTGGGAGCGTACCCGTTGGCCCACGACCTGCTGAGGGCCCTGCTCGCCGATCCGGGCGAACTGACCGAGGAGGGACTTGCGCAGGCCCTGCGACGACGGGCGGCCAATCCGACGATGAGCCGAGAGGAAGTCGAAGTGCTCGAAGCGGCGGGCAAGTTGATTAGGACGATCGCCTTCTAGCGTCGCGTCGCGCCACTACCCGCGCGTGAAGCCGTGGCTCCGCTCCACTTTCGCCACATGCAGGGTGTAGCTCTCGTACCACTCGGCCCGCCCGCGCTTCTGCGCCGCGCGGTGCTCGGCGTCGGTCCGCCACCGGGCGAGGGCGTCGGCGTCACGGAAGTACCCGACGGTGATGCCCAGCCCGCCGGGCGTCTGCGCGTGGTCCATCCCCAGATACCCGGGGATGTCCTTCACCAGCTCTTCCATGCGCGCGTTGGTCTCGCCGTAGCCGCTCTGGTCCTCGGTCCGCACCGCGGTGAAAACAGCCACGTAGTAAGGGGGTTCGAAGGCGTTGACGGGTGCGATCGGCGCTTTCGGGTGATGAGTCATGGCGCCACCGTAGGGCGTCGGCGCGGTACTACGCCGCGTTCGCGAGCGGCGCGATGCCCGCCGACAGGTGGCGGGCCATGCGGCGCAGCGCGTCGTCGCAGTCGGCGGGGGTCTCGCCGACCGCCACCCACAGGGCCAGCCGGTCGGCGACGGTGGCGTGCGGGCCCGCGGTGACGTGGTTGCCGGTGTGCTGGGTGAGGAGCATGCGGTCGGCACCGGGCTCGTGGGCGGCGTCGGGGGAGAGGTCCAGGCGGTCGAGGCGGCCGGTGGCGGCCGGGTAGGCGAACTGGACGGCCGCCGCCCGCTGCCGGGTGGGCGTCGTGTCGGGCACCTCGCCGGTGGCCAGGGCGGCCGCGGCCTGGGCGAGATCGACGCCGGTGGCCCGCCAGACGAGGAGCGGGATCAGGTCGCCCGGCAGATGCGGGGCTACGTCGGTGACCCGGGGCCCGCGGTCGGTGAGGGCGAGGCCGATGTGCAGGACACCCCGGTCGACGCCGAGGGCGTGCACGGTGCGGTCGACGGCCAGGCGCAGGAAACGGTTGTGCAGCAGGCCGTCGTGGGCGTGCACGGTGTGCCGGAGCGGCTGCCGGGCGGGCGCCGGGCCCAGGGTCGTACGGGTGATGGCGGCGATGCGGATCTCGCCGTCGAGGACGACCGTCTCGGCCGAGACGCGGGGCGCGCCGGGGCCGCCCGGGTCGTCGGTGGGAACCGTGTGGCCGGCCAGCAGCGCGCGCAGCGCGGGCGGGTCGCCACAGGCGGCGGCCGCGGCGGGGGAGAGGCCGGGCAGCCCCAACTGCCCGGCGATCGTGGCGGCCGCCACCGCGTACTCGCCCGAGTGGGTCAGCACGCCGCGGACCCGGTGCCGGGCCGCGAACCGCGCCACCGCCGACGCCGTGGCGCCGCCCTTGCCGGGGTCCGCCGCGAGGTGACCGGCCGGCCACGGCTGTGCCCAGGCGGGCGGCGCGGCGTCCACCAGCAGCACCGGGCGGGCCGCGGCGACACGCCTCAGCACGAACTCGTCGTACGCGCGCCGACGGCCGGCACCGAGGAGCAGGATGGGCTGCGGCATCGGTTCGCCTCACCTTCTGGGGAGGAGGCGGCCGGCTGGTCGCCCCGGATGCCGCTCCCCCACAGGTGGCACCGGAGGCGGGTCGGTTCGACCGTGGCCTGGTGACGTGATCCTTTCCTGCCGGTCCGTCACATGTCAACGATTGCTGCCCCCTTGCGCAGTGGTCCTTGTCATGTCTGGTGGGCGGCACCGGTGATTCGATAGCCTCGCGTCTGCTCGGCCGACCGACCAACCACGTGTGTCCAGGGGGACCTTGGTGAGTGACGCCCATGCCCCGCTGACCGGCGTACTGGAACGGCTCGGAGAGCTGACCGGATGTCCCGGACGGCTGTCCGAGGTGCTGGACGTGACCGACCTGTCGTACCGCACCGGGATCCCGGCCGGGGTCGTCGCCGAACTCCTGGCCGGCAAGGCCGCGCCCGAGGCGGGGCTCGCCGAACGGGTGCGGCAGCGGCTGGACTTCATCCGCGAGAACCGGCGCCGCCCCGACGGCAAGCGGTACTCGCTGGGCGAGCTCGCGGCGATCGCCGGCACCAGCAGGCAGTGGCTCAGCGAGTGGCGCAAGAGCGGGCTGCCGAGCCTCGAACACACCGACCGGCTGCGGCGGTTCTTCGGTCTGCCGGCCGGTTTCTTCACCGCCGACGAGCCCGAGGCGCTGCACGAGGCGCTCCAGCCGGTGCTACAGAGCCTTGAGGCCCAGGCCGACCCGCTCTCCCGGCTCCGCGAGAGCGGCCTGGTCCGCCTGGCGGCCCGCGCCCCGCAGATGAACGCCCGCCAGCTGGCCACCCTCGCCGACCTGGCGGAGATGCTCATCACCGCCGAGAGCGCCGTCAACTGAGCCGGTGACGGGCGTGCTTCAGCCGCCTGCCGTGGGGGTCGGCCCGCCGAACGGCAGCACCAGGGACCGGGACGCCAGCAGCCAGCGGCCGTCGAGGCACCGGAACCGGTCCTCGTAGTGACCGACCTGCACGGGCGGCCCGGCCGGCACCATCCCCCCGCCGAGTCTTCCGCCGAGTCTTCCGTCGAGTCTTCCGTCGGGTCCGCCGTCGTGACCGTCGACCCGGTACGTCTGGAAGTACGACGTGGCCGTCGCCGTCTTCGGTCCCGTCACCGTGACGAGGATGTTGGACATCACGCGCCGCGAGAGCCGGCCCGGCGGCCGGGAGCCGAAGTACGCGGCGAGCGCCGCCCGCCCCTCGGCCCGCCGCCCGTCCCCGGGCGGCGGCCACTCCCACCACCCGTCCTCGGTGAACAGCTCGGCCACGGAGGACGGTTCGCCGAGGTCGAGCCGGCGGACGAAGTCGACGAC
Organism: Streptomyces sp. NPDC086519; assembly: GCF_040686075.1. Taxonomy (NCBI): domain Bacteria; kingdom Bacillati; phylum Actinomycetota; class Actinomycetes; order Kitasatosporales; family Streptomycetaceae; genus Streptomyces; species Streptomyces sp. NPDC086519. Next base: position 24,524 of record NZ_JBFBJL010000099.1, read on the forward strand.
GAGACGCTCGCAGGCGCGTTCGGCGAGGAGCCGTTCCAAAGGGTCCATGAGTCTGTGTAGCAGCCGAGGGCGCCGGCCGCCGAAGGATTTACCGGACCACGTCAACGACTCGCACGGCCACGCGGACGACGACTGGCACGGCCACGTGGACGACGAGTCACACGGCCACGTACGTGACCGGATCGCTCCCCGCCACCGCCTCCGCCCGCCCCAGCTTCACCAGGCGCCGCAGATGGGCCTCGGCCTCCGAGACGGCGATGTTCCGCGATCCGTACGGGATCTGCTCCCAGGGCCGGTTCCACTCCATCCGCACCGCCAACTGCCAGGGCGTGAGCGGCTGCTGGAGGAGCGAGAGCAGTCCGGCGAGGCGTTCCTCGTGGTGGGCCAGCAGCTCGCGGACCCGCCCTGGCGCGTCGGTGAAGGTGTGCTGGTGGGCCGGGAGGACCTCGGCGGGGGCGAGACGGCCGACGCGTTCCAGGGAGTCGAGGTAGTCGCCGAGGGGGTCGGTGACGGTCGCGTCGTCGGGGTCCTCGTAGAGGCCGATGTGCGGGGTGATCTCGGGGAGCAGGTGGTCGCCGGAGAACAGGCGCCCATGGCCGGGGAGCCGGGCGGGATGCTCCTCCTCCAGGTGCAGGCAGACATGGCCGGGCGTGTGCCCCGGCGTCCAGACCGCACGCAGCCGGCGGCCCGGGAGGCCGAGGAGTTCGCCGGGGAGGATCTCACGGTCGGGGAGGGCGGGGGCCAGGCCGGGCGGGGCGCTTCGGCGACGGGGTCCGCCGCGCAACGGCGCCACGTGCTCGTCCGGCGCCCCGGCGGCCGTCAGCTTCGCCGCCATGTACGTGAACCACCGCTCGGGCCGGGTCTCCCGGGCCCGCCGCACGATCGCCGCGTCGGCCGCGTGCATCGCGATCCAGGCCCCGGACGCCTCGCGCACCTTCCCCGACAGCCCGTGATGGTCGGGGTGGTGATGCGTGATGACGACCCCGTGCACCTCACCGACGCCCGTGCCGCACGCCGCCAGCCCCGCCACCAGCACGTCCCACGACCCGGGATCGTCCCACCCGGTGTCGACCAGTACCGGACCCCGGTCGGTGTCCATCACGTACACCAGCGTGTGGCCGAGCGGGTTGTCCGGAATGGGTACGGCGACGGACCGCACGCCCCCACCGAGATCCCGTACCGGCACCTCGGGCCCCGCCCCCGCCGACTCGCCCAGACTGTCCGTCATCGGTCTGCCTCCGCCCCCGCCCGATCCCGCCGGCCCCACGGCCATCGCTCACTATAACGAGAACTGACTGCACGTCAGATAGCGGGCGGCCGAAGTCCGGCGTCAACTCCTCCGGTTCCTGCTGCCGGCCTGCCGCTCCACCATCCTGTCCTGCAAGTTTGCCAGAGTGGCAAGGGTAATCGCGT
>NZ_JBFBJL010000100.1:0-25769 GCF_040686075.1 Streptomyces sp. NPDC086519
CCACCGGCACCAGCCACAGCGTCCGCGACTTCGCCGAACACTGCTTCGCCCACCTCGGCCTCGACTACCGCGACCACATCCGCTTCGACGAACGCTACCTCCGCCCCGCCGAAGTCGACGACCTCGTCGGGGACGCCTCCAAGGCCGAACGCGTCCTCGGCTGGAAACCCACCACCCACGCCCCCGAACTCGCCCGCCTCATGGTCGACGCCGAACTCGACTCGATTCTGCGTTCCTCCATCCCCGAGTCGTCCCATCGGGCGGCTGCGGCCGTCGGCAGCGCGGTGACCGCATGACCGCCTCGTGCAGGATCTGCGGCGGCACCACACGCATCACCCACCGTGCCACCGTGCTCGGACGCCACGAGGCCACGTACCGCATGTGCGATGCGTGCGCCTACTGGTCCGTCGACGAGCCGCACTGGCTGGACGAGGCCTATTCGGAGGCCGTCGCCGCCATCGACACCGGCGTCGTACAACGGAACCTGCACCTGTATCCACGGCTGGCCTCGGCGCTGGTCCGCATGTTCGGCTCCACCGGCACGTACGTCGACTACGGCGCCGGATACGGCCTGCTCGTCCGGTTGCTGCGCGACGTCGGCCTGGACGTCTACTGGCAGGACGCCCACTGCGAGAACCTGTTCGCCCGGGGGTTCGAGTGGGAGGGCAGCCGGCCGGAGGCGGCCGCCGCGGTCACCGCCGTCGAGGTGATGGAGCACGTGACCGATCCGCTCGCCTTCGTCGACACCTGCCTACGGGACACCGGCGCGCACTCGTTCGTCTTCACGCAGCACCTGCACGACCTCAGCGCCGATCCGTCGTGGTGGTACCTGGCGCCGGAAGCCGGCCAGCACATCTCCTTCTACGCCCCCCGGACGATGCCCGTCCTCGCCGAGCGCCTGGGCATGACGTACCACTCGGCCGGCACCCTGCATCTGCTGACGAAGCGGAATTTCCGCAGAGGGGCTTTCGCGCGTTCCGTGCGATTCCACCGCATCTCCTACGCGCTGCTCAGGCGCCGACTGCGTTCGCGTGTCATGCCGGACCACCGGCTTCTCGCCGGCCAGGTCTGCCGCATCGGTGACAGGGTGCTCCAGGCCTGACTTCGCGTCAGGTACCGGGACAGGCCTGCCGCTGATCACCCGTGGGAGTCAGACGCACCCACAGGTGCCGGCCCAGGAGCCGCTCGCCGGTCATGCCGTGAACCGGCAGCGGCGGCGCGTGCATGAACCGCTTCTCCGCGTGCCGCACTTCGAACAGGGGAAGTCCGGTGCGCCGAAGACGTGGTCACCGCGGGGTGCGCGGACCAGAACTCTCGGATCTCTGGCTGCTGCAACGGATTCTCCAGGCGGCCGCGAAGAGGCGAGCGAGCGGGGTGTCACACGGGGAGGCCGGCCGTCGGCGGACCGGTACTGCCGGCCGCGCTTCGGTCTGTCCCACCGCTTGGGCCGGCGGCCCGCTGGGCGATGACGCGCTCGGGTCCCTCGGGATCCTCGGTGCCGGCCCGGATCTCGCCCCCGTGGCCCCGGACCACTCCGACCCGGGCATACGCGCAGGAGAGGACCAGCCAGGAAGGCAGCCCGATGAACGTGGTCTCAAAGGCGACATTGGTGGAGGCGGTGACGCAGACACCGACGGTTGCCCCGAACCAGCAGGCGGCGACCGGGTGCCGGCGGGCCCGCCAGGTCCGGCACAGGGCCGCCGCGACGAGCAGCATCAAGCCGAGTCCGGCCGGCCAGCCGAGGTAGTAGACGTATCCGATGAAGGAGTTGTGCGGCCCGGATTTCGCGGCACTCGGCGCCAGGCTGTATTGCACCAGTTCCATGGGGTGTCCCGCTCCGACCCCGAGGAACGGCTCCTGCCACGCCCCGTGAAGGGCCTCCCGCCACATTTCCAGACGCAATCCCACGTTGGCGCCGGCTTCGGTGTGCGCATCCGCCGAACTGGACAGCCGAGCCGTCACCCCCCCGACCACGGGCATGTCGGACAAGTTCCGGCCGGAGAGGGAGAAGGACAGCAGGCCGATCACTCCGAGAGTCACCACAGTCCACGAGATGACCGGCCAGCGCACGGGACGTCGCCGACCCGGTGCGCCCGCGACGGTGGTCGCGGCGACAGCCGCGACCACGGCCAGGAGGGGACCCCGCTTACTCGTCAGGGCGGTGAGCAGAGCGGTCCCGGTAAGTGTCCACAGGAGCAGCGACCGGCTTCCCCGGTACCGCATCTGAACCCCGAACGCGCCCGCGATCGCCAGGTAGAGGCCTGACGCGGCGGCGATCAACGGGGTGTGCACGGCCCACGCCAGAAGGACACCGAAGGTCGGCACGTACAACGCCCACCGCCAGCGGAGGGCTTCTTCGAGGGGCCGAGTGAGGAACCAGGTCGCGGCGAACCAGCCGACGAGGGGGTAGAGCCCGAGGATCCCACCCTTGAGGGGATCGGGATACCCCGCCTGGATCCCGCGGTACACCGCCTGAGCCGCCGCGACCGCAAGGCCCATGGCGACGGCCCGGAACCAGCGCAACCGGGGCTCGGAGAACATCCGGGGGCCCCACATGTGCACAGTCACGAGCAGAGCGGAGAAAGCCAGAATGTCCATGAGGTAGACCGGGGAAAAGCCTACCGTCGCATATCCCTTGCTCAGCAGAAAGAGCGGAGCGAGGCAGGAAGCCCAGAGCAGCCAGCCCGACCCACGAATACACAGGGCGAGCAGGACGCTCGAAACAACGCATACCGCGGCACAGACGGAAAGAAACAGCGGAATCTCAGAGGTCACACCGATGGCGCTTTCTTTGTCAGAGTCTTCGGATCAGTGAACACTCCCGCACCCCGACCGCGAATACCGTATGAATAATGCGGATCGAGACGTGTCACACTGGCATTCCGTAACGGCCAAGTGGTTCGGTTGCCTTCCCATAATTCCATCTGGACTCCGAAATCCCCCCATCACATACTCCGAGGCGTGCGGAATGTTTCTCATCCGTCCGAGGTTTCTGCGACGCCCTGCCCGTCCGGCCGTCCTGGTCTTCCGGCACAGTGCACGTCTCGGCGGTATGGGCCGAGCGGCCGAGTTCTTCACGCCTCTGCTGACGAGCAACTGCCACGTGTCGGCGGTCATCTCGCTCTCGGCGGACCGGGGCGCGTCGGAGAGGTTCGAGGCTTCCTGGCCGGCCAAGGTACGCGCCACCGCGGCGGCCCTGGGCGGCGGCGCGTACCTGCTGGTCCGGCGCACCCAGCGAGCGGTCTACCTGCCGGTCTCGCAGTGGGGCCTGCATCTGGTGCGCGACACCGTCCTGATCGGTATCGCCAGAGCGGTCCGGTGCACCGTGGTCCTGCATCTCCACGGCGCGCAACTGCCCGCGAGGCTCGCCGCGAACCGGATGCTGCGGACGCTACTGGCAGGAGCCCACTGGATGGTCCTCAGTGAGGCGGTCGCGGCGCAACTGGTGGCGAGTGGCTGCCGTACGGCTTCGGTCACGGTACTGCGCAATCCCGCACCGCCGATGGTGTCGCCCGCGGCGGAAGGCGGCCCCTCGCGCGTGCTGCGCGTCGGCTGGCTCGGCACGATCACCCGGGCCAAGGGCTTCGACCTCGTCTGCAACGCGGTCGGCAGGCTGAAGAGGCAAGGACTCGACGTCGGGCTCCGCGTGGCGGGTCTACGCCTCGACGTACCCGTCGCGGAGATGGGGTACGTGGACGAGGACCTCGGGCTCCTCGACCCCACGGAGGTCATGTCCTTCTGGTCCCAGGTGGACGTGTTCGTCCTTCCGGCCCGTTGGGTCGAAGGGCTTCCTTTCGTACTGCTCGAAGCGCTTCAGGCGGGTTCCGTCGTGGCGGCGCGCCCGTCTCCCGGGTCAGCGGAGCTCTTGGAGCGGGGGTGCGTGGAACCGGTCGAGGCCACGGAAGTCTCAGTAGCCGCCTTCCTCACCACGTGCGTGCGCGATCTGGAAGGAATTCGCAACCGCCAGCAGAAGGCATGGAAGGAGCTGCGGACACACTATGAACCGGAGTGCGTGGAACGGACGTTCATGCGGTTCTGGCAGGAAGCAGGATTGCAGCGGAAACCATGACGGAACGGAGGTGCATGGTGCGTGAGCCCGAGGTGACGGACGAGGACGCGACAAGGGTGTCAGCGTGGTGTCCGCCGGTGACGGTGTGCGGACTGCCGGTCCATCCGCTCACGCTCGAACAGTCGGTCTCCGTCGCGGAGCGTCTGATCGCGGATGGCGGACCGCACCAGCACGTGGTGCTGAACGCGGCGAAGGTCGTCCAGGCCCATGACGATCCCGGCCTGGCGCGGATCATCCGGGACTGCTCACTCGTCAACGCAGACGGCCAGTCCGTCGTCTGGGCAGGGCGGCTCCTCGGTCAACCGATGCCCGAGCGAGTGGCCGGAATCGACTTCATACTCGCGCTGTGGCGCAGCGCCGCGCGCAACGGATACCGCGTCTACTTGCTCGGCGCCGAGCAGGCGGTGGTGGAGAGGACGGCACGCATCGCCGCCGACCAGGGCGTGGAGGTCGTCGGGTACCGGAACGGGTACTGGAGCGAGCCGCAGGAGGCGCAGGTGGTGGCCACCGTCCGTGAGGCACGGCCGGACATTCTCTTCCTGGCCGTTCCCAGCCCGGCCAAGGAGTACTTCCTGTCCCGGCATCAAAGGGATCTCGACTGCGCCCTGACGGTCGGGGTCGGCGGGTCCTTCGACGTGGTGGCGGGAATCCGCAGCAGAGCACCGCGGTGGATGCGCCGCGCCGGACTGGAGTGGTTTCACCGGTTGGTTCAGGAGCCGCGGCGCATGTTCCTGCGGTATGCGGTGGGCAACGCGCGGTTCGTCATGCTGGTGCTGATGCACGGGGTCCGCAGGCTGAGGCCGGAAGCCGGCTGACTGCGCTCCCGGCAGGTCACCCGTCGCAGCCCTGTCCGGAGCGTTCTGGAAGCACCCCCGCTGCGGCCGCGACCTCGTCCTGAAAGCGCTGCACCTGCCTGACGGTCACCGGCCGGAGGCTGGTGAAGTAGGCGTGTACCGCCTCGTCCGCCTGCGACCGGGCGAGGCCGAGTCGACTGGCGAGTTCGCAGACCAGCCCCCGAGGGTGGGTCAGCTCCCGGGCCACGGCCGCCGCGTCGGTCCACCGGAGAATCGCACCCGCCTGTACCAGGTAATGGATCAGATCCCGCAGGGGCTGGTCCGCGAACGTCGCCGTCTCCCAGTCGATGACGCCGATGCCCTCAGGGGTCCTCAGGACGTTCCACGGCGCCAGGTCACCATGGACGAGACATCCGCCGCCGGGTGCCGCCGTGGCGAGGTCTTCGGTGATTCCCAAGAGCTCGTCCCGTGTCAGCATCCCCGCGAGCCGCGCATGGCGCCACGCGTGAGTCACCACCACATAGTGACCGCCCGCAGAATCCGCATACGCCAGTTCCGGGACCTGGAAAGAAAGCCCCATCCCGGCTGTCCCCTTGAGGAACTCGGCTTCATTACGGAGAGGACGGTCGTCGGACCGCCCGATCTTGAGCACGTAACGCGGACTCTCTCCGGCGACCAGAGCCGCGATCGACCGCCCGGGCATGGACGAGTGCATGCAGGCGGCGCCGTCCGCCTCGTTCAGAAACCTCCGCAACGACGGCTCCACCGCCGCCAGCGGATCGGCCGACCGCGGGCCCACGTTCGCGCGCACCACGAACTGATCGAGAAAGGACGCCACCCGGCCCATCGCCCGTGACGGCCGGTCGATGACGCGGGCCGCCGCCGCGCCGTTGCGGCCGCCCGTCGTCCGCAGTTCGACGCGTCGCCCCAGCGGGCCGGCGCGCAGCAGTCCGCGCCGCCACTCGCGGGCAGCACTCAGCACGGTCCACCCAGGGCTCGGGCCACGTACAACTGTTCGATCATCACCTTCTCCGGGATCCGCCGAAGACGGGGCGAAGAAGCAGCGGTATCGGCTCTGCGCAGGACAGATCCAGGAATATGACGGTGCAGAACCGACGGAAACAGGGAGAAGCCACATCGCTGCTCGATCCGGAAGCCGGACTCACCCAGCAGCCGGACAATGTCCCGGTGCCGCAATTCGTTGGGATGTTGCGGTCTTGGTCTCGGCACGCGAACGGCGAGCGAACGCAGGCTCGGGCAGTGGCCGTGGTTGTTGAACACCAGCAGGGCGCCCGGTTCCATGTGCTGTCTGATTTTACGCAGGATCGGGAGCCGCATTTCCTGGGGCGCGTTCACGAAGAAACGGAAGATGGTGACGGCTTCGTAGGGCCCGGACAACAGGTCCTCGCTCAGCACACAGCCGACCTTGATGTCCGCCCTGGGGCTTGCGCCGGCGGCGCGCCGCGCCATCTCGGCCGAGATGTCCACGCCCGTGAGTTCGTCCGCCACGCCGTCCACGGCGGCAAGAATGCGGCCGGTACCACAGGCGAAGTCCAGCAACCGCAGGCGCCCTCGCCGGTCGCGTTCCTGCCGCAGCAACTCGACGAGAGCGGGGCGCTCAAGGGACCAGACGTATTCGTCATAAGTGCCTTCGTCGTACAGGCGAGCGTACGCGTCCACGCTCTTCTCGTCGACGAACCGGGTTCCGTAGTCGCTCCAGCCCGAACGCATCATGCAAGCATTCCCGTTCTTGTCGATCAGCGCGCACTGTGGTGCCTCAACGCGGTCTGCCGCATCACCCTAGGTCGGCTCCGTCGCCGGTCCGGGAAAGCAGGCCAGCAAGGTCACCTGCATGGCCGCCGGTTCCCCGTTGCCCCGCGCTCGTACGGAAATCGCCGCGCGGGCCGGGAGGAATGCCGTCATGGTCCGGATCGACACCCGACCGCGCCCCCATGGTGATTCCGCCAGCTCGGGCTTCACCCGTTCCTCACCCGCGCGGGCGCGCTGATGCGCACGTATGCGGGTTGCCGGGGATGCGGCGCGGAGTATTCGGGGGGACGGCGGGGGCTGTGGTGATCGGCCCGGCGCATGGTTTCCGACAACTGGCCGTGCCGCCCGGAGACGTGCACGCCGGTCTGCCTCCGGCCCGTGGGAACGTCGGTCTGCCGTCCGACGGTCTGCCTCCCGATGGTGTGCGCACCCGTCGGACGCCGCGGGCCGTACACCGGGACCCCGAGCAGTCCCAGCACGACCACCAGGGTGACGCCGACGGCCCAGGCGACGGCCGCGGGACCGGTCCAGCCGGTGTGCACGAGCACCGCGGGAAGCACCCCCGCGAAGGACGCGGCACCGAGGACGACGGTCGCCCCCTGCGAGGTGAGCCCGAGGCGCCGCAGCCGGTGCGCCAGATGGTCGGGGCCGCGCCGCAGCACCGGCCGCCCGGCGAGCACCCGCGACAGCACGACGAGCAGCACGTCGGCGCTCGCGACGGCGGTGAGCGCGAAGAGCACGCCCGCACTGGCGGCGGGGTCGTACCCGGTCCGGGTGACCAGCGCGGCCGCGGCCAGCACGAACCCGGTGAACAGCGAACCGGTGGCGCCGAGGGCGATCCGCGCGGGAGCCCAGTTGTGCATCAGGAACCCGGTGAGCGCGGCCGCGAGCACGCTCAGCAGCGCGGCGAGCCCGTCCATCACCTCGGCGGCGGCACAGGCCCCGGCCCCGAAGGCGGTCACCACCCCGACGGTCCCGGCCAGTCCGTCCGCGTGGTCGAGCCCCTTGAAGGCGACGGCGACGAAGGCGATCCACCCGGCGCCGAGCAGCCCGCCCGCCGTCCCGAACTCGCCGTACGGCACGACGCAGGCGGCCGCCACCGCCGTACCGAACAGCAGGAACCGCGTCTTGAGCCGCCACACGTCGGCGACCACCCCGAGCAGCGCCACCGCTCCCCCGGCGGCCAGCAGCTTGCCGACGCCGGTGCCGAGCGGCGCGACGCCGGTCCAGTCGCCGGCGAAGGCGACCACGCAGGTGGCGCCGGCCACGGCGAGGCCGCCCAGCGCGGGCACCCGCCGCGTCCGCCGCCGGTCGACGAGGCCGAGCCGCAGGGCACACGGCCGGATCAACGCGGCGAGGAAGGCGGCGAGCAGGAAGGCGGTGGTGGCGGCGACGATCCCGTAGAGCACGGGTCCAAATTAGACTGAAATGTAACCATTATGTACGAATAACACGATCAGCTTCCGGGCGTACCGCACAGGCACCCCTCAGCGACCCAGATCACCCCGCACCTGGCTACAGTGCGAGTAAAGATGCGGGTAGTCTCGAACCGACTGCATAAGTTACCGCTTAGTAATTTCGGGCACTCTCTGTACGGAGACCCGAAGAGACCCCTCGCAGGCCCGAGGAGCCCCCATGCAACTCGCCGCGATCATCGTGTCGCTGGTTCTGATCGTGGTCGGCGTGGCGTTGTTCGCCCGCGCCATCCTGCAGATCTACAACTTCACGCGGCTCGGCCAGAACGTGCCCGCCGGCACCCGTACCGACGAGCCCGTCCAGCGGACCGTCACGGTGGTCAGGGAGTTCCTCGGCCACACCCGGATGAACCGCTGGGGCATCGTGGGCGTGGCGCACTGGTTCGTCGCGGTCGGCTTCTTCTCCCTTCTCCTGACGATCGTCAACGCCATCGGCCAGCTGTTCCAGGCCGACTGGATCCTGCCGGTCATCGGTGACTGGGCGCCGTACAACGTCTTCGTCGAGTTCATCGGCACCATGACGGTGCTCGGCATCCTCGTGCTGATCGCCATCCGCCAGCTGAGCAAGCCGAGCCGGCCGGGCCGCAAGTCCCGGTTCGCCGGCTCCAACTTCGGCCAGGCGTACTTCGTCGAGACGGTCATCCTGATCGTCGGCGTCTGCATCTTCACGCTGCACGCGCTGGAGGGCGCCCAGCACCACGTGGACTCCTACGAGGCCTCCTTCTTCATCTCGTACCCGGTGGTGTCCTGGTTCCGGGGCATGGACGTCAGCACGCTCCAGAACCTCACCTACTTCTTCGCCGGTCTGAAGATCGCGACCTCCTTCATCTGGATGATCGTGGTCGCCCTGAAGACCGACATGGGCGTCGCCTGGCACCGCTTCCTGGCCTTCCCGAACATCTGGTTCAAGCGGAACGCGACCGGTGAGACCTCGCTCGGCGCCCTGCTGCCCATGACCTCCGGCGGCAAGCCGATCGACTTCACCGACCCCGGTGAGGACGACGTCTTCGGCGTCTCCCAGATCGAGCACTTCTCCTGGAAGGGCCTGCTGGACTTCTCCACCTGCACCGAGTGCGGCCGCTGCCAGTCGCAGTGCCCCGCCTGGAACACCGGCAAGCCGCTCTCCCCCAAGCTGCTGATCATGTCCCTGCGCGACCACGCGCACGCCAAGGCGCCCTACCTGCTGGCGGGTGGCGGCAAGAACGCCGAGGGCGAGGAGAAGGCAAGCGAGGAGGCCCTCAAGGCCGTCCCCGCCGCCGCCCTCGCGGAGGCCGAGCGCCCGCTGATCGGCACCGCCGACGAGAACGGCGTCATCGACCCGGACGTACTGTGGTCGTGCACCACCTGCGGCGCCTGCGTCGAGCAGTGCCCCGTCGACATCGAGCACGTCGACCACATCGTCGACATGCGCCGCTACCAGGTGATGATCGAGTCCGCGTTCCCGTCCGAGGCGGGCACGATGCTCAAGAACCTGGAGAAGAAGGGCAACCCCTGGGGCCTGGCGAAGAAGCAGCGCCTGGAGTGGCTCAAGGAGGTCGACTTCGAGGTCCCGGTCGTCGGCAAGGACATCGAGGACCTCACCGAGGTCGAGTACCTGTACTGGGTCGGCTGCGCCGGCTCCCTGGAGGACCGCGCCAAGAAGACCACGAAGGCCTTCGCCGAGCTGCTGCACATCGCGGGCGTCAAGTTCGCGATCATGGGCGGTGACGAGAAGTGCACCGGCGACTCCGCCCGCCGCCTCGGCAACGAGCCCCTGTTCCAGGAGCTCGGCATGGAGAACGTCATGGCGCTGAACACCGCGTTCGGCGAGGAGCTGGACGACGACGGCAAGGTGACCGAGGAGTCCCGCAAGCCGAAGTCGGCGAAGAAGATCGTCGCCACCTGCCCGCACTGCCTCAACACCATCGGCAACGAGTACCCGCAGCTCGGCGGCGACTACGAGGTCATCCACCACACCCAGCTGCTCCAGCACCTGGTCGACGAGGGCAAGCTGGTCCCGGTCACCCCGGTCGAGGGCATCATCACCTACCACGACCCCTGCTACCTGGGCCGCCACAACAAGATCTACACGCCGCCGCGCGAGATCATCGGCAAGGTCCCGGGCCTCAGGAACGAGGAGATGCACCGCCACAAGGAGCGCGGCTTCTGCTGTGGCGCCGGTGGCGCGCGGATGTGGATGGAGGAGCGGATCGGCAAACGCATCAACAACGAGCGCGTCGACGAAGCCCTCTCCCTCAACCCCGACATCGTCTCCACCGCCTGCCCCTTCTGCCTCGTCATGCTGACCGACTCCGTCAACGGCAAGAAGAACGACGGCAAGGCCAAGGAGTCCATCCAGGTGGTGGACGTCGCCCAGCTGCTCCTCGACTCGGTCAGGACCCCGGTGGACCCGGCGGGCGAGGCGGAGCAGGAGAGCGCGCCGGAGCCGGAGCCGGTGAAGTAACCCGGGTACCGCGTTCGCGACGGGACGCCCCCGGCCCTGTGCGGGCCGGGGGCGTTCCGTCTTTTCCGGCGGCGGGGCGGGGCGTGCCGTCTCTTCCGGCATCGGGGCGGGGCGTGCCGTCTCTTCCGGCATCGGGGCGGGGCGTCCCGTCCCTTCCGGCATCGGGCCAGGACGTCCCGTCCCTTCCGGCATCGGGCCGGGGCGTCCCGTCTCTTCCGGCGGCGGGCCGGAGGCGTTGCGTCCTGTCCGGCGCGCCGCGTCGATGACCCGGACGGCCCCCTCCTGCTGGCGCGCGTGCTCCCTGGCGGTTCGGCTTGAGGTGGGCCGGATCGAGCGGGAGGCACGGGTGACGGAGGACGGCGCGCACGCGGACGGCGAGGAGAGCCGGTCCGACGACGTCCGGGAGCTGCGGGCCCGGGTCGCGGCCCTGGAGAGCGCACGGGCCCGGCCGCCCCGGCACCGCGTCCGGAGTCTCCTCGCCGTCGTCCTGATCCTCGTCGGCTGCCTGCTCGCCCCGCTCGCCGTGGTCGCCTCGTGGGCGGCCGACCAGGTGGGCGACACCGACCGCTACGTCAGCACGGTCGCCCCGCTGGCCTCGGACCCCGACGTGCAGAACGCCGTGGCCAACCGGGCCACCGACGCCCTCATGAGCCACCTCGACCTGCCCGCCCTGCTCGCCGACGTGGCCCCGGCGGACCGGCCGCGTCTACAGCAGGCGCTGGGCGGCGCACTCGGCGGCGCGCTCGAAGGGGCCGTCCGCAGCTTCGTCCACGACATGGCCCGCAAGGTCGCCGCGTCCGACGCGTTCCGGACCGTCTGGACCGACGCCAACCGCCGGGTCCACAGCAGCCTCGACAAGGCCCTCACCGGCAGCGGCGGCGGCTCGGTGCAGCTGGGCGGCGACTCGGTCACCCTCGACATCGGCCCCCTCGTGGACCAGGTCAAGCAGCGCCTCGTCGACGCCGGACTGACCGCCGCCAAGCACATCCCCGCCGTGCACACCGACTTCACCCTGCTCAGGTCCGACCAGGTCGGCAAGGTCAAGACCTACGTACGGCTGCTCCAGCTCGCCGGGAACTGGCTGCCCGTGCTGGCCGTGCTGCTGGTCGCCGCCGGGGTGCTGCTCGCGGTACGGCGGCGCCGGGCCCTGGTGACCGGGTGCCTGGCGGTCGCCGTCGCCACCGGGCTGCTCGGCATCGGGCTGGACGTGTTCCGCGTGTTCTACCTGGACCGGCTGCCCGCGGGCGTCTCCCCGGGCGCGGCGGCCGCCGTCTACGACGCGCTGACCCGGTTCCTGCGCACCGGCGTGCGCGTGGTCGTGGCGCTGGCCGTCGTCGTCGCCCTGGCCGCCTGGGTCAGCGGACCCGGCCGGTACGCCGGGCTGGTCCGGCGCCTGTGGACGTCCGGGATCGCGGCGACCCGCGGCACCGCCGACCACGCCGGCCTGCGCACCGGACCGGTCGGCCCCTTCGTACGCCGGTACCGCACCTGGATCACCTGGGTCCTGGTGGCCGCGGCGGTGCTGGTCTACCTGCTGTGGTCGTACCCCACCGGCTGGGTGGTGGTGGGCATCGCCCTGTGCCTGCTGTTCGTGCTGGCCGTGGTGGAGTTCCTCGCGACGCCGTGAGGACCCGGAGAGCCGCGCGGCGGGGGCGCCGTGGCCCGACCGCCCCCTTCCCGGCCGGGTCCGGCTAGCTCAGGCCGATCGCGGCGCAGGCCGACCGGTACTTCGGGGTGCAGATGTCGGCGACGGTGTAGACGCCGTCCGCGATCACCGTGTCCTTGATGTTGTCCTTCGTGAGGGCGACCACCGGCACGAGCGTGGCGGGTATGTCCTTCTCGGTCGGGCTGTCGACCTTGTCCTGGGTCAGCGCGTCGTACTGGATGTCGCGGCCCTGGACCTTGTACACCGCCATCTGCGCGGCGTCGGTGGCCTCTTCCAGGAACGACTTGTACACGGTCATGTACTGCTCGCCCGAGACGACCCGCTGTACCGCGTCCAGGTTGGCGTCCTGTCCGGTGACCGGGGGGATCGTGGTGGCGCCCGCCTGCTTCAGCGTGTCGATGACGGCGCCGGCCATGCCGTCGTTGGCCGAGTAGACGGCGGCGATGTTGTTCAGTCCGACGGCCCGGATGGCCTTCTTCATGTTGGCCTCGGCGACCGCGGGCGACCACTTGTCGGTGTCGTACTCCTCGGCGATGCGGACCTTGTTCTTGAGCTCGGCGAGGGCGCCCGACTTGAAACTCGCGGTGTTGGGGTCCGCGGGGTCGCCGTTCATCATGACGATCTTGCTGGTCGCGGCCTTGCTGCCGAGTGCCTCGACGATGGCGCGGCCCTGGACCTCGCCGACGAGTTCGTTGTCGTGCGAGACGTAGGCGTCGATCGGGCCCTGTGCGAGCCGGTCGTAGGCGATGACGGGGATGCCCGCGCCCTTCGCCTTCCGGACCTCCGGCGCGATGGCCGCGGCGTCCAGCGCGTCCACCACGATGATGTCGACCTTCTTGGACACCATCTCCTGGAACTGCTGCTTCTGCCGGTCCTCGCTCGACTCGGCGTTGGCGTAGTCGACCTTGCCCTTGCCGTGCGTGAGGGTGGCCACCTCCTTCGCGAAGATGGGGTGGTCGAAGGCCTCGAAGCGGGCCGTCTGCTTGTCGGGCAGGAGCAGCCCCACCGTGATGTCGTCACCCTTCTTCGGGGACGCGGAGGTGTCGCCGCCGATGCCGTCGACGGCGCCGCACGCGGTGAGCGTGAGGGCGGACGCGGAGGCGGCCAGGGTTGTCGCGAGGCGGGCCAGGGGAACCCTGCGGAGGGTAGGAACGATCACATCAGGCGCCTTCCGGGTGGTGAGAGGGTCATGCGCGACCGATGATGCGAAGGGAAGCAAACGCGCTGCGACCGGGTACGTCAAGACGACAGGACATCACGGCAGTTGGAGCGTGTCTCGCACGTCGGCCCGCAGTACCGGACCGCCGGGCCGTCTGCCCAGGTCAGGCCGGTGCGGCGGGAGTTGGGCCGGTCGACGGAACGGGACGGCGCAACGGCCGCGGCGGGGCGGCGAGTCGCCTGAGGTCCGCCCCCGTCCGGGACCTCTCCGTCCGCGCCGCCCCTTCGCTCTCCGCGCCGCCTTCGCTGCCGCGACCCCGGCGGCCGTCACCCGTCCGGGCCGCCGAGTCCGGCCTCGGGCCGGACGGTCCTGCCGCCCGGCGACACCGCCGACGGACGACGGCCCGGGTGCGGGACCCGGGCCGTCGTCCGTGTGGTGCGGGGAGCGTCAGGGCTTCTGCCGGGCGAGGGCCGGGACGAAGCGGAGGGCGTCCACGGTGCCGACGCCGGTGGCGAGGTCGTAGCCGTTGACCGCCTTGTAGCCGGTCACGCCCTGGTAGCTGTTGTCCGTGCCGTCGTTGACGTCGACGATGCCGGTGCCCTTGGAGTGGCGGCTGTAGAGGTCGTACAGCCGCTTCTGGATGTTGCCCAGCCGGTGGCCGGCCGCCTGGTCGGCGAGGGCGACGATGCCCGCGAAGAGCGGGGTGGCCTCGCTGGTGCCGCCGCTGACGTCCCAGCCGGTGGCGGTCGGGTCGAAGCTGGAGTAGATCCAGGCGCCGCCGTCGACCGCGGCGGACATCGAGATGTCGGGGGTGCCGCGGCGGGTGCCGACCTTGCTCTTCACACCGTTCTGGAAGGACGGCCGGGTGAACACGTGGGACTGGCCGCCACCGCCGGAGCCGTAGTCGTTGTAGACGCTGTCCGGCTTGACCCGGTCGCCCTTGTCGTTCAGGTGGAGCTGGGTGCCGCCGATCGAGGTGACCAACGGGTCGGAGGAGGGCCAGGAGTTGACGCGCTTGTCATAGTACGTCTTGCCGTCCGCCCGGAGGTCGGTGGCGCCGCCGTCGCCGGAGGCGGCGAGCACGGTGACGTGCTTGCGGTCGGCGTCCTGGAAGGCGTACCGCAGCTTCTTGATGCTGGAGAAGTCGCCCTTGGCGAAGCCGGGGAAGGTGTTCTCGGTGGCGCCGAAGCTCTGGCTGATGACGTCGCCGACGTTGTGGTCGATCAGGTACTTCTCGGCGTCCATCATCTCCGGCAGACCGGTGGTGCCCTCGGTCTCGGAGACCGCCGTCTCGACCACGACGATCTTCGCGGCGGGCGCCACCGCGTGCGCCATCTCGACGTCCAGGGTGGTCTCGCCGGCCCAGCCGGTCATGTCGGAGTTCTTGGGGTCGAAGGCGGGCACGTGCCCCCACTTGACGACCTTCACCTTGGTGCTGGGCAGCCCGAACTGCTTGCTGTAGACGTCGAGATCGTGCTGCACGGTCGGTGAGCCGTACGAGTCGACGATGACGATGGTGCGCCCCTTGCCCGTGACGCCCTTGCGGTAGAGGGCGTTCAGGTCGTAGGCGGTGCGGTACTGGAGCGGGTTGTAGCAGTTGATATGCCACTTGGCCTGGCACTGCGCGTTGGAGAGCGGGCTGCTCACATCATGTGCCAGGGTGTGCCCGACGACGGCCGGTACCGCGAGGGTGTGCGGTACGGCGGCGGGGGCGGCGTTCGCCAGTGCGGTGACCGCGAGTGCGGCCACGGACGTGGCAGCCGCGAGGCCCCGCCCGGTTCGGGCCATGTGCATGGATCCCCCTGTGGTTCGAAGTCTCACGAAGTGATCTCTACGTGGTCTTCGCGCATCACACCGGACAAGTCATGCACAGATCAAGTACGTTGAACCGACGATGCCGAACCCTTTACCGTGCGTTGTCCCACCATTAACGTCCCGCTGTCGAGCACAAAGCCGGAACCCGGGTCGCGGTCTTTCCGTCTTCCCTCTTTGAACAGGGCCCCAACTCACCCGCATCCTCTAGCAATCGGCCGAGCCTTGAGAAACATACCCCTGAGACCCTGGGCCGTGGCTGCCGCCGCCACGGCCTTCGCGTTCCTCGTCGTCCTGGAGGTCGCCGCACGCCACTACGGTCTGCCGGGACCGATCACCAACCAGGCACGAGAGCTGGTGTGCGCCCCCAAATCCGGCTTTCTGCTCTACGCCGGCCTGGCGTTGACGATGGTGGTGCTCACCTGGCGGCAACGGTTCGTCGCCCTCGCCGCCGCGGTCGGCATCGACCTCGTCTTCGCGGCGGCCCGGTGGGCGTCGGGTACCGGGGTCTCCCACGGCCAGCCGTTCGGCAACGGCGCGCTGTGGGTGCTGCTCGGCTGCGCGGCCGTCGCCGTGCTGCGCCGCACGGGCCCGGAACGCGTGCTGCTGCTGAAGGGCGTCGGGCTGGGCCTGCTGCTGGTGACCGGCCGCAAGACCGGCGACACCTGGCTGCTCATCACCTCGAAGACCCGCCCGACGGTGCTCGACCCGTACGTGGCCACCGCCGACCACGCCCTGGGCAACCCGTCGTGGCTGGTCGGCCGGATCGTCACGGCCACCGGCCCGATCGGCTTCAACGTCCTCGACGTCGTCTACGGCCAGCTCGCCGTGGCCGCGGTCGCCGTCGCGCTGTACCAGCTGCGCGGCGTGGCGGCCGAGCGCCGCTTCCCGCGCCACCATCTGGTGCGCACCTTCCTGGTGATCGGCCTGCTAGGACCGGCCGTCTACATGATCTTCCCGGTGGTCGGACCGGTCTTCGCCTACGGCACCGGCGCCGAGCACTGGGCATCGGTCAGCCTCTGGCCGGAGCGGCCGCCGCACGGCGGACACTGGCCGGTGGCCGACCTGTGGCCGCACACCAGGCCGCCGGTCACCGCACCGCACCGCGTCCGGTACGACGGGTTCACCCCGCGCAACTGCATGCCCAGCCTGCACACGGCATGGGCCACCACGATCTTCGTGCACTCGCGCAGGGGCCCCCGGGCGCTGCGCTGGGCCGGCGCGTTCTGGCTGGTCGCCACGCTCACCGCGACGCTGGGCTTCGGCTACCACTACGGCGCGGACCTCCTCGCCGGCGGGGTGTTCGCGCTCACGGTGGAGGCGGCCCTGCGCGCGCACGACCGCGGCTGGGAGCGCTCGGGCATCCGGCTGGTCGCCCACGGTACGGCGGTCTTCGCCGCGCTCCTGATGTCCTACCGCTGGCTGCCGCTGGAGATGGCCACGCACCCCTGGCTGTCCGGACCGCTGCTCGTGCTGGCGACCGCCTCGGTGGTCTACGCCTACGTACGGACCGTCACCCGCTGGGAACCACACACCGGGCCGCCGTCGCGCTTCCCGGCACCGCAGCCCGAACTGGTCTGAGGCGGCCGGGGCCCACTGCGGGCGCCCGCTGTGGGCGCCCCCTGCCGGCGCCCGCTGCCGGGGCAAGGTGGCTGCGCCTGCTGACGGCGCCAGGGCGGGCCGTGGCCGCTTCCGGCGCCGGAAGCGGGCACAGGCGGTCGGCGGCCGCTGTGGGCGCCCCCTGCCGGCGGCCGCCGCCGGGGCCCCTGGCGGCGCCTGCTGCCCTCGCCTGGTGACGGCGCCTGCTGCCGTCGCACGCGCAGGCGAGCGGCGCCGGACCCGGCCGGACCGAACACGCCCGGTCCGGCCTCGGCCCTTGCCGCTCGCGGGCATCACCGCGGCGCCCGGGGGGAACTCGGCGGGCAGCGGTGGTCGAGGCGATTTCTCCGGCGAGGGGAGGCGGGCCATGGCGGATCCGGGTGGCGCCCGGGAGGCGGTCGCCAGGGCGCTGGACGCGCTCGGCGCGGGCGCGTACCTGGCGGACGAGCAGGGCACGATCGTCGCCGTCAACGCGCGCGGCGAACAGCTGCTGGCCCGGCCCGCCTCGGAGCTGATCGGCCAGGACGCCCATGACCTGCTGCACCGCAACAGCTGCGGGGAACCCGTGCCGAGGGCCCAGTGCCGGATCCGGGCCGGCATCCTCGCCGGCCGCACCGAACAGGGCGGCGACGTGTGGCTGGAGCGCGGCGACGGGACGCTGCTGCCGGTGGCGTGGCTGGCCACCCCCTGCGACATCGGCCTCAGCCCGTCGGCCACGCTCGTCCTCTTCCACTCCTCCGGCCGCTCCGGGCGCCCCTCCCAGCGGCCCCCGGCCGGCGGGCGGCTCTCCGAACTGGAACGGCTCGCGCTGCTCGCCGAGACGACGACCCTGCTCACCTCCACCCTGGACATCCACGAGGCGCTGCGCCGGCTGATCCACCTCGTGGTGCCCCGCCTCGCCGACTGGGCCGTCATCGACCTGCTCCACGAGCGGGGCGAGGTGTGGCGCTTCGCCGTCGCCCATGCCGAGGGCGGCACGGTGGTGTTCCGGGAGGACCTCCAGGGGCCCATGCCGCCGGTGCCGCAGGAGTCGCCGATGCCGCTGTCCCGGGCACTGCGCGGCGTCGCGTCCTCCCTCGCCGGCCCGGAGACCTACCAGGGGCCGCCCGACTCCGGCATCGCGGAGGAGCAGCGGCACCTGTTCGAGGTGACCGGCATGCACGCGGCGGTCGTGGTCCCGCTGCGCAGCGTGCACGAGGTGCTGGGCGCCCTCACCCTGGGCCGTGCCGACCAGCCGGAGCGGTTCACCGCGACCGAGGTCGCGCTGCTGGAGGACATCGCCCGCCGGGCCAGCCTCGCCCTGGAGAACGCCCGCCTCTTCCAGCGCCAGCGCAAGGTCGCCGAGACCATGCAGCGCCATCTGCTGCCCAAGCTCCCGCTCACGCCCGGCCGCCGGATGACCGCCCGCTACCTGCCCGCTCCGGACGCCTCCCAGGTCGGCGGCGACTGGTACGACGCGTTCATCCTGCCGGACGGTGCCCTGGCGCTCGCCATCGGCGACGTCGTCGGCCACGACCTGGACGCGGCGGCCGGCATGGCCCAGTTGCGCAACATGCTCCGCGCGTACGCCCTGTCCCAGCGCAAGCCGCCCAGCAAGATCGTGGAGTGGCTCGACCAGGCGACCGGGGACATCGCGGAAGTCTCCACGGCCACGCTGGTCTTCGCCCGCCTCGCGGAGGACGCCGCCGGCCGGTGCGAGCTGTGCTGGACCAACGCCGGCCACCCGCCCCCGCTGCTGGTCACCCGGGCGGGCGTGGCCCGGTACCTGACCGACGGCCACGGCATCCTGCTGGGCGTCACGCCCGGCCGCGTGCGTCCCGACGCGACGGCGGAAGTGCCGCCTGGGGCGACCCTGCTCTTCTACACCGACGGCCTCGTGGAGTCCCCCCGCCACGGCCTGGACGCGGGCATGAACCGGCTGCGCCGCCATGCCGCGTCCCTGGCCGAGCGCCCCCTGGAGTCCTTCGCGGACCAGCTGCTGGCCCGCGCCCGCTCCCGGGACAACGACGACGACGTGGCGCTCCTGGCCGTACGGCACACGCCCCGGTAGCGGCCGCCCGGCCGGCGTGACAGCGCGGGGCGCGTCGTCGGGCGGTACGCGCCGCCCGGTGCCGGTTCACAGCTGTCCGCCGAGCCACTGCTCGGTCCAGATGACCTTGCCGGCGGAGGTGTAGCGGGTCCCCCAGCGGTCGGCGAACTGCGCCACCAGGAAGAGCCCGCGGCCGCCTTCGTCCATGGTGGTGGCCCGGCGCAGGTGCGGGGAGACGGTGGAGCCGTCGGAGACCTCGCAGATGAGGCTGCGGTCGTGGATCAGGCGTACCCCGACAGGGCCCGTCGCGTGCCGGATGGCGTTGGTGACCAGTTCGCTCAGGATCAGCTCCAGGGTGAACGCCTCCTCCTTCAGGCCCCAGCCCGCCAGCAGGCCGGTGGCGGCGGCCCGGACACCGGCGACGGCCGCGGGATCGGACGGCACGGTCCAGGACGCGGTGTGCCGGTCGTCCAGCGTCCGGGTGCGGGCGACGACCAGGGCCACGTCGTCCCGGGAGGCCCCGGACACCATGGCGTCCATGGCCGCCTGGCACATCTGGTCCGGCGTGCGCCCCGCCACCGCGAGGGCCCGGCGCAGGCGCTCGATGCCCTCGTCGATGTCCTCGCGCCGGTCCTCGATCAGGCCGTCGGTGTAGAGCACGATGCCGCTGCCCTCGGGGAGCAGCACCTCGCTCGTCTCGTACGGCATCCCGCCCAGTCCCAGCGGCGGGCCGGCCGGCACGCCGGCCAGCCGGGCGTCGCCGTCCGGCGGCACGATGACGGGTTCCAGGTGGCCCGCCCTGGCCATGGTGCACACCCGTGACACCGGGTCGTAGATCACGTACAGGCAGGTGGCGCCCGTGAGCGTGCGGGTGCCGCGGTCGCCGTCCCGGTCCTGGTCGATGCGGGTCACCAACTCGTCCAGATGCCACAGGAGTTCGTCGGGCGGCAGGTCGAGCGCCGAGAAGTTGAGTACGGCGGTGCGCAGTTGGCCCATGGTGGCGGCGGCGTGCAGGCCGTGCCCCACGACGTCGCCGACCACGATGGCCACCCGCGCTCCGGGCAGCGGTATCACGTCGAACCAGTCGCCGCCGACGCCGCCGAGCCCCGCCCCCGCCGGAAGGTAGCGGTGTGCCACGTCGACCGCGTTCTGCTCCGGCAGGGCGTGCGGCAGCAGGCTGCGCTGCAGCGTGACCGCCATGGTGCGCTCCCGCGTGAAGCAGCGCGCGTTGTCGATGCTGGTCGCCGCGCGGGCGACCAGCTCCTCCGCGAGCGAGAGGTCCTCCGCGGTGAAGGAGGCCGGGTCCTCGGAGCGCCAGAAGGTGGCCACGCCGAGGATCGCGCCGCGGGCCCGCAGCGGAGCGGCGATCATGGAGTGGATGCCGTAGGCCACCAGTTGCCGTGCCCGTTCGGGGTCCTGGCCCTGCCAGCCGGAGAAGGCCGCCAGGTCGGCCTCCAGCACCATGCGCCCGGAACCGAAGCCCTCGGCCTGCGGGGTGAAGGGGTCGAAGTGGATGAGCTGACCGACCGGGTAGAGCGGAGCGCCCTCCTGGACGCCGTACACGGCGACCCGGCGCAACCGGGCCGCGGCCGCCTCGTCCGGTTCCTCGCCGCCGAGCACGGTGTCGGCCAGGTCGACGGTGACGTGGTCGGCGAACCTGGGCACGGCGAACTCCGCGAGTTCTTCGGCGGTGCGTGTCACGTCGAGGGTGGTGCCGATGCGCAGTCCGGCCTCGTACAGCAGCCTGAGCCGTTCCTGGACCGCCTCGATCCGGCCGGTCAGCGCGGTGAGTTCGGTGGTGTCCCGCAGGGTGAGGACCGAGCCTCCCGGTCCGGACGGGCCGTCCATGGGGCGCTGGCTGACGGCCAGCAGCCGGTCGCCGACCTCGACCACCTCGTCCGTGGTCGCCCGGCCCGACACGAGGAGGTCCTCGGCGCGCGCGTCGAGGCGCAGCTCCGTGACGGGCCGGCCGTCCCCGTCCGCCGCGAGCCCCAGCAGACGCCGCGCCTCGTCGTTGGCCAGCAGCAGCCGGCCCTGCGCGTCGACGATCAGGACGCCTTCGCGCACCGAGTGCAGAACGGTGTCGTGATGCTCGTACATGCGCGTGATCTGCACCGGCCCCAGACCGCGCGTCTGGCGGTCCAGACGCCGGCCGACGAGTGCCGTGCCGCCGGTGGCGGCCGCCAGCGCCAGCCCGGTGCCGGCGAGGACGAGCGGCACCTGCCGGGCGGCCGCCAGGCCGACCCGGCGCAGGGTGATGCCCGCGGAGACCAGTCCGACGACCCTGCCGTCGGGGGTGGTCACGGGCACGACGGTCCGGACGGAGGGGCCGAGGGTCCCGGTCGTCGTCTCGGTGACGGTGCGGCCGTGCTGCGCCCCCGCGATGGTGCCGATGTAGTGGCGGCCGATCTGGGCCGGGTCCGGATGGGTGTAGCGGATGCCCGCAGGACTCATCACCACGATGAAGTCCACGTGCGAGCGTCTGCGGGTCTCCTCGGCCGGCCGCTGGAGCGCGGCGCTGGGACGGGGACCGGCCAGCGCCTGTCGCACGGTGGGGTCCGAGGCGACGGCGGCGGCCACGGCCTGCGTGCGGTTCCGGGCGTCCCGCTCGGCGTCGGCCCGCGACTGCAGGAGAAGGGCGGCGACCGCCGTCGCCACCAGCACCAGGACGACTCCGACCTGCTGAAGGAACATCTGGCCGGCGACGCCGCGGATCCCGTACCGGGAGCGCATCTGCCGGAGCATATGATGCATACGGCTCATATAACACCAAACCTGCACATCTCCATCACCCCCTGGAGCGGCCCGAAGCGGACCCGCGGCGCATCGGCCCACGACATCGGCGCGCTCCGCGCCCGCCCGCGTACGAGACGTGCGCGGGCGGCGGAGCCCGGGACGGCGCGGGTGCCGGGAAGCTCGGGCCGCACACCTGGCGCACCGGCACCACGGCGGTCTCCGCGGTCTCCGCGGTCTCCGCGGTCTCCGCGGTCTCCGGCAGCACGTCAGCACGCTCCGACGTCACCCCGGACGCGGTGATGATCCCCCGCTGAGCCGGCGCGGGGCAGCCGCGGCGCCGCCGAGTCCCGTCAGCCGTCCCGTTCGATCCACTCGCCGCCGCCCAGCGGGTAGTCGTAGCCCGGGCGGCCCGCGTCGGCGCTGGTGCGGAACGCGGTGCCGGCGTTGTCGACGCGGACCGTGCCGCGGCGGCTCCCGCTGGACCAGTCCAGGGTGAGATCCCAGCGGACGTCGTGGGCCTTGGTGCGGGCGAAGACGTAGAAGACCTCCGGGTCGGACTCGCTGACCTTGTACGGGAAGTCGCGCTGGCCGTTCTGGACGGTGACTGTGGGGCTGCCGTCGTCGAGGTCGATGCCGAACGACTTGGTACCGACGCCCCCGCCGCAGCCGACGCCCATCGAGTAGTCGTTCCAGGCGAGCGGCGCGCCCTTGCTGAGGACGCGTACGTGCAGCGCCTCCAGGACGACGGTCTCCTCACCGGTGCCCTGGACGGTCAGGGCGACCTCCTGTTCGCCCGAGGACACCGCCCCGTACGCCGCGGCCCAGCGCGGGGCGTCCTGCTCGCTCGCCGGCGGGCCGACCTGCGCCGGTTCGCTGTCGACGAGGAAGTGCTGGCTGCACGGGTTGTCGTAGACGTAGGGGCGGGTGTGAACGGTGAGCGGGACGGCGCCGCCGGTGGTGCCGCCGTCGGCGCCCTGCGCGCCGCCCGCCCGTTTGCCGTCGGCCTCCGCGCTCCCCGACCCGGCCGACGCGGACTCGGTGGGGGCGGCGGAGGCCGACGCGGACGGCCGGTGCCCCTTGGAACGCGGGCTCGGGGCGGCGGACGGGTGCCCGGCGCCCGCCGTGCCGGTGATCGTGGCGGCGGAGGCGGCACCGGCCGCCTGCTGGTCACCCGCGTCGCCGAGCGGCAGCCGCACGGCGAGCACGGCGGCCCCGAGCACGGCGACCGCGGCGGCGGAGGCGATCAGCACGGTACGGCGCCGACGTGGCGCGGGCTCGCGCGGCCCGTCGACGTCGACGACGACGGGCTCACCGCCCTCGCGGTCGTCCTCGCCACCGAGCCCGCCCTCGCCGTCGTCCCGTTCCTGAGGTGCCGACGGTCCCGGATCCGCCGTACCGACGGTGTCCGCCGGGCCCGTCTCCCCCCGGCTCCCTCGTGCCGCGTCCGCCAGGATCCAGCGCCGGTGCAGTTCCACCAGCTCCGGCGGCGTCGCCCGGCAGACCCGTGCGAGGCGCTCCACCGGTGCGTACTCGAGGGGCACCGCGGTGCCGTTGCAGTAGCGGTGCAGTGTCGACGTACTCATGTGCAGCCGCTTGGCAAGCGCCCCGTAGCTGAGTCCCGAGCGGTCCTTGAGCTCGCGCAGCAGCAGCGCGAACGCCTCCGTCGCGTCCGCCCCTGTTGCCCCTGACACCCGTTCCCCCATCCCCTCGCGTTCCAGTCCCGCGTTCCAGGGCCCCCGCGTTCTCCCCGGTCAGAGCCTGTTTCTGCGTTCCAGTGTCCCCAACTGCCCGCTGTGCCTGGCGGTTGGGACAGACCGCCGCGCAGGCTTCGGTCATCCAATCACCACCGCCACCCGAACACCGAAGGGGCACGGCCACATGTCCATCCTCCGCACCTCCCGCACCCGTCTCGTCGGCGCCGCCTCGACCGTCGTACTCGCCGCGTTGTCCCTGACCGCGTGCGACGACGGCACGGGCGTCCACGCCGAGAGCGTCGCGGCGGCCGGCACCCCGGCCACGCACTCCCCGGCTTCCCCCGCGGCGCCCTCCCGCTCCAGCGCCTCCTCCGCGGACTCCCTGAGCTCCCCGGGCGCCCCGGAGGCCGGTGCCGCCACCTCCGCGCCCAAGGCGAAGGGCAGTGCCGCCGCCTCCGCGCCGAAGGCGAAGGCGTCCGCCGCCGCGGGCAGGCCGGTCACCTGCGAGGGGTCCAACACCAGGACGGTCGCGGCCCCGCTGAACCGGCCCGTGAACCACATGCTCCTCACGGTGACCAACACCGGCAGCAGGACCTGCTACCTCTACTCCTACCCGGCCGTCCGCTTCGGCGAGGCCCAGGCCGTGCCCCCGGTCATCGAGGACTCGCAGCCGCAGGCGGTCGTCACACTCGCGCCGGGCGAGTCCGGCTACGCCTCGGTGAGCCTGTCCGCCACCGACGGCAGCGGCACGAACGGCCACACCGTCGACTCGTTGACCGTCTACTTCCACGGCCGCTCAGGCAACGAGAGCGTCGGCACCGGTGCGCACCCGTCGCTGCCCGCGAAGGGCGTCTACGTCGACGACTCGCTCAAGGTCACGTACTGGCAGCAGTCGATGGACGACGCCCTCGACTGGTGAGGCCCGAGCGCCCGTTGGCAGGGGGCGGGGCTGACGCCGAGATCGCCGGCGAAGGGGCGGTCCGGGACGGGGACCAGCGGCAGGCTGAAGCCGACGAGTCCGGCGATCGCTCGCTGCCGGTCCTCGTCGGCTCGACTCCGCGGGCAGGTCCGTCGTCACGCTCACGGGCACCGCGCCCACACCGGCTACCGCTTCCGGGGCCGCGACTCCTACGTCAGCGGCCCGCGCGACAGCGGGAACGCGACGACACACGGCCCCTGGAAGTACTTCACACTCACGACGTGATGCAGCGCGTCACGCTCACCAGTAATGGCGTCGGCCGGCGACCGCGTGTCCCATGGATCCCAGGATCCAGAAGACGGCCCCGATCACGACCAGGATGATGCCCAGCGTCCACAGGATCGATATGCCCGTGAGGAATCCGACGATGAGCAGGATGATGCCGAGGGCGATCATGACCGTACCTCCTACCGCGTCCCACGACTTCCCTTCGGTTGCCGGGTTCCCCGAAGCGGCGAGGCCATGCCCGGCCCACCGGCACGGTCACGGCCTGCCCTCGGCGGTCACCAGCTGATCGCGGCCGGCGAACGCGCTGTCGTCCATGGTGCCGTTCGCATCGGCGCCGAGGGCGGTGCCGGCTCACCCGTTCACCGGCCGCCGATGGCCGGTCGGGGCGGTGGGCGCCACGATGGCGCAGAGGGCTGTGCCCCCACCAGGGCCGGGCACGCCGCGTCATCTCCCCCGGAGGCCGCAGTGGGACACGCCGTCGGTGATGTGCTGGGCCTGGCCGCCGGCGTCGCGGTCAGCCCGCTGCCGATCGTGGCGATCATCCTCATCCTGACCACCCCGCAGGGGCGCCTGGGCGGACCCCTGTTCGCCCTCGGCTGGGTCCTGGGGCTCGCGGCGCTCGGCGCGATCATGCTGGCCGTGGGCGGAACAGGCGGCGCCTCGGTCCACAAGCAGCCCGCCACCTGGGTCGGCGCCCTCAAACTCGCGCTGGGCGCACTCCTCGCCCTGTTCGGCGCCCGTCAGTGGCGGCGCCGCCCCAAGGACGCCTCCCAGGCGCAGCTCCCGAAGTGGATGGCGGCGATCGACCGCTTCACCCCCGGCAAGATCCTCGGCCTGGGGCTGCTGCTCTCCGCGGGCAATCTCAAGAACGCGCCCCTGACCATCGCCGCGGCCGCCTCGATCAGCTCCGCCGGGATCCCCCTGGGGCAGCAGATCGGCGCACTCGCGATCTTCGTCGCCATCGCGTCCCTCGGGGTGCTCGCGCCCCTCGCCGTCTACCTGGCCCTGGGCGAACGTGCCAGGACGATCCTCGCCGACTGGCGGGAGTGGGCCGCGCGGAACAACGTCGCCGTCATGGCCGTCCTGTTCTTCGTGCTCGGCCTCAAACTCCTCGGGGACGGCATCGGCATCCTCGCCTGACGACCGTCGCCCCCGGTCGGTGAGCGGCCGTCGCCGCACTACTGAGGACGACGGTTTGATGTCATCTCGTGACTGGCGCGTCAGCCGCAGAGAGACCTGCCATCTCAAGGTCGCACCAGGATTCGTGTGACTCCCGCGAACAGCGTCGTGGCCAGTGTCCAGCCACTGATGATCAG
>NZ_JBFBJL010000101.1:0-11204 GCF_040686075.1 Streptomyces sp. NPDC086519
GGGGGGACCACCCCGGGGCCGGGGTGGGGGACATCGCCGCGGCGTTCGCCATCGGCATCGGGGCGACCAGCAAGGGTTCCTGTCGGCGGGACGCAGCGGTCGGCCGGGCCCGGCCGACCGCTGTCCCACTTCAGCGCCTCGTTTCAGCGCCTCGTTTCAGCGCCTCAACTTCAGGGCGATCTGCCTCACTTCAGGATGACCTGCACTACGGCGAGCACGATCCCGGCGAGGAACAGCACCGCGAGGCAGGTCAGCACGGGCGAGCCGGACGGCGCCGACGCCGACGCCGGCACGGGCTCGGGGAGCACGAACTCCCGGCGACCCGCGCCCCGTTTCCCGCAGGTGCCGCACCGCTCGGCGCCGTACCCCCAGCACGTCCAGCACTCGTCCCAGCCCCGCCCCTGACAGGCGTTGCACGACATGAACCCCTCGCCCGGGTCGCCCATGCAGACCCCGCACTCCGTCCTGCCGCTCCCGCGGCAGCGCCGGCAGAGCGGGCCGCCCGTCCCCAGGCACTCCTCGCAGTGCTCCGGCGAGACCGGGGGAGGAGCCCCGGTGACCTGCCGGTAGTGGGCCATGAACTGGTCGTGCACGGAGTCCCGGTCAGGGGTCCAGTCACCCGTCCAGGGACAGCCCGTGCACCCGGGCCACCACCCCAGGACGCCGCCGCGCTCCGCGGCCCGGTGACCGGGCAGATGGTGGTTGCCGGACACGCCGTACCTCCCATGGCAGTCGTGCGAGGCGGACCGATGCTCCAACTCCCCTCACGATGAAGGGGCGTTGAATGGTTCGCAAGGGAAGCGCACTGGGTATGGCCGTGGGTGTCGCGCGGACTTTCGAGCCGGGGCGGGCTATGGATCTCACGGCGCTGATCGGCACGGTGGCGGGGGTGGCGGGCACCGCCGTCGGCTTCCTCCAGTGGTGGGACTCGCGGCGCTCCGGCCCGCGGTCACCGGCGGCCGCCACCGGGGCCGCCCCGCTGCTCACCGAGTTCACCGTGCTCGCCCCGGAGGCCAGGGTGCGCGGCCACGCGCGGCCGCTGGTGGACCGCACGGCGGAGCTGCGCGCCCTGCGGGCGGGGGTGCGCGGGCATGCGCCGGTGCTGGTCGTCGAGGGTTTCAGCGGGGTCGGCAAGACCGCGCTGGCGGCCGCGCTGTGCCGGCTGCACGCCCGCAGCCACCGGGTGCGGTGGGTCTTCTGCGCCGAGAAGGCCCAGACGCTGAGCCTGCGGTCGCTGGCGCTCGCGCTGTCCTACGACACGGAACTGTCAGGCGCCCGTGAACTCGCCCTGGTGGTCGGCGGTTCGGACGCCGGCGGTGACCGGCTCCAGGACGCCCTCGCCGCGTTCCTCGCGGCCAACCCCGTCCTCCTCGTGCTCGACGACTTCCACACCGTGCGCGATCCCGCGCTGGTGGCGTGGGCGCGCCGTACGGCGCACACCGAGGGGCGGTCGACCGTCGTCCTGACCAGCCGAAGACACCTGCGGGAGATACCCCGCACGGCGGACACCCCGTGGATCGAACTGCGCGGACTCGCCGAGCAGGACGCCCGTCAGCTCCTGGTCCGCTGCGGACTACGGCTGCCCGACGCTACGCTCGACGCGGTCTGGCACCGGGCGGGCGAGGGCAACCCGCTGGCCCTCACCCTCTTCGCCGGTCAGGCGACGCTCACGAGACCCGAGGTACTGGCCGTGGACCTGTCCGCACAGCGCGACGACCTGAACGCCTGGATCGGCCCCATCTACGACTCCCTCGACCCCGCACAGCGCGCGGTCCTGAAGGCCGCCGCCTTCGTCTACGAGGCGGCCCCGCCCGAGCTGGTCGCCGAGCTGACCGGGGACGGCGAAACCCCGAGGCTGCTGGCCGAGCTGGAGGCGCGGTTCCTGCTCGGGCGGACCGAGGCGGGGTTCGAGCTGCACAGCTCGGTGCGGGACCACGTCGACGCCCGGCTCACCGACGAGGACCGGGAGCTGTTCGCGGCCCGCCTCACCCGCTGGTACCGCTCGCGCGCCCGGGAAGTCTTCCTCGGCGGGCTCGGCGCCGACGAGCCGTCGTACGGACTGCTCTATCTGGAGAGTTTCCCGGACTACGTGGCCGCCGAGGACCGGCACATCCGGCTCGTCGACGACCTGCTCGACCGGCTCGCGGACACCGGCCGTCCGCTGCCGGCCGGTGCGCGGATCCTCGTCCTCGGGGCGGGCCACGGCACGCACGACGCCGGGTTCGTCAAGCACGGCCTCGACGTGACCGACCTCGACATCCAGCCGGAGATCGCGGCGCTCGGGGAACGGCGCGCGCTGCGGCTGGCCGGCCGGGTCCGGTACGTGGTCGCGGACATGACGCGGGGACTGCCCGAGGAGGTCCAGGAGGCCTCCATGGACGCGGTGTTCAACATCGGGTCGTCGTTCGGGTACGAGGACGCCGACGACGACAACGCCGCGGTCTTCCGCACGGCCGCCGCGGCGCTGAAGCCCGGCGCGCCGTTCGTCTTCGAGTACGTCAACGGGCCGCACTGGGAACACCGCAGGGTCCAGCGCCAGATCGACACTACGGTGCTGCCGGACGGCGCCGAACGCACCGAGTACTCCATCACGGACCCGACGACCGCGACGTCCCTGACCGCCGTCCGGCTGCGGCGGCCCGACGGCAGCGGCGGCTGGTTCCGTCATTTCATGCACTACTACCGGCTGCCCCAGGTGCTGGCCATGATGGAGCGGGCGGGGTTGCGCGAGGAAGCCGTGTTCGGCGCGCGAGGCGGACGGGTGCGGGGTCCCTTCGACGAGGCGGAGTCGGAGGCGATGGTCGTGATCGCCGCGCGGGCCGAGGGGTGACCGCGACCTCCAACCGCCCCGATATTTCACTTTGTTGACTTGGCCATGACCTGTTCCTGGTTTCGTGCGGGCGTGGCGTACGGCAAGCATCTACGCGGGTAGCCCGCCGCCTTCCCGCACGCCACACCCGCACGCCAGACCCGTCCGCTGCGCCTTCCAGGAGTCCTGAATGCCCGTCAATCCCATGAACCGCCGAGAGTTCGTGCAGAAGTCCGCCGTCACCGGCGCCGCCGTGGCCGTCGCGGGAGCCGTCGGTACCGGCAGCGCGCAGGCCGCCGAGGCCGGCCACGGCCACACGAAGCCGCCGAAGGCGCCCAAGACCTGGAGCTTCTCCATCCTGGGCACCACCGACCTGCACAGCCACGTCTTCAACTGGGACTACTACACCAACGCCGTCCCGAAGGACTCCAAGGGCAACACCTACGGCATCGCCCGCATCGCCACCCTGGTGAAGAACCTGCGCGCGGAGAAGGGCGAGGGGAGAGTGCTCCTCGTCGACGCCGGCGACATCATCCAGGGCACGTCCCTCGCGTACTACTACGCGAACGTCGACCCGATCACCGGCAAGGACGGCAAGCGCGGCCCGAAGCACCCCATGGCGATCGCCATGAACGAGATGCGGTACGACGCGGCCGCCCTCGGCAACCACGAGTTCAACTACGGCATCGAGGTCGTCCGCACCTTCGAGAAGCAGTGCGACTTCCCGCTCCTCGGCGCCAACGCCCTGGACGCCAAGACGCTGCGGCCCGCCTTCCGGCCCTACACCGTCAAGCACATCAAGGTCCCGCACGGCCCGGACATCAAGGTCGGCATCCTCGGCCTCACCAACCCGGGCATCGCCCTGTGGGACAAGGACAACGTCTCCGGGAAGATGGCCTTCACGGGCCTGGTCGAGCAGGCGAAGAAGTACGTGCCGCGGCTGCGCGCCCTCGGCTGTGACGTCGTCTTCCTCACCGACCACTCGGGCCTGGACGGCTCGACGTCGTGGGGCGACGAACTCCCCTACGTGGAGAACGCGTCGAACCTGGTCGCCGAGCAGGTCCCCGGCATCGACGCGATCCTCGTCGGCCACACCCACGTCGACGTCCCGACCTACACGGTGAAGAACGCGGAGACGGGCGAGGACGTCCTCCTCTCCGAGCCGTACTGCTACGGCTACCGCCTCTCCGTCTTCGACTTCGAGCTGGAACTGGTGCACGGCTCCTGGAAGATCACCAAGAAGACCGCCACCACCCTGAACAGCAACACGGTCGCGGAGGACCCGCGGATCACCGAGCTGCTCACCGCCGACCACGAGTTGGTGGTCAAGTACGTCAACACGGCGATCGGCACCTCGACTCGGGACATGTCGACGGCTGAGGCCTGCTGGAAGGACGTGCCCGCCATCGACTTCATCCACGAGGTCCAGACGGAGGCGGTCAAGGCGGGCCTGTCGACGGCGGACGCCGCGCTCCCGCTGATCTCGGTGGCGGCTTGCTTCAGCCGTACCGCCGACATCCCGGCCGGCAACGTGACGATCCGCGACATCGCCGGCCTCTACATCTACGAGAACACGCTGTACGGCAAGAAGCTCACCGGCGCCCAGCTGAAGGACTACCTGGAGTACGCCGCGAAGTACTACCACCAGGTGCCGTCCGGCACGGCGGTGGACACCGCCACCCTCACCAACGCCAACAGCTTCTGGGACTACATGTACGACACGGCGTCCGGTGTCTCCTACGAGATCGACATCGCGGCCGCCGAGGGCTCGCGCATCAAGAACCTCACCTACAACGGCGCGGCGATCCCCGACGACCAGGTCTTCGTCGTCGCCGTGAACAACTACCGCGCCAACGGCGGCTCCGGCTACCCGCACATCGCCGCCGCGGAGACCGCCTACAGCTCCACCAACCAGGTCCGCGACCTGATGATCGCCTACGCCACGGCCAAGGGCGCCATCGACCCGTCGACCTTCGCCGCCACCAACTGGAAGCTGACCCAGAACGGCACGCCCGTTTTCTCGTAAGCCGGCGCGGGGCGTGGAGAGCGAGTTCACCGAGTTCGGTGAGCTCGCTCCCGGCCCAGCCGCTTCACGGTTCCGTACCCACCCGTGAGGCGAACGGATCCTGCGATAAGCGCAGGACGTCCCGAGTGGGTGGGCTCGGTCGGGGACGCCCCAACGGTAGTGTGATAATGCGACACATGAGCCTTTCGCCGCCCTCTTACCCGCCGCCGTACGGTCCCGGGTCACCGTCGCCGCGTCCCGTGCCGGGCAGGCCGCTCAGGGTGGTCTTCGTCCTGGTGGCCGTGCTGCTGCTCGTGGTCGCCCTCGCGGTCAACGGGGTGTTGTTCTTCGGCACGCTCTTCGCCGGTGACAGCTGCGGCACCTCGGCCGGCACCCAGCGGTTCTGCGACGGCTCCGGGTGGCAGAGCGTGGCGATGTACGGGCCGACGGTCGCGCTGGCCGCCGCGGTGGTCACGGTCGTGCTCGGGGCGGTGCGGGTCCGGCGACCGTGGGCCGCCCTGGCGCTGGGCGTACTCGTCTACGCGGCCGGGCCCGCGCTCGCCCTGTTCACCGTCTTCGCCTGAGCGCTCCGCGGGAGGTGCCGCGACCTGCCGTCCGCCGACGGTAATTGAGGTGCCCTGAAAGCTGAGAGAGGGTTAGGGTCGCGGGCATGTTCCTCCTCCTTCAGATCTACGGCTGACACGGCCGGGCAGCGCCCCGGCTCCCCGCATCGCCGTGTGCGCCTGCTTCGAGTTCTCTCGGAGAGGCCGGCACGGGCTTGCCGTGTCCCTTTCGCCGTAGACCTGAAGTGAGTGATCATCCATGTCCCGTCGCCGTGCCCACATCGCGATGGTCGGCATCCCCGCCGTCAGCCACGTCCTGCCCAGCCTTGAGATCGTCCGCGAGCTGGTGGCCCGCGGTCACCGCGTGACCTACGCCAACGACCCGGCGGTGGCCGACCTGGTCACGGCCACCGGCGCCGAACTGGTCACCTGCACCTCGGTGCTGCCGGTCGCCGACAACAACTGGCCCGACGACCCCATCGCCGCGATGGACCTCTTCCTCGACAACGCCGTGGAAGCACTGCCCCAGTTGCGCGCCGTCTACCACCACGACCCGGCGGACCTGTACCTGTACGACATCGGCGCCTACGCCGCGCGCGCCCTCGCCGAGACGCAGGACCGGCCCCTCCTGCAACTGTCCCCGACGTTCGTGGCCTGGGACGGCTATGACCGGGACGTCGCGGCCCACCTGTGGCAACTGCCGGGTGCCGACGCCTACCGGGCGAAGTTCGCACGGTGGCTCGCCGGCTGCGGGGCGTCCACCACCGACGTGGACGCCTTCTCCGGCCGGCCGTCGCGGACCCTGGCCCTGATCACCCGGGCGATGCAGCCGCACGCCGACCGGGTCGACACCGGCACGGTGACCTTCGTCGGGCCCTGCTTCGACGCGACGGCGGGCAGCGGCGGCTGGACTCGTCCGGCGGACGCGGAGAACGTGCTCCTGATCTCCCTGGGCTCGGCGTACACCCGCCAACCGGAGTTCTACCGCCAGTGCCTGACGGCCTACGGCAGTCTGCCCGGCTGGCACGTCGTACTCCAGATCGGCAAGTACACCGACCCGCGAGAGCTCGGCGGCATCCCGCCCAACGTCGAGGTGCACTCCTGGGTCCCGCAGCGGGCGATCCTGGAGCAGGCGGACGCCTTCGTCACCCACGCCGGTATGGGCGGCTGCGGCGAAGGGCTGCTGGCAGGCGTCCCGATGATCGCCGTGCCGCAGGCCGCCGATCAGTTCATGAACGCCGACCGGCTCGTGGAACTGGGCGTGGCCCGTCGCATCGACACCGCGGAAGCCACCGCCGAGACCCTGCGGGCAGCCCTGAACGACCTGGTCACCGACGCGGAGGTGGCCCGCCGCTCGGCACTGTTGCGTGCCGGTGCGCGGGCCGAGGGCGGCACCCCGCACGCCGCGGACCTCATCGAGGACATGCTGGATGCCGGCATGCCCCTCGTGCGCACCACCAGGCCGCCGCAGCAGAGGTGACCCCGGCCGGGGCGTCCGTCTCCCGGGCGCCCCGCCCGTCAGCTGAAGACGATCATCGACCCCTGTGCCAGGCTCCGCGTCGCCGCCGCGTGCAGGCCCAGCCAGACGTGGCGTTCGCGGGCGAAGGGGCTCGGGTCGTAGGGGGCGGCGACCGCCGGTTCCTCCAGGCCCGTGGGGGCGGCGGGGGGCTGCGGCGGGGCCGGGGGGTTCGCCGGGTCGATGCCGATGGACGGGGCGACGTACTCCAGCTCGCGCAGCAGGGCGTGGGAGGAGCCGAGGGGGCCGCCGCCGGCGAGGAGTTCGTCGCTGGAGAGCGGGTTCGGGAAGTCGACCGGGACGTACGCGCCCGCGTGGTCGTAGTGCCAGACCAGGTGCGACTGCTGGGCCGTCGACTCGAACATCTCCAGGAGCTGCTCGTAGTCGCCGCCGAGGTCGTCCACGGGGGAGACGGGCAGCCCGCAGACCTGGAGGAGATAGGCGCGGCGGAGGAAGTGGAGCGCGTCGTAGTCGAAGCCGGCCACGGGCGCGACCTCGCCGGACAGGCCCGGCATGTACTGGTACACCGGCACCGGCGGCAGCCCGGCCTCGGCGAGCACCTTGTTGTATTGCGCGAGTTCCTCGGCGAACGGATTGTCGGGGGTGTGGCACAACACGTCGACGAGCGGTACCAGCCAGAGGTCACAGGCCAAAGAAGGCTCCTCATATCAGCGCGTTCACAGCAGGGGCTCAGCCAGGTGGCCAGGGAAGAGTAATCCGTGCGGCGCCGGTCAGCTCCCCTCGTGCAGGTCCCATACCCAGACCCCACCGGTCCACTTACCGGGTTTTCCGGTCAGGGCCTCCACCGCCTGTCGTAGTTTCTCGTCATTGGGTTGCGGGGCGACCACCAGGACCCCCGCCTTCCAGTATGCGAAGTCCGTCTCGGCCTGCGCCCGCCAGTTCTTGCCGATCACCGGCACCTTCCCGGTGTAGCGGACGTCCCGCAGCATGTCGGAGGTGTAGCGCGGGACGGCGCCGTAGATACCGGTGCGGTCCGCGCCGTAGGGGCCGTTGAAGTATCCGCCGGGGAGCTTGAAGCCCAGACCGGCGCTGGTCTGCCAGTGCAGGGCCTCGGCGTAGCCGGGGTCCGGGAGCGGGAGCGGGACGAGGGACTCGCCCTTGCCCACGTACGACTTCCACATCCCGCTGCTGATGAACTCCGGGACCGCCTCCCGCTGCTCGGACCTGAGCGGGGCGGGGACGATCGGGAGCAGCGCGAGGGCGACGGCCAGCAGGCCGAAGTACTGGGCGCCGATCCTGCGGGTGGCGAGGACCCGCTCCAGGGCCAGGGCGAGCAGGATGCCCAGCGCGGGGGCGCAGATCATCGCCACCCGGCCCTCGATGACGGACTCGAAGAGCGGGAACTTCCGCACCAGTGCCCAGGGGCCCGGATACACCGTCTCCGTCAGCGGGACGCGGATCTTCGGGCCCATGGACAGGACGGCCGCGGCCACCGACGTGACCGCCAGCGCCTTGACCAGCGGCCGCTCCCACAGCCGTACGACGATCCCGAAGGCGAGCAGGACCAGTGGCCAGCCGTAGAAGGCGTTCTGCTCGGTCGGATTGAGGGACAGTTCGTTCGCGCGGGCCGCGTCCCCGAAGAGCATCGAGCGTTCCGCGAAGGCGAGCAGGGAGAGCGGGCTGTTTCCGGCGTTGTCGCCGTGCAGGACGCTGTGGTAGCTCTGCGGCCCCGTGAACTGCCAGTACAGGGGGAAGACGACCAGGGGGAGGCAGACCGCCCCGGCGATCAGCAGGCCCCTGGCCAGCGGGCGCCAGGCCTCCTTCGCCACCTGGGGCCGTGCGACCGCGTACGCGACGGCGAACAGGGTCATCCCCAGCGCCGCCAGCAGGAACGGCTCCTCGCCCAGGAAGACCTGGTACGCCGCCATCAGCCCGAGCACGATCCCGTCCCGCCGCACCCGCTCGCCGCCGGCGAGGCGCAGGGCGCGGTCGATGATCAGCGGGATCATGAACAGGATCACGAAGTTGGGGTGCGCGTTGGCGTGGCTGACCATCGGCGGCGCGAACGCCGCGAGGGCCGCGCCGGCGAAGGCCGCGCCCCGCTGCCGTACCACCCGCTTCACGATCAGCCAGTACCAGGCGACGGCGGTCGCGGCGAGCCCGAGCGCCATGCAGACCGAGAGCGAGACGGCCGGTCCGGCTGCCAGCGTCAGCGGGGCGAAGGGGACCGACAGGCCCAGCATGACCGTGTTGGCCATGAGGTTGACGCCGTCGGGGAAGTTCTGGAAGTCGGAGAAGAGCGGGTTGCGGAAGTGCGCGAGGTTGTCCGCGGTCACCGCGAAGAACCACTCCCACTGGTTCTGGTCCTGGAGGGAGTCGGTGAGATAGCGGTGGCCGGGGTCGAAGAAGCGGCCCGAGTACAGCGCCACGGACATCAGCAGGAACAGGACGGGGACCAGGAGGTCCGCCGGGCGCAGGCGGCGCAGCCGCAGCCGGGCCAGATCGGCGAGGACCTTCGGGTAGTCCAGCGGGCCCACCTTGGAGCCGGGCTGGTGGCTCCAGCGGACCGGGACCTCGGTGATCGGGTGGCCGCCGCGATGCAGGTGCTGGAGGACCTCGATGTCGATGCCCCAGCCGTCCAGCCGGGAGTCGGCGAAGGCCGCACGGGCCAGGTCGCCGTCGAAGAGCTTGAACCCGCACTGGGTGTCGCGGATTCCGGGTACGGCGCTCGCGCGTATCAGCAGGTTCCCGGCCCGGCCGAGCAGCTCGCGCAGCCGGTGCTGGCGGTCGGCTATCTCCGCGCCCGGCACCGCACGCGAGCCGATCGCCGCCGCGCTGCCCTCGCTGAGCGCCTTGTCCAGCCGCTCCAGCTCCTCGATCGGCGCGGCGAGATCGGCGTCGGTGACGAGCACCCGGCTGCCGCCGGTCGCGGCGACGCCGAGGCGCAGGGCGTTGCCCTTGCCCCGGTTGCGGTCGGCGGCGACCAGACGGACGTGCGGGTGCCCTAAGGCGGCGACCTCGCGCGTCCCGTCCGTCGAGCCGTCGTCGGAGACGATCACTTCCCAGGAGCCGAAGCGGCTCTCGTTGTCGGTGAGGTAGCCGGTGACGGCGGCGAGCGTGGGGCCGAGCCGCTCCTCCTCGTTGTACGCCGGGATGACGACGGAAAGGTCGACGGTCTCCCCGGCCCGAGGGGTCTCCGTGGTCTCCGGGGGCGTGGTCATCCGTCCTTCTCCGCCAGTCGCTCGATCAGGGCGAGGGAGTGCGTGTTGTACGCGGCGACGATCCCCCGGGCGGCCTCGGCGTCCCGGCGGGACAGCGCGTCGACCAACTCGGTGTGCCGGGACCACAGAGACCCGCGCAGGTCGGGCAGCCGGCGCAGGTGCCGCACCGCGCACACCCAGGACTGCACGCGCAGCCGGTGCAGGAAGTCGGCGAGGTAGGGGTTGCCGAACAGGGTGGACAGCTCCCGCCAGAACCGGAGGTCGTAGCCGATGAGGATGGTCAGGTCACCGGCGGTCGCGGCGCGCTGCGCCTCCTCGCCGCGGCGCCGGACCGCCGCCAGGGCAGCCGCGACCCGCGGTTCCTCGGGGTCCTTGAAGGCGGGGTGCAGGCCGTCGGCGAGGGCCTGGAACATGCCGTCGGTGACCAGGCTGCGGGCCTCGATCATGCCCCGGTAGTCGGCGAACGTGTACTCCGGCACCCGGAAGCCGCGGTGCTGGTCGGCGTCGAGGATGCCCTGCG
The DNA here is from genome assembly GCF_040686075.1 of Streptomyces sp. NPDC086519. Taxonomy (NCBI): domain Bacteria; kingdom Bacillati; phylum Actinomycetota; class Actinomycetes; order Kitasatosporales; family Streptomycetaceae; genus Streptomyces; species Streptomyces sp. NPDC086519. The sequence goes on from NZ_JBFBJL010000101.1 coordinate 10,596, forward strand.
CGGACAGGTCCACCAGCGCCTCGCGGACGGGCGTGGCCGAGACCCCGTACTGCTCGGCGATCTCCTTGACCGTGAACTCCCGCCCCGGCTGGAGCCGCCCGGCGAGCACCTCGTCACGGAGCGCGTCCGCGATCTGCTGGCGCAGCGTACTGCGCGTCACAGCGCCGTTGCCGGGCATCGTCGGGTGCCTCTCCTCACGCTTTCGGGTGACGTGCTCGCTCACAGATACATGTACGAGCACGCCACCTTACGCGTTCGGGTTCCGGGTGCACTCCTCGTATACCCGTCAAGCTACCCGTGGGTCTTTTCCACGGCTCCGCTGAGCCGCCTGTGAGCAGCGGTGCGGCAGCGCCCCTTCAGGGGCGCTGCGCTGTGTGGCACCTGCGGCTCCCGCCGCGGGGGCGCGTCCGGGGGCTGCGGCTCGGCCGACGTGCGGTCGGGTGGCGTGAGGGGCCTTGCGGCTCGGTCGGCGTTGAGGGGCTTCGCGGCTCGCCCGACGCCCGGACAGGCGGCGCGAGCGGCCTCGCGGCTCGGCCGACGTGTGGACAGCCGACGTGAAGGGGCGCGGGGAACTGCGCGACCAGCCCCCCACGCACCCGCAGCCGAAAC
>NZ_JBFBJL010000101.1:11303-25686 GCF_040686075.1 Streptomyces sp. NPDC086519
CGCGGCCTCAGCCGTGTGGACAGCCGACGTGAAGGGGCGCGGGGAACTGCGCGACCAGCCCCCCACGCACCCGCAGCCGAAACGCGGCCTCAGCCGTGTGGACAGCCGACGTGAAGGGGCGCGGGGAACTGCGCGACCAGCCCCCCACGCACCCGCAGCCGAAACGCGGCCTCAGCCCACCGTGTACTCGTCGGCCACACTCAACGCGGCGTCCAGCGCGGCGAACCCTTCCTTCAACTCGGCCTCACTGACATTGCACGGCGGCACGACATGCGTCCGGTTCATGTTCACGAACGGCCACAGACCGTGCTTCTTCGCGGCCGCCCCGAACGCGGCCATCGGCGCGTTCGCCTCCCCGGCCGCGTTGTACGGCACCAGCGGCTCCCGGGTCTCCCGGTTCCTCACCAGGTCGAGCGCCCAGAACATGCCGACCCCGCGCACCTCGCCGACGCTCGGGTGCCGCTCGGCGAGGGCGGCGAGCGCCGGCCCCACGACCTCGGCCCCCAGCCGCTTCGCGTTCTCGACGACCCCTTCCTCCGCCATCACGTTGATCGTCGCGACGGCGGCGGCACAGGCCAGCGGATGCCCGGAGTACGTGAGACCGCCGGGGTAGGGCCGCTTGGCGAAGGTCTCGGCGACCTTCTGACCGATGGCCACCCCGCCGAGCGGCACGTACCCGCTGTTCACGCCCTTGGCGAAGGTCATCAGATCGGGTACGACGCCGAACAGGTCGGCCGCGAACCACTCCCCGGTCCGTCCGAACCCGGCCATGACCTCGTCCAGGACGAAGACGATCCCGTGCTTGTCGCAGATCTCCCGGACCCCCGCGAGATACCCGGCCGGCGGAACCATGATCCCGGCGGTCCCCGGGACGGTCTCCAGCACGATGGCCGCGACCGTCCCGGGTCCCTCGAAGGCGATCGTGGTCTCCAGGTGCTCCAGCGCCCGCGCGGTCTCCTGCTCCTCCGTCTCGGCGTAGAAGCGGGAGCGGTAGAGGAAGGGCGCCCAGAAGTGCACGACCCCGGCGACGGCACCGTCGGAGGGCCAGCGGCGCGGGTCGCCGGTGATGTTGATCGCCTGCTGGGTGCCGCCGTGGTACGAGCGGTAGGCGGACAGCACCTTCGGGCGCCCGGTGTGCAGCCGGGCCATCCGCACCGCGTGCTCGATCGCGTCCGCGCCGCCGTTGGTGAAGAAGATCTTGTCCAGGTCGCCGGGCGTCCGCTCGGCGATCAGCCGGGCCGCCTCCGACCGTGCCTCGACGGCGAAGGCGGGCGCGAAGGTGGTCATCTTCGCGGCCTGCTCCTGGATGGCGGCGACGACCTTCGGGTGCTGGTACCCGATGTTGGTGAAGACGAGCCCGCTGGTGAAGTCCAGGTAGCGCCGGCCGTCGTAGTCCCAGAAGTACGACCCTTCGGCGCCGGCCACGGCGAGCGGGTCGATGAGGTCCTGCGCCGACCAGGAGTGGAAGACGTGCGCGCGATCGGCCGCCTTCACGGCGGCTCCGGCCTGGGGATTGGGCTGAGGGGTCATGGCGGGGAGCGTAAAAGGGGCCGGCAGGGGAGCGATAGCGGCGACATGTTCCGTGGTCAGGGGGATTCCGCGACAGGTTGTCCACAACCTGGGGACGCGGCCGGGCGACCGGCACCGGTGCCTGTTACGTAACCGTAGACATGGCGCTGCGCGATCCCCGGAACGGCCGCATTATTCTCGGCTCGATCACAAGTGTGAGCGAGGAGCGGGTCAGCCATGGAGAAGCTAGGGCCGGGGGATCCGCAGCACATCGGGAGCTACCGGCTGCTGGCGCGGCTGGGCGCGGGCGGCATGGGGCACGTGTACCTCGCCCGGTCGGAGCGCGGTCGTACGGTCGCCGTGAAGCTGGTGCGGGCGGAACTCGCCGAGCACGAGGAGTTCCGGGCGCGCTTCAGGCAGGAGGTCCGCAACGCCCAGCGGGTCGGCGGGTTCTGGACCGCGCCGGTCCTCGACGCCGACACCGAGGCCGCGGTGCCCTGGGTGGCCACCGGGTACGTGGCCGGGCCGAGCCTGCAGCAGGTCGTCGAGCACGACCACGGGCCACTGCCCGAGCGGTCGGTGCGCATCCTCGCCGCCGGGCTGGCGCACGCGCTCGGCAACATCCACGCGGCCGGGATCGTCCACCGTGACCTGAAGCCGTCCAACGTGATGCTCACCATAGAGGGACCCCGGGTCATCGACTTCGGCATCGCGCGGGCGCTGGAGACGCTGCCCGGCGAACGGCTCACCCAGACCGGCTCGCTCCTCGGCTCGCCCGGGTTCATGGCCCCCGAGCAGGTGCGCGGCGACCGGATCACCCCGGCCTGCGACATCTTCTGCCTCGGTTCGGTGCTCGCCTACGCGGCCACCGGCCGGCTGCCCTTCGGCTCCACGGAGGGCGGCGCGCACGCCCTGATGTTCCGCATCGCCCAGGAGGACCCCGACCTCTCCGGCCTCCCCGAGGACATCGCCGACGTGGTCCGCGACTGCCTGCGCAAGGACCCGGCGGCCCGCCCGTCGCTGGACGCGATCCTGGCGCGCACGGGAGCGGGCACCACGGTCTGGGAGGGCCGGTCGAGGGACCCCTGGCTCCCCGGCGCCCTGGTGGCCCAACTCGGCCGTCACGCGGTGGAGTTGCTGGAGGTGGAGGACCCGACGGTCCACGGGACGTCGAACGGGGCGCCGACGGCCCCGGCGGCACCGCAATGGGCGCCGGGGGCAACGCCCTCAGGGGCGCGCGGCGGTGTCGAATCCGCGGCTGCCGCCGCGGGGGCGCGGCCGGCCACCGCTCACCCGCACCCGCCCCACAACGATCCGTCCCCCGAACACGCCCCCGCCCACCCGGCCTACGGCTACTCCCAGCCGCACCCGCAGTCATCGCCGTACAACCCCTACACCACCCCCACCCCCACCCCCGCCCCAGCCCCCGACCTCACCCAGCTCTACCCCCCTGTCCCCCCACCCCCGCTCTACGACCCCCTCTCCGCCGACGAGCCCCGCCGCACCCCCCGCTCCACCGCCCTCCTCGTCACCGTCGCGCTGATCGTGCTGCTGGCCGCGGGCGGCTCGGTGTACGCGCTCATGAACAGCGGCGGCGGCGACGGCACGGACGGCAAGGCGGCCGGCAGGACCACCCCGTCGGCCACCGCCCCCACCACCTCGGGCGAGTCGACGCCCACGCCGTCACCCTCTTCCTCGGCCGCCCAGCAGGGCACCGGCACCGTCCCCGCCGGCTTCCTCGGCACCTGGGCCACGTCGATAGACAACGACACCGGCCACAACACCCGCGAACTGACCATCCGCCAGGGCGCCGTGGGCGACCCGGTCCTCACGCTGGTCGCGGACGGCCCCGGCTACCACTGCGAGTTCACCGCGCAGCTCGTCGACAAGCCCGGCTCCGGCGGCCCGCTCGCGATCGGCCCGTCCAAGGTCACGTCCGGCAGGCCCCGTTCGTCGTGCACCGCCGGCAAGCCCACCGAGGTGACCCTGCTGTCCGACGGCAAGCTGAAGCGGGCCCAGACGGACGGCGGTGAGAGTCTCACCTACTCCAAGGAATGAGGTCCGTCCCCCTGGCCGGGGAGCCCGATACCGCGGACGTCAGCCGAGGCTCACCCAGGCGCCCTGCTCGGCCGAGCGGCTCATCGCGTCGAGGGCGGTGGCGCTGTGCACGGCGTCTTCGAGGGTCGGCCCGTAGGAGGTGCCCTCGGCGACGGACCGCAGGAAGTTGGCGGCCTCGATGACCTTGAGGTCGTCGTAGCCCATGGCGTTGGCCGCGCCGGGCTGGAAGGCGGCGTACTCGCCGTGGCCGGGGCCGACGAACACCGTGCTGACGGGCTGGTCCTGGTAGGAGGTGCCGCGGCTGACGCCCAGCTCGCCCATCCGCCGGTAGTCCCAGAAGACGGCGCCCTTGGTGCCGTGCACCTCGAAGCCGTAGTTGTTCTGCTCGCCGACCGAGACCCGGCAGGCCTCCAGGACACCCCGGGCGCCGGAGGCGAAGCGCAGCAGGCAGTTGACGTAGTCCTCGTTCTCGACGGGGCCGAGTTCGCCGCCGGTGGCGAGGGTGTGGCCGGCGGTGGCGCCGGTGGGGCGGGCGCGCTCCGGAATGAACACGGCGGTGTCGGCGGCCAGCGAGACGATGTCACCGAGCAGGAAGCGGGCCAGGTCGACGCCGTGCGAGGCCAGGTCGCCGAGCACCCCGCCGCCGCCCCGGGCCCGCTCGTACCGCCAGGTCAGGGCACCGTCGGGATGGGCGGCGTAGTCGCTGAACAGCCGGACGCGGACATGCGTGACGGCCCCCAGCTCACCGGAGGCGATCAGCTCGCGGGCGTACGCGACGGCGGGCGCGTTGCGGTAGTTGAAGCCGACGGTGCCCCGCACCCCCGCCTTGGTGACGGCGTCGGACACCGCGCGGGCGTCCTCGGTGGTCAGCCCGACCGGCTTCTCGATCCAGATGTGCTTGCCGGCCTCGGCCATCGCGACGCCGATCTCGCGGTGCAGGAAGTTCGGCGCGGTGATGCTGACCGCGTGGACCCGCGGGTCGGCGGCGACCTCGCGCCAGTCGCGGGTGGTGGCCGCGAACCCGAACTGGGCTGCGGCCTCCTCGGCCCGGCCCGGCACCTCCTCGGCGACGGCCACCAGCTCCGGCCGGACCGGCAGCCGCGGGAAGTGGTGCGGAATCCGCAGGTAGGCCTGGGTGTGCACCCGCCCCATCCAGCCGAATCCGACGACGGCGACGCCGAGCGTACTCACCATGGGCTGCCCTTCCGCGACTGCTTGGACCGTTCCAACAGCTGCCGCTCACGATGCGGGCCCGCTTCTGTGGATGTCAAGACATACGGCCGTCCTTACAAAGACAAAGGCCCGGTACTGGCTGTGGGGCTGACCGTCATGGCCGACTGCCGCGCCGTCGTGGCTGGTCGCGCAGTTCCCCGCGCCCCTGAAGGGGCGCTACAGGTGACGCGCCCCAAAGGAGCGCGGGCTGTATTCGATGTGCGGCTCCGCCGCGTGGGCGCGAACAACCCCCACCGTGCCGCACCGGCCCCACGACGCGCACCCGGCTCCTCTTCTTCGGCCCCCTCACCTCACCGGGGTTCCGGCGGCCGCTGCCTCGGCATGTTCGGCCGAGCCCCGTTGGACCCCGGCGGCAACGGAAACCGCCCGTTCGCCTGCCCCGCGTCCGCTCGGGGCGCCGCCGCCACCGTCGCCTGCATGCCCAGCGGAGGCGGCCCGGCCCGGAACTCCACCATCCAGTCGGCCGTCTCCGTGCGGACCAACTCGGTCACGTCCTCCGAGAACCGCCGCAGCACCCCCAGGCACCGCTCGGCCGCCTCGCTCGCCGTACCGTCCGCCGGCCCCAGCACCTCCCGCACACTCTCCGACGCCCAGTCGAACTGGAGCACCTGCAGCCGCCGCTGCACGGCCTGCGCGGTGGCCATGTCCCTTATCCAGCCGGAGGTCACTCCGAAGAACCGGTCGATGCCGACGCAGGACACCGCCATCAGTAGCGCGATATACCCCCAGGGTGCGAGCCCGCCGACCACTCCGGTCAGGTCGAGGAGCGGCAGCGCCGCCCCCAGCACCGCCCCCGCCGCCGCCCCGCACCGCAGCGCCCGCGCCCCCCGCCGCTTCCACACCCGGTCCGCCAGATACCACCCGGTCGTCTCCAGGGCCCCGCGCTCCACCCACCGGTACAGCTCGTCGAGCCGCTCGGCCGGCTCACCCCAGTCCCCGAGCGGGAACGCCCGCCCGGTCAGATCACCCGGCCGCAGTCCGGCCGCACCCTCGCCGCCCCGCCCCTCCTGAGGCGGCCCCTCGGGCTGCATCTCCGGCTGACCCACCCGGCACTCCCTAACTGATCCCGACCGGTCACGTTCCGTGACTGGCGCTGGACCTGACAATGGATGCTGACGACGGCAACCCTTCCTACCGCCCAATGGGTGGCGAAGACTGTGCTTTCGTCTCTTTTCCGCCCGGAAGGGGGGCTTGATCAGGTATAGGGCAGCCGGGATTCTCACTCGAAAGAGTGGCGGGGCGATGGCTGCGCCGACCACGTAGGCTCATGCACAACAGAGAATGTCCGGACCCGACCCAGGAGCTGATCGTGATCCCCGGTGGTGGCCAGCCCAACATGCAGCAGCTGCTCCAGCAGGCCCAGAAGATGCAGCAGGACCTGGCACGGGCCCAGGAGGAACTCGCGGACACGGAGGTCGACGGACAGGCGGGCGGCGGCCTGGTGAAGGCCACCGTGACCGGCTCCGGCGAACTGCGCGCGCTGAAGATCGACCCGAAGGCGGTGGACCCGGAGGACACGGAGACCCTCGCCGACCTGATCGTCGCGGCGGTCCAGGCGGCCAACGAGAACGCCCAGGCGCTCCAGCAGCAGAAACTCGGCCCGCTGGCCCAGGGGCTGGGCGGCGGCAGCGGCATCCCCGGCCTGCCGTTCTGATGTTCGTCGTCCGCGCGTCACCCGTACCGCCTTCCTAGGACAGGCGGCAGCCAACTACCGTACGTACCGAAAGACTCCAGGAAGGGCAGTCCGTTGTACGAAGGCGTGGTCCAGGACCTCATCGACGAGTTGGGGCGGCTGCCCGGCGTCGGTCCGAAGAGCGCGCAGCGGATCGCCTTCCACATCCTTCAGGCGGAGCCGACGGACGTACGGCGTCTCGCGCAGGCTCTCCTGGAGGTGAAGGCGAAGGTCCGCTTCTGCGCGACCTGCGGCAACGTGGCACAGGAGGAACTGTGCAACATCTGCCGCGACACCCGCCGCGACCCCACCGTCATCTGCGTGGTGGAGGAGCCGAAGGACGTCGTCGCGATCGAGCGCACGCGCGAGTTCCGCGGCCGCTACCACGTGCTCGGCGGCGCGATCAGCCCGATCGAGGGCGTCGGTCCCGACGACCTCCGGATAAGAGAGCTGCTCGCCCGGCTGGCGGACGGCACGGTCACCGAGCTGATCCTCGCCACGGACCCGAACCTGGAGGGCGAGGCGACCGCCACCTACCTCGCCCGCATGATCAAACCCATGGGCCTGAAGGTCACCCGCCTGGCCAGCGGCCTCCCGGTGGGCGGCGACCTGGAATACGCGGACGAGGTCACCCTCGGCCGCGCCTTCGAGGGGAGACGACTCCTAGATGTCTGACGCCACGCTGCACGCGACCTCACAGAACCCGGACGACTTCGCGGTCCAGATCGCGGACCAGGTGGAGAGCTTCCTGGTGGCCGTGACGGAGGTGTCCAAGGGCGACGAGCCGGACTCGGCGGTTCCCTTCCTCCTCCTGGAGGTCTCCCAGCTCCTGCTGGCCGGCGGCCGTCTCGGCGCGCACGAGGACATCGTCCCCGACGAGCGCTACGAGCCGGACCCGGGCCCGGAGCCGGACGTCGACCAGCTCCGCGAGAACTTCGCGCGCCTTCTCGAACCCATCGACGTCTACTCCGAGGTCTTCGACCCCTACGCGCCGCGCAAGGCCCCCGTCCCGGCCCGCGTCTCGGACGACCTCGCCGACATCGTCACCGACCTCCGCCACGGCATGGCCCACTACCGCGCGGGCCGCACCTCGGAGGCCCTGTGGTGGTGGCAGTTCTCCTACTTCTCCAACTGGGGCCCCACCGCCTCCGCGGTCCTGCGAGCCCTCCAGTCCGTCCTCATCCACGTCCGCCTCAACCAGCCCCTGGAGGAGCTGGACGGCCTGGACACGGACCAGGACACGATGGGCGACGAGACGCTGGAGTTCGAGGCGGGGCAGGTCATGCAGGAGGAGATCGGCGAGGTGCTGGGACTGGGCCGGACCAGGTAGCCCGGGCAAGAGGGCTTCCCGGCGAGCCGTACGCCTCCACAATGGGCCCATGACACTCAAGCCATGGGCCTGGGCGGGCGTCCTGCTCTTCGGGGCCGGAGCGGTCACCTTGGTGATCGCCGCCCTGGTCGACCTCGGCAAGGCTAACGAGATCGCTGGTGTGACCGGGGGAGTGACGGGGCTGGCCGGCCTCGCGCTCGCGCTGATCGCCCAGTTCGGCGGTACCGGTACGGCCACGTCGGAGCGGAGGGTGCTGGCCTCGGGCGACGGGTCGATCGCCGCGGGCGAGAACATCGGCACGGCATCGACGGGGGGTACGACGGCTCCGGCGCCGCCTTCATCACCTCCTCCTTCGTCGGGTACGCAGGCCTCCGGTGACGTGACCGCGTCCGGGCGGGGGGCGATCGCGGCGGGTGGGGACATCGGCTCGGCTTCGACGGGGATGTGAAGGACGATGCCGGTATGACGGGGGATTCGTCTGCCAACGCGTCGGGCCGGCAGTCGGTCGCGGCGGGACATTCGATCGGCGTGGCGATCACGGGCGACCATGCCGCACCGACGTTCGTGCAGCAGATGCGGTTGACTCTTCCTGCGGAGGCGTTCAAGTTGCCGCAGGTCGAGTCCAGTGTGGTCAATCTGCCTCAGAGGCCACGGCACTTCGTCGGCCGCGAACATGAACTGAAGGCGCTGAACCGGGCGTTCGAGGACGTCGGCGGGATCGTGGTGCACGCCGTCCACGGACTGGGCGGTATCGGCAAGTCGACGCTGGCCGCCTGGTGGGCCGAAGGGCGGAAGTCGGCGTACAACCCGGTCTGGTGGATCACGGCGGAGACAGAGGCTGACCTCGACGCGGGGCTGGCCGACTTCACGGTGGCGCTCCAGCCGGCGCTGCGCGACGGAATGTCGCGGACGGCACTGCGGGATCTGGCGGTTCGGTGGCTCGCGGAGCACGACAACTGGCTGCTGGTTCTCGACAACGTGTCCGAACCGGCTCATGTGAAGAGGCTGTTGGGGCGGGCCGTCCGCGGCCGGATCCTGATCACGACCCGCCAGGTGGCAGGGTGGGAGGGAGTCGCGGAGACCCTGTCGCTGGATGTGCTCGAACTGCCGGAGGCGGTGAACCTCTTCACACGGATCTACGGCGGTACGGCGGACGAGGCCGAGGACCTCTGCCGTGACCTCGGTTGTCTGCCGCTGGCGGTCGATCAGGCGGCCGCCTACTGCCGGGAGGCGGGGATCACCGCGGCGGCTTTCCGGCGGCAGCTGGCCAAGTATCCGGTGGAGACGCTGAACGCTGCTCCCGAGGGCGGACGGGCTGTCGCCCGGATCTGGCCGGTGACGCTGGACCGGCTCGCGGACACACCGCTCGCGGGGGAGATCCTGCGGGTGATCGCCTGGTGGGCGCCGAGCGGCATCCGGCGTGAGTATCTGGAACCGATGGGCAGTCCGCCCGAAGTGACGGAGGCGCTGCGGAGGCTCGCCGCGCACAGCATGATCTCGCTGCACCACGACACGGTGTCGGTGCACCGGCTGGTGCAGGCGGTGGCACGGGGAGGGGGCCCGGCAGAGGTGGCGCGGGCGCGGGACACGGCAGCCGAGCTGTTGCGGGAGTGGGGGGAGGGCCATGAGGGTGACCTGGCCTCCGGCTGGCTCACGCACGCGGAGACGCTGGTCGGGCTGGCGGACGCGGAGACGGAACCGGTCGCGGCGCTGCTGGTGTCCATCGCCGTCTGGCACTACTACCTGGACACCTATGGGGACGACGAGGAGGCCAGGAGATGGGCCGAGCGGGCGGTGGCGGCCACCCTGCGAACCTGCGGGCGGGGTGCCCCGGAGGTCCTGGACGCACGCAGGTTGCTGGCCGACGCGCTCGGCCGCGAAGGCGACTGGAAGGGCGCTCTGGCGACGCTGAGGGACAACGTGACCGACTGCGAACGCGCGTTCGGGCGCAAGGCGCCGACGACGTTCGAAGCCCGCGCCTCTCTGGCCAGACCGATGGCGCAGACCGGGGACGCGAAAGGCGCGTCGCGCCTGGCGAAGAGGAACCTGGGACGTGCTCGACGAGCGCTGGGTGCCGACCACCCGACCGTCATCCACATCAGCCGCTCCGTGGTCGAGCTGTACGCGAAATTGGTCGAGCTCGGCCATGACTCGTACGCGCCCGAAGGCATCCTTTACGGCAGGTTCCTGCGGTCGCACGCCGTGGACGTCGAAGGAGAGGATGCCACCAGCACTCTTTACCTGACCGCGGCGCTTGTACGTCTTCTCTCCTGCACCGGAGCCCATGCGGACGCGCTGGCGATTCTGAGACCGCTTGTCGAGCGGTGCGCACGGGTCTTCGGCGAACTGAACCTGCGGACGCTGGACCTTCGTGTGAGCCAGATCGACCTGATGCGCAGGGTCGGCGATCTCGACGGCGCCCGAGAACAGGCGCCGCGGCTTCTCGGTGACTGGGAGTACGCCCTCGACGGAACCCCCTTCAGCGGCTACATACGCGAGAAGTACGTCGACCTCCTCCCGGGTGAAGACTGACCCCGCAAGCCGGTCCACTGTGAGCCAGGGCACTTTCCCGCGTGGCGTTCCGTTCCCTGGGCAGGTACCGGCTGCGAGCGCGAAGGCCGGACGAGTCTCACCATGCGGGAGCAGGCCGGTGGAATTCGGACGCTCGTTAAACTGAGCCGACACAAACGAACCGAGCGAGGAGCGCACGTGGGCCTTGTCGTGCAGAAGTACGGAGGCTCCTCCGTTGCCGATGCCGAGGGCATCAAGCGCGTCGCCAAGCGAATCGTGGAAGCGAAGAAGAACGGCAACCAGGTGGTTGTCGTCGTTTCCGCGATGGGCGACACGACGGACGAGCTGATCGATCTCGCCGAGCAGGTATCCCCGATGCCTGCCGGGCGTGAGTTCGACATGCTGCTGACCGCCGGAGAGCGTATCTCCATGGCACTGCTGGCCATGGCGATCAAAAACCTGGGCCACGAGGCCCAGTCGTTCACCGGCAGCCAGGCAGGCGTCATCACCGACTCGGTCCACAACAAAGCCCGGATCATCGACGTCACCCCGGGGCGGATCCGGACGGCGCTGGATGAGGGCAACATCGCCATCGTGGCGGGGTTCCAGGGCGTGAGCCAGGACAAGAAGGACATCACCACGCTGGGTCGCGGCGGGTCCGACACGACGGCCGTGGCGCTGGCCGCCGCGCTCGACGCCGAGGTCTGCGAGATCTACACCGACGTCGACGGTGTGTTCACCGCCGACCCGCGCGTGGTGAAGAAGGCGCGGAAGATCGACTGGATCGCCTTCGAGGACATGCTGGAGCTCGCCGCCTCCGGTTCCAAGGTGCTGCTCCACCGCTGTGTGGAGTACGCGCGCCGCTACAACATCCCGATCCACGTCCGGTCCAGCTTCAGCGGACTACAGGGCACGTGGGTCAGCAGCAAGCCGATTGGGGACAAGAAGGTGGAGCAGGCCATCATCTCCGGTGTCGCGCACGACACCTCGGAGGCCAAGATCACGGTCGTCGGCGTGCCCGACAAGCCGGGCGAGGCCGCCGCCATCTTCCGGACCATCGCCGATGCCGAGATCAACATCGACATGGTCGTGCAGAACGTGTCCGCCGCCGCCACCGGCCTGACGGACATCTCCTTCACGCTCCCGAAGACCGAGGGCCGCAAGGCCATCGACGCGCTGGAGCGCAACCGGTCGGGCATCGGCTTCGACTCGCTGCGCTACGACGACCAGATCGGCAAGATCTCCCTGGTCGGCGCCGGGATGAAGACCAACCCGGGGGTCACGGCCTCGTTCTTCGAGGCGCTCAGCGACGCCGGGGTCAACATCGAGCTGATCTCGACCTCCGAGATCCGCATCTCGGTCGTGACCCGTGCCGACGACGTGCCGGAGGCCGTACGCGCCGTGCACACCGCCTTCGGACTGGACTCCGACAGCGACGAGGCCGTGGTCTACGGAGGCACCGGCCGATGACTGCCAAGCCGGCGCTCGCGGTCGTGGGAGCGACCGGGGCCGTCGGCACGGTCATGCTCCAGATCCTGTCCCAGCGGGCGGACGTCTGGGGCGAGATCCGCCTGCTCGCCTCCCCGCGCTCGGCCGGCCGCAAGCTGACCGTGCGCGGGGCCGAGGTCGAGGTCGTCGCGCTGTCGGAGGAGGCCTTCGACGGGATCGACGTCGCGATGTTCGACGTGCCCGACGAGGTCTCCGCGCGCTGGGCGCCGATCGCCGCCGCCAAGGGCGTCGTCGTGGTCGACAACTCGGGGGCCTTCCGGATGGACCCGGAGGTGCCGCTGGTCGTCCCCGAGGTCAATCCGCACTGCGCCCGCAACCGGACGCGCGGGATCATCGCCAACCCCAACTGCACCACGCTGTCGATGATCGTCGCCCTGGGCGCGCTGCACGCCGAGTTCGGGCTGCGCGAGCTGGTGGTGTCGTCGTACCAGGCGGTGAGCGGGGCCGGGCGGGCCGGCGTGGAGACGCTGCGGGCCCAGCTGTCGATGGTCGCGGGCACGGAGCTGGGCACCAAGCCCGGTGACGTACGGCGGGCGGTCGGGGACCTCACCGGGCCGTTCCCGGAGCCGGTCGCGCTCAACGTCGTACCGTGGGCCGGGTCGCTGCGGGAGGACGGCTGGTCGTCGGAGGAGATGAAGGTGCGGGACGAGTCCCGCAAGATCCTCGGGCTGCCGAAGCTGCCGGTCGCGGTGACATGCGTGCGGGTCCCGGTGGTCACCACGCACTCCCTGACGGTGCACGCCCGCTTCCAGGGCGAGGTCACGGTCGACAAGGCCCGGGAGATCCTGGACACGGCCCCGGGCGTCGTCCTCTTCGACAACCCGGCCGCCGGTGAGTTCCCGACCCCGGCCGACGTGGTGGGCACCGACCCGACCTGGGTCGGGCGGGTACGGCGGGCGCTCGACGACCCGACCGCGCTGGAACTCTTCGTGTGCGGGGACAACCTTCGCAAAGGGGCCGCGCTGAACACCGCGCAGATCGCCGAGCTGGTGGCGGCGGAACTGACCGGCCGTTCAGGAACGGCGGATTCCGCGTGAACGGCCGGTGACCACGGCAAATGTCCCGAAGGCGCCCCGAATGGGAGCGGGCCCAAGGTAGGGGCAACGTAAGAAATGTGGTCGGGAGCATGGTCCAAACCTCTTGAACCCCGACCCCCTGACGTTCGAAGATTTTCCTCCCCGTCCTCCGCAACCACGCGGGCGGCGGGGAGCGTCTTTGCGGTCGCCCGCTTACCGGGCGCTTACGCGACCGGGCCTTCGGGCCGCGGGGACGCATGATCCTGGCGTGGGGACGCCGTGATCGGGGCGTGGGGACGCCCGATTTATATGGTGCATAGGGGAAGAGCGGGACGCATGGCGGCAATTGAGGCTCCGTCCGGCAGGCTCGGCGTGCGCGCGTCCGGCATGCCCGGCGTAAAAGTGATGCCCGGCACGTACAACCCTGGCGGGGTCAGACGTGTCCAACTGACGTGGCAGAGGTTCTCGAACTCAGTGCGCCCCGCGGCGCGACGGCCCTACGGCCGCCCCGTGCCGGCCTGCGCCCCCGCATGCCCGGCGCGCCCGGCGGCATGCCGGTGATCGCGCCCATGCCCGCAGCGCGGCCCACCCGCATACCCAGCCAGCGCGACGGCGCCGAGGAGAGCACGACGGCTGCGGCCGGCACCACCGTCGACCACCTCACCGAGACCTACCGGGCGCACTACCGCTCGCTCCTCGGCCTCGCGGCTCTCCTCCTCGACGACACCGCCTCCTGCGAGGACGTCGTCCAGGAGGCCTTCATCCGCGTCCACTCCGCCCGCAAACGCGTCCGGGACCCGGAGAAGACCCTGGCCTACCTGCGCCAGACGGTCGTCAACCTCTCCCGCTCCGCGCTGCGCCGCCGCATCCTCGGCCTCAAGCTCCTGTCCAAGCCGATGCCGGACGCGGCCAGCGCCGAGGAAGGCGCCTACGACCAGCTGGAGCGGCGCGATCTGATCAAGGCGATGAAGGGCCTCCAGCGCCGCCAGCGCGAGGTCCTCGTCCTGCGCTACTTCGCCGACATGACCGAGGCCCAGGTCGCCGAGACCCTCGGCATCTCGCTGGGCTCGGTGAAGGCGTACGGTTCGCGCGGCATCGCGGCCCTGCGGGTGGCGATGGGGTCGCAGGCATGACGGACAGCCCTCAGGGAGGCGACTCGCATGATCGCCACGAGCCCTACGCCTGGCACGAGCCGACCCGTGGTCACGAGCCTGGTCCGGGACACGGTTCGGGACACGGTTCGGGGGAGCCGACGGAGCCTGGTCCGGGGGAGCCGACGCGGTTTGGTTCGGGGGAGCCGACGCGGTTTGGTTCGGGGGAGCCGACGCCACGGCAGCACGAGCAAGAGCACACGCAATCGCACGCTGGGAACGGAACTGTGAACCACGGCCCCGACGAAAAGGACCCCAAGGGCCTGGGACCGGGCCCTGAAGGGCTCCGGAGCGGCCTCGGTGCCGGCTTCGGTGCCGGGGGCGGGGGGGGCCCAGCCCCCCGCCCCCGAAGGAAGCTGCCCACCCAGAAAAACCGGCAAACAAAAACGCAAAA
>NZ_JBFBJL010000102.1:0-25285 GCF_040686075.1 Streptomyces sp. NPDC086519
GGACGTGCCGTCGAACCCGGTGGTCCAGAACCGGTCGCGGACAACATCAAGCACGGTGGTCTCGTCGAAGCCTCGTTTTCGCCCCATGACCTCACGATACATCATTGTGGTCCAGGTGGACCACAATGATCGGCAACCCGGCCCTCCATGTCGACACGGGGGGACCGCCCGACGCTCCTCGTTTTGTTGACTAACTGGACCACTTCATGTTTCCGTTGTGGTCCAGTCAGTCAAAAAAGCCGCGTCAGTCGGCAAACATGTGGAGGACCGATGACTCAGAGCCGAACGAGGACGGAGACGGAGCGGAACAAGGCCGCCGTCCTCGAATTCCTGACGACCGCGTTCAACTCGAAGGACTTCACCGCGCTGGACCGGTACCTGCACCCCGACTACCTCCAGCACAACCCGTTCATCCCGCCGGCCAGGGCCGGGCTGCGCACGTTCATCGCGGGCCTGCCCGACGCCAGCCGGTACGAGCCGGGAGCGGTCATCGCCGAGGGAGACCTGGTCATGATCCACGGCAGGTACTCCGGCAGCACCGAGACGCCCCTCGTGGTGGTCGACATCTTCCGCTTCGAGGAGGGCCTGGTGGTGGAGCACTGGGACGTCCTGCAGGACGAAGTGCCCGCGAAGGACGCGGTGGCGGGCAACCACATGTTCACCAACCCGCAGGCCGGCCGCGCCTGAGACACCGGACCGGCGAGCGGCACGCGCCGCGCGGGCCATGCCGGCGAGCGGCTCGACCGCACTTCCTGTTCGAGGGCTGAGGCCCGACCGACACCTGATGCAGACGAGAGAGACAAAGGACAAGGACGATGGCAACCGACACGCAGACCTCGCGGACCGTGGCAAAGAAGTTCGTGGAGCGCCTCGGCAAGCATGACCCCGACGGCATCCAGGAACTGTTCGCCGAGGAGATCGACTGGCACGTCCCCGGCAGTGACGCGCTGCCCTGGACCGGGCGCCGTACCCGCCGGGAGGAGGTCGCACCGTACTTCACCACGATGTGGTCGCACTTCGCGCACGACAAGAGCAAGGCCGTACTGGAGCGCATCATCGTCGACGGCGGTGACGTGGCGCTGCTGGCGGTCTTCACACACACCGTCGCGGCCAATGGCAAGGAGTTCAGCACACCGACGGCCATGCACCTGACGGTCGAGGACGGCCGGATCGTTCGCCTGCACCAGTACGAGGACACCCTGACCGTCGCCGAGGCGTTCAACGCCAGCTGAGCAAAGAGTACTCAAGGGCCCCGCGGCCCGGATCCCGCGCGGCCGGACATGCACATCCGAAGGAGCAAGTAACGTGACCACCCCTGTCGTCTCCATCGCCTACCACTCCGGCTTCGGCCACACCGCCGTCCTCGCCGAGGCCGTCCGCGATGGGGTGACCACCGCCGGCGCCACCGCCCACCTGATCAACGTCGAGGAGATCTCCGAGGAGCAGTGGAACCTGCTCGACGCCTCGGACGCGATCATCTTCGGCTCGCCCACCTACATGGGCACCGCCTCCGCCGTCTTCCACGCCTTCGCCGAGGCCAGCTCCAAGCGCTGGTTCAACCAGGTATGGAAGGACAAGATCGCCGCAGGTTTCACCATCTCCGCGGGCAAGAGCGGCGACAAGCTCAACACCCTGCAGTACTTCACCGTGCTCGCCGGCCAGCACCACATGCACTGGGTCGGCCTCGGCCTGATGCCCGGCTGGAACACCTCCACGGCGTCCGAGAACGACCTCAACCGCCTCGGCTTCTTTCTCGGCGCCGCCGCCCAGAGCAACCAGGACCAGGGCGTCGAGGGCGTACACAAGGCCGACATCGCCACCGCCGCCGAGCTCGGCAAGCGCGTCGTCGAGGTCGCCCGCGTCTACGCCGCAGGCCGCACCGCCCTCGCCGCCTGAGCCACCGACGCCGGGGCGGATGCGCGGCCCGGACGACGAGGTGGTGCCCGACGAAGCACACCGGCAACTGCTCCGGACCGGGCAGCAGCACCGCAGACTCGCGATCAGCGACGCGCAGCGACGCCATCATGAGGCCGTTCACCGGCCTTGGGACTTACTGGTGGGCTCGCCTGTTCAACTGTCGCCGGAGGCGTACCGGCTCCAGGTTCCACCGGCCTGGGATTTGAGGCGTGTTGTGGTGACGTGGTGGTAGCCGAGCGCGTCGGCGATCACGGAGGCGGGCATCTACAGCACCTGCTGGCGGATCGCCGCGGCCCGGCTGGCGGTCGTCGGGACACCGAGGTCGTTGATCAGCTCGGAGAGAGCGGAGGCCCGGCGCCGAGACATCGATCCGCACCGGGTCACCACCTTCCGTCACTCGCATTGGATGCGAGAAAACCGCATCAGATGCGAGCCGATGAGCGATTTGCTGGTCAGTCAGTCGTATGAGTGACGGGGTCTGGCGATCACATACCGCGAGTCGCTACCGTCGCTACTGCGTTCTGAGCCCAACGGCCCTGGCCACGAAGGGGAGAGCGGCTCCCCGCGACGACGAATCGCGAACCTTGGCGAGTTCGCATCCGATGCAATTGGCGGCAGTTGGAACATCCGTACAGCGGTTATCGGTGAGATTGATCTTGAAGTTGGAGGATCCCGGCGAGGTGTGTTCGCCGGGGTCCTCCGCCTTCTGGTGGCCGGTCAGCGGCGGGGCGCCAGCGTGTGAAGAGCGGCCCTCGCATGGCTGCGCGCGCCGGAGTCCGTGAGACGACGCCTGATCTGCCGTATCCGACGCCTTGGTGCCGGGCCCGCCGCCGTGCACGTTCACTGCGGCGACGGCACCGCCCTCGGGCGACGGCACCACCGGGGTGCCGGTGAGCCCACCGTCGCCGGTACGCGTCGCGTGCCCCACCCGCATCCCCACGACATCTGTCAGAGCGTCGACTGTCATGGGGCCAGCCTCGTCCGGACCGGCCGGTCAGGTGACTGGCGCTCGCACCGCGGTCTCGCGCTCCCGGGCCGTCGTGCGCGCCGTCAGTGTCTCGCCGGTCGCCACCGTCAGCGCGCAGACGAGACCGGCCGAGAGCACCGCCCACTCGCCCAGGAACATGCAGCAGATCACCAGCAGGGCCGCGGTCGGCAGTACCAGCTGCTGGGCGATGCCCACCTTGAAGTAACGCGAGTGCAGTGCCCAGACGGTGAGCAGATACAGCGCCGTCGGCAGGGTCACGGCCGCCGACGCGGACAGCGTCGAGATATGCGCCTTGCCCACGGACTGCTCGACCGCCACTTCCAGACCCGCACCGATCGCGGCCGCCGAGGCGAAGACGACGTAGTGGCCGTAACCCCAGAGGAACGCCTGCCTGTTGGATCTCAGATGACCGTGGATCGGCACCACGAAGTAGATCCACCAGGCGGCGAAGATGATCAGCAGCCCGCCCGCGGCAATCGGCAGCAGCTCGCCCAGCGCGTCCTCCTCGTCGATGCCCGTCTTCACAGCGACCGTGGCCGCCGCGATGGTCTCGCCGAGCACGATGATCGTGAACAGGCCGTACCGCTCGGCGATGTGGCGCGGGTGCCAGGACGAGGGCTGGACCTTCTCCGCGTACGCCGGCACGCACATCTCGAGGACCGCCATCACCACGAACACCGCGACCAGGGTGTCCTTGGGCAGGACCACGAGGCCGACCCAGCCGATCTGGCACAGCACCAC
Organism: Streptomyces sp. NPDC086519; assembly: GCF_040686075.1. Lineage (NCBI taxonomy): Bacteria > Bacillati > Actinomycetota > Actinomycetes > Kitasatosporales > Streptomycetaceae > Streptomyces > Streptomyces sp. NPDC086519. Next base: position 3,647 of record NZ_JBFBJL010000102.1, read on the forward strand.
CCCGCCGGCGTACCGCAGGGCCATCCTGCGCTCCCTGCCCTGACTCGACCTGGCCACGCGCAACCATTGGGACACCGAGGCGAGCCGCATGATCACATAGCCCACCACCCCCGCCCGGTACTCGTGGTCCTCGAACGCCCGGGAGACCGAGGCCGCGAGCACCAGCACACCGGCGATCTGGATCAGCGTGACGACCCGGTAGAGCACGTCGTCGTTGTCGTAGGCCGAGGCGAACCACGTGAAGTTCATCCACGCCCACCAGATGGCGAAGAACACCAGCGCGTAGTTGAGGATGCCCTCGCCCGCATGGCCCTCGGCGACCGCGTGCACCAACTGGATGCCCGCCTGGGCGATGGCCACGACGAAGCACAGGTCGAAGAAGAGCTCCAGCTGAGTGGCGGATCGGTGTACCTCACCGCGGTCACGGGCGGAGAGCCTGCGCAGCGGGCTGCGGTGCGCGGGCGATCGGGGGGAGTCCGGCGAGGGAGTGGAACGCGGCGTCATGAAGTCAAGCACAGCAGATGAGGCGCCCACTTTCTTGCCCAGTGTGGTTTTGTTGGTGGAACCTGACACCGCTTGTCGCTCAGGCCGAGAACGGACTGTCTTGGGGTTCGTGGCCCGCAGGGCGGCCTGCGGGGTCATCGGCCAGATCCGCGATCATCTCGCCGGATGGATCCTCCCGGCGAGATGGGTAAAGGACCCCGCGCGCGGTGGCTGTGATCATTGACTCGCAGTCAGTCGAAGCGGCAAAAAGATCAACGGCCGCAAACGGCATCGCGTGGTCGACACCCGCGGCCTGCCCCCGGTGGTCATGGCCACCCCCGGCCGACCTGCACGACTCCCCGGCGGCCCGAGGAAGTCCTGTCCCGCCTGCGGCTGATGCACCCCGAGATCACCATCGTCTGGGCCGACCACGCCTACGCGGGCAAGCTCGTGACCTGGGCCAAACGCCATCTGAACCTTACGATCAAGACCGTCGCCGCTTAACCGGCGAGAACACGATCTGCTGGCGTATCTCGACATCACGGAACTAAATCCGCATTACGGGATGAAACAACGGGAGAAACGACCCTGAATCCGGCACCGCCCGCGGGAGGCGTCGGGCGTGCGAAGGGACGCTGGGTCTTGGCGCGCGGCCACCTGCCGATGATCAAGGGAAGTTCATCGGGCCGTGCGTGCCGGCGGCATCCCGGCTCCCGTTCTGGTCGCGTCGGTGCCCCAGCTGGCCAGCAGCCGTAGTGCCTCCGCGGACGGGGAATCGGGTTCGGCGTGGTACGTCGCCAGTGTCTGTTCGTGGTCGTCGGCCAGGTGGAACGACTCGAGGCGCAGATCGAGTTCGCCGACGAGCGGGTGGTGCAGGCGCTGGATGCCGTGGCACTTGTCCTTGACGTTGTGGGCGGCCCACAGCCGCCGGAAATCCTCGCTCTTCACGGAGAGTTCGCCCACGAGCGCGGACAGCCGGGGGTCGTTGGGATGGGAGCCGGCGTCCATGCGCAGCTGAGAGACGACGTCGTTCGCTTTGTGTTCCCAGTCCACGAACAGGTCGCGGTACTCGGGCCTGAGGAACACCAGCCGCGCCCAGTTCCGCTCGTGCGCGGGCAGCTCGGCCCAGTCACCGAAGACCGCCGCGGCCATCCGGTTCCAGGCAAGGATGTCCGAGCGCCGCCCCACGAGGATCGCCGGGCCGCCTTCCATGGTGTCCAGCAGCGTCCGCAGGGGGCCCCGCACCTGCTGGGTGCGGCCGGCCGGCTTCTTCTTGTGCTGTTTCGGCTTCGCCAGGTGTGTGAGGTGGGCGTGCTCGGCGTCGCTCAGCCTGAGCGCGTGGGCGATGGCGTCGAGGACCTCCGCCGACACGTGCTGCCCGTTGCCCTGCTCCAGGCGCGTGTAGTACCCCACCGACACCCCGGCCAGCTGCGCCAGCTCCTCGCGGCGCAGCCCCGGCACCCGCCGGTGCCGCCCGAAGTCCGGCAGCCCCACGTCCGAGGGGCGCAGCCGGGCCCGCCGGGTGCGCAGGAACTCACTGAGCTCGGCACGCGGGTCCAGAGCGCCGTCGGTGCTCTCGTGCACCGGTTCGGGGTATTCGTCCATGCCTTCGAGTATCCACGGTCGGACGCACACCAGCCTGCCCAAGCCAGTGGTAGGCACAGCGGATGTACACAAAGCCGTGACCTGGGTGAATACCGGATCGTCCAGCACGCTGGAGCCCGTGCCCGGCTGGAAGGCAGCCGGGGCGTGGCTTGCATCAGGAACGGAGCACACCCCATGACCACAACACAGGCGACCGAGCCGAGGACGCACCGGAGCGAAACGGCCGCGGAGGTGGTCGGCCGCCTTCGTGCGACGTTCAACACCGGCGTCACCCGCCCACTGGACTGGCGCGTGGAGCAGCTGCAGCGGCTGCGGGCCCTGCTGGTCGAGAACGAGCAGGAGCTGATCGAAGCGCTCTGGAAGGATCTGAGGAAGAACGCCGCCGAGGCGAAGACGCAGGAGATCGACTTCACCGTCGCCGACATCGACGAGACGCTGGCGAATCTGGAGAGCTGGCTTCAGCCTCGCCCGGTGGAGGTTCCTGCCCACTTCGGTCCCACGACCACGGCCTACACCACGTACGACCCGCTCGGGGTCGTCCTGGTGATCGCTCCGTGGAATTTCCCGCTGCACCTTCTCATCGACCCCATCATCGGCGCGCTGGCCGCCGGGAACACCGTGGTGGCCAAGCCGAGCGAGATGTCGGTGCACACCTCGGCGGTCGCTTCACGCCTGCTGCGTGAGTACTTCGACGCCGACGTGCTCACCGTCGTCGAAGGGGGCGCCGAGGAGACCACGGCCCTCCTGGCGCAGCGTTTCGACCAGATCTTCTACACCGGCAACGGCACCGTCGGCCGGATCGTCATGGCCGCAGCCGCCAAGAACCTCACCCCCGTCACGCTCGAACTCGGAGGCAAGTCACCGGTCTTCGTGGCCCCCGACGCCGACGTGGAGGAGACCGCGAGGCGGCTGGTGGGGGCCAAGTTCGGCAACGCGGGGCAGCAGTGCATAGCCCCGGACTACGTTCTGGCCGATCCTGCCACCGCCGCCGCACTGGTCCCGGCCCTGCGCGCGGCTATCGACGCCCAGTTCGGCACCAGCCCGCAGACCGCGGCTGACTTCGGCCGGATCATCAACGAGCGGCACTTCGACCGGCTCAGCCGTCTGCTGGACTCCGGCCGGGCGGTGGTAGGAGGCCGGCACGACCGCGACGACCTGTTCATCGCACCGACCGTGCTCACCGATGTCGACCCCGCATCGCCCATCATGCAGGAAGAGATCTTCGGTCCGATCCTCCCCGTCGTCGAAGTCGAAGACCTCGATGCCGCCATCGCCTTCATCAACGAACGCGACAAGCCCCTCGCCCTCTACGCCTTCACCACCTCCGAGGCCACCAAGGCGCGCCTGGTGAACGAGACGTCCTCCGGCGGCGTCGCCTGGGGCCAGCCGGTGATGCAACTGCTCATGACCGGCCTGCCTTTCGGCGGCGTCGGCGAAAGCGGCATGGGCCGCTACCACGGCCGGTACTCCCTCGAGACGTTCAGCCACCTCAAGGCTGTCGCGGACGTCCCGCTCAGCTAGCCTCGCGCGTTCTGCCGACACCACTCACACCCCGATCCGCCGGGACAGCGTGGACCCCCTGCGTCGCAGACCCTCATCCCGTTTCCCTCCCTATGACAAAAAGAAAGAAACCCATGCCTGTCAACACTTCAGACGTTTCGCTCGTCCCGTCGCTTTTCTCCCCCGTCTCTCTCGGGAAGATCGAGCTCGCCAACCGCATCGTCATGGCACCGCTGACCCGGGTCCGCGCCGGTTCCTCCGGCATCCCCGGGGATCTGATGGTCGAGTACTACCGGCAGCGGGCGAGCGTCGGAATGATCATCACCGAGGGCACCTACCCCGACCACGCGTCGCAGGGTTATGTCGGTGAGCCGGGCATCGCCACCGACGAGCAGGCGGCCGGCTGGCAGCGGGTGTTCGAGGCGGTGCACGCCGAGGGCGGCCGCATCGTCCTGCAGATCATGCACGCCGGCCGCGGCACCCACCCCGACATCAACGGCGGCCGCCGCATCCTCGCCCCCAGCGCGATCGCCATCGACAGCAAGACGTTCACCGAGAAGGGCGAGCAGCCCTACCCCGTACCGGAAGCGATGACCCTCGCAGAGATCCGTGCAGCCCTGGAGGACTTCGTCACCGCGGCCCGCCGGGCCATCGAGGCGGGAGCGGACGGCGTGGAAATCCACGGCGCCAACGGCTACCTGCTCCACCAGTTCCTCTCCCCGGCGGCCAACCAGCGCACCGATGGATACGGCGGCTCGCCGCACAACCGCGCCCGCTTCGTCGTCGAGGTCGTCACGGCCATCGCCCAGGCCGTCGGTGCCGAGCGGGTCGGGCTGCGGATCTCGCCGGAGGTCGTCCTCGGGGACGTCTTCGAGACCGACCGGGACGACGTCCTGGCCACCTACGGCACCCTGACGGACCAACTGCGCCCGCTGGGCCTGGCCTACCTCTCCGTACTGCACGCCGAGCCGGGCGGCGACCTGGTGCAGGAGCTGCGGCGGCGCTTCGACGGCAAGCTGATCGTCAACAGCGGCCCCTTCGGGGGCCAGACCACCCGCGAGCAGGCGCTCCGGCAGATCGAGGCCGGCCACGCCGACGCCGTGGTCGTGGGGCGGGCCCTCATCGCCAACCCCGACCTGGTCGAGCGCTGGCAGGGTGGCCACCCGGAGAACGAGCCGCGGCCGGAACTGTTCTACGGGCCGGGCGCCGAGGGCTACACCGACTACCCCTTCCTCGAAGCGGCTTGAGGCCCACGGTCACGCCTGTCCATGCGGGGAGCCCCACTCACCCATGGACAGGCGCCCGACCGGCGACACTGTGCCCGCCCCTGTGAGCCCGAGCTCTCACCGGCGATCACCGGATCGAGGGCCGTCGGGTCCGTCAGGGCGTTGACAGTCCGCAGGTTCCTGGTCGGCGCGCTGGTTCGGTGACCTCGTCGAGCACGTAGCTCTCGTCCGTGGCCACCGCAGGGGCCTTCGGCTACAGCTGATGCCTATGACGGTTTTCCGGCGGCGACCCGTCAACCAGGTCCGCCTTCCGTAGGGGGAGTCCTTCGCTGATATCCGTCCCGCTGTACACCAGCGCCCGTCCGGCCCAGCCCGAACGCTGGGAACGGGGATGACGAAAGGTGCTGTGGGTGGGGCGGGGTCTGGACTGGATGGTGGACTACTTCTCCCTGCCCGGCGACGAGGCGGGCTGGGCACGGAACAAGAGCGGCGCCACCGGGCTGGGTTCATGCCCGCAGTGGACAACAGAAAGAAACCCCGTCCACCACAGGGCCCCCAGGGCTACGTCACGCCCAGGGAACTGGACCCCGACGGCATGACACAGACGTGTCGGCGGCGGCCAGGCCCAGGTCCGACCGCGCCCTCAGATGCCCGCCGGCTGCCGGGCGGAGCTGTGACTTCGGTCGTAACACTTTTCGTTACCCGGGCCACAGGTGTCCCGCCGGAGTCGACGACGAGAACAACCTGCAATCGACGCCCAGGCCGAGGCGGCAAGCTCGGTCCTTCAGGGACTTGAAATTGTCTGGGGATGTTCAACGGCCGGGCGCGTCGGGACTGGCGCCGATCAGTTGGCAAGCAGTGGGATCCCGTCGTAGGCATTGACGTCGTGTGCAGGCACGATCTGCATGACGTCCGCGAGCGCGATCATGCGAAGCAAGTCGTCGCGCACCAGTTTGGGATCAGTGTCGGCGAGTTTGCGCAGCAAGAGCGGTCGTTCGACACGACTGTGGATGCCGTCGATTTGCCAAGTCAGGTCGCCGATGAAGGCGTACCGCTTGCGGGCCGGCAGAGTGACGAAGATGATCACAGAGCCAGTCGTGTGGCCTCTGGCGGGCACGATGACCACTGAGCCATCGCCATACACGTCGAAGCTCGACGAGAAGCCTAGATAGGAGGGTCCGTTGAGTTCGTACTGGTGAATTTTGTGACCTGCGGAGACTTCACGGAATACTCTCCCGCCGCGATGTTCGCTCGCATATTGCAGTTCCCCTGCGTTGATCCAGATGGGCACCTGAAGCTCGTCGAGGCCGCTGACGTGATCCCAGTGAGAATGGGTCAGCAGCACACCACGCAGCCCGCTGCGGTCGTAGCCGCTGGCTGTAAGTTGATCGCTGGCGATGCTGGTCACCTGGTATGGAGCCTGCTCCATGCGCGGGAGAGACTGAATGTGCGCGGCAACGTGAGAACCGAAACCCGCATCGATCAACAGATCACCCTGCGGGTGCCGCAGCAGGGTCGCCGTCGCGGCGAACCGGCGCTTATCACGGAACGAGCCGCCCTTGAAAGCGAATGCCGCCCTGGTTTCGTAGGATCCGGTAGGCAATTGGTACAGCTTCATTTCAGATGGCGGCGCGGCCTCAGGAAGAGGCTCCGCCCAGGCGGAAGGCATGGGAAGCGGTGGCATGAAGATATGGTCCGTTACCGCCAACCGAGCGTCCAATACCTGATCTGCAGGCCTGATACCTGCCAGGTATCGGGCCTGCAGTGCCACGGCACTGTCCTCGTAACCTCGTGTCGGACGACTCTCCTTACGAGCAGGAGAGCGGAGCTGGAAACGGTCACGCTGTACGCGACCTGGATCTCCTCGTGGAAGTCCCGGGCGTTCTTCTTGGACGTGCGTGTGATGGTGCCATCACGCGTCCGACGGTCTGCGGTCCCAACGGGGCGGGCCGCGTAGGGATGGGCCGAGGAGGAATGGAGCGGCCCAGTCGGTCACTTTCCTGCACGGTTTCTGACCTGCCGTTGAGGTATGGCCATAGATGGCTGTCGGCCGGACCTCAACATGTGAGTTTCATGGGAGTCCCAGAGGCATCGGGTACTGTCTGTGGGGTCTTCCCAGGTCAGCGACTCAGCGCACCTTCGGTGCGCGCCGGGGGCGTGGTAAATGCCGTGGCGCACGCCGAAGGTGCTTCTGTCCGCCCTGACGTGGGCTGAGGCCGGTCCGGGACGCTGGAGGGGTTCGTTCCGGCCGAGACCGAGGCATCTGTGATGCCAGTGAGCTCGCAGGTCAGCATGGTGCTGAGGGCCGTCCACGGGAACCGTGGAGTGTTGCTGTGAGCACGCGCGTCAGAATTCCTGTTCCACCCTGGCCCTCCCGGAACGGCGAGCTGTCCGGCCGTCGGTGAGGGAGGGGCAAGACCGTGGACGTGCTGCACGAACGCTGCGCCGGCCTCGACATCAGCAAGAAGGACGCCAAGGCGTGCGTCCGCACCCCGAGCACAAAGCGACGGGGGTCGTTCATCACCCACACCACGACCTGGGGTTCGACGACGAACCAGGTCCTCGCGCTGCGCGACCACCTGCTGGCCGCCGAGGTGACGCTGGTCGTGATCGAAGCGACGTCGGACTACTGGAAGCCGTTCTACTACCTGCTGGCCGAGGAGCTGAACGTGATCCTGGTCAACGCCCGGCAGGTCAAGAACCTGCCCGGCCGCAAGACGGACGTCTCCGATGCCGCCTGGCTGGCCCAGCTCGGCTCCCACGGCCTGGTCCGCCCCTCGTTCGTGCCCGACCAGCCGGTGCGCGAACTGCGGGACCTCACGAGGGCCCGCACCCAGATGACCCGCGAACGCGGGCAGATCGCCCAGCGGCTGGAGAAGCTGCTGGAGGACACCGGCATCAAGCTCGCCGCGGTCGCCTCCGACATCATGGGAGTCTCCGGCCGGGCCATGCTGGAAGCTTTGATCACCGGTGAACGCGACCCGCAGATCCTCGCGGACCTGGCCAGGCGCAAGCTCCGCAACAAGATTCCCGAACTCACCGAGGCGCTGACCGGCCGCTTCCGTGACCACCATGCGTTCCTGGCCCGGCTGTATCTGGACCAGTACGACCAGCTCACCGGTGCCATCGGGCGACTGGACGAGCGGATCGAGGAGGCGATGGCCCCCTTTCGCCCCGCGCTCGACCTGCTCGACACCGTCCCCGGGATCAACCAGGCCGTCGCCGAAGTAATCATCGCGGAGACCGGCGGCGACATGAGCCGGTTCGCCTCGGCCGGGCACCTGGCGTCCTGGGCCGGCGTCTGCCCCGGCCACCACGAATCAGCCGGCCGCACCAAGACCACCAAGGTCCGCCCCGGCAACCCCTACCTCAAGGGCGCCCTCAGACTCGCCGCCTTCGGTGCGGCCAGAACCAAGGACACATACCTACAAGCCCGTTACAAGCGCCTGACCGCCCGCCGTGGCCCGCTCAAGGCACTGGTCGCCGTCGAGCACTCGATCATCACCGCGATCTGGCACATGCTCACCGACAACGTCCCCTACCGCGAACTCGGCGGCACATACTTCACCCAGCGCGACCCCGAACGCGCCGCCCGCCGCGCGATCACCGCCCTCAACCAACTCGGCTACACCGTCACCCTCAACCCGATCGAAGGCGCAGCCTGACCGCTCACAGACCAAGTGCCCGGCGGCCTCGACGACCACCGGGCACCCAGCCCTGCCCAAACAGCCCCTGACCTGAACCTATTTACGCGTCAGAGGCCATGTTTACTGACTAAGCAAACCGGCCCACCGCATGCGGCGTCGAACCGAGTTGAGCCGCAACGTCCTTGTTCGACGCGCGCGTCGCACAGGCCAGGATGATCCGGCACCGCAGAGCCCACGCCTGCGGAGTCGAACGGCGCCGGACCCACCCCTCCAGCGCAGCCCGTTCCCCATCCCCTGCGGACGGGGCCGGCCCCGTCCGCAGGGGATGGTGGGCGCCGCCTTCCGCGTCAGCGGCACCCCCGTTCACCGATGGCCGGCGGCGATCCGCATGCTGATGATCGGCACCCTCCTGTCGGCAGTCTCGGCTTCACCTACCCGTTCCGCACGGTCATCCGCACCGGCACGACCGGGTACGTGTACGGCGTGTCCGTGCCGACCGCGAGCGCGGCCGTGTAGGTCCCGGCCACGTCCACCGCGGTCACGCCTGCGTCCAGCCGGACGGTGACGCTCAGGCGCTGGCCCGGGGCGAGCGTATGGGTGACGGGGGCGGCGGAGAGCCAGCGGACGTCGGTTGCCGGGACACAGCTGTCGAGGCCCGGCAGCCGCTCGACGTTCGCACGGGCGTCGTAGACGCTCGGCGCGCCGCCGACCTGGTAGAACCCGCAGGCGCCGCCGGCCCGGTAGAGGGGCGCGGCGGTGGGGGGCAGGGCCGTCCAGGTGCGGGCGGCCGGGTCGTAGGCGTAGCCGACGCTGGTGACGGCGGAGAGGAGGTCGCTGACCCCGCCGGAGAGGAGGAAGCGGCCGTCGGCGGTGGTGGCGGCCGAGGCCCACAGGTCGGTGGGGAGGTCGGTGATCGGGGTCCAGGCGGCGGTGGCCGGGTCGTACGCGTAGCCGTGCCGCGTGCCCTCGACCGAGGTGATGCCGCCCGCGCAGTACAGGGTGCCCGAGACGGCGCCGCAGCCGAGCCAGGAGACGGCCTCGGGGTAGGGGGTGGCGGCGGCCCAGCTGTCGGTGGCCGGGTCGTAGACCCGCACTGCGGTGGTGCCACTGCAGTAGCCCGATCCGCAGCCGCCGACCAGGTACCACTTGCCGTCGAGCGTGGCGGAGGCCGCTGCCCCGTACCCGGCGGGCGCTGGGGCGGCGGTGGACCAGGTGTGGTGCTGCGGGTCGTAGACCTCGGTGGTGGGCACGGTGTCGCCGTCCGCTGTCCAGCCGCCGGTGACGTACAACTTGCCGTTCAGGAAGGCGGACTGGGGTGACTCGCGGGGCGTGGCGGGGCCGCCGGGGATCGCCGTCCAGGCGGCGGTGACGGGATCGTAGACGTAGCCGCCGGACAGGACGGAGGTGCCGTCGATGCCGCCGACCGAGTAGACGCGGCCGTCCGGGCCGGTGGCGACAGCGTTGTCCATGACGGGGGTGGGGTAGTCGGTGACGGAGGTCCAGCCCGAGGCGGTGGAGGTCACATCCGTGGTCGTGGCCTTGGCCGTTTCCTTGACTGTGGATTTCGCCTTCGTCAGCCGGTCGGGGCTGTAGTGGCCGGAGACGTACTGCGGGGCCGTGGCGTCGGCTGTCGTTGCCGTCGGGATGTCCCCCGACCGCTCGGTGAGGCTGACGGCGAGCGGGGCCGAGCCGGTGTTGCGCAGGGTGATCTGGGCGGTGGTGGCCTTCCCCTTGCGTACGGTCTTGTCGACCGCCGTCGGGCTGATCGCCAGCCGTCCGGCGCGCAGCACCGCGTCGAGGCGGGTGGCGTGGTCAGCCTTGACGCTTACCTTCTTCGTCGCCGTGGTGTAGTGCTCGGCGCTCACGGCGACCTGCTGGAGGCCCGTCCGCGGCACGAAGCGTACGTACGTACCGTCGCCCGCGGTGGTCGCCGTGGCGCCGGCCTTGCCGCTCACCGTCGCACCGCTCACCTGCCGGCCGGTGTTGCGGTCCGTCACCGTCCCGTACAGCAGCGCGCCCGGCACCGGCGCGCAGGTCATGCCGCCGAAGGCGACGTCGTCGACCTGCCAGTAGTAGGCGGTGTCGCCGGTGTAGCGGAACCGCACCCGGACGGCGGACTTCCCGGCCGCGGCCGGGAGGGCGATGCTCTCCGTCCCGGGGCCGGCGGAGACGGTGTCGCGGTGCCAGACCGTGGACCAGGTCGTGCCGCCGTCGACGCTGAGGTCGACGTCGGCCTTGGAGGCGTCGGAGAACTTCCTGTAGAAGGTGTCGAAGCGGACCGCGGGTGTGTCGTCGCCGGTCAGGTCGAGGACCGGGGAGACCAGGGAGGTGCGCTGCTCGTCGGCGAAGTAGCCGCTGTCGGCGATGGCGAAGTCGCCCGAGCCGCCGGTGAGGTTGCCGCGCTCGCCCGGGTCGTCGAAGCGCCAGGTGTGGCCGCTGCCGGTGACGCTCCACCCGTCGGGCGCCCCCGTGCCGTCGAAGGTCTCGGTGCCCTCGCTGAACTTCTGCCGGTAGCCGGGCGCCACGCAGGCGGCGGCGTCGACCGGGACGTCGAAGTCCTTGCGGCCGGCCTTGGCGCCCACCGTCAGGTCGGACGTGCTGACCTGGTAGCCGGAGTAGACCGGATCGACCTGGAGGGTGTAGGTGCTGTTGGCGGGCAGCTTGAGGGTGTAGCGGCCGGTCGCCGGGTCGGTGTACGTCCGGGTGGACGGCTCGTCGGTGACCTGGATACCCGCGGAGAGCGGCCAGCCGTGCCCGGAGCCGTCCCGGATCCGCCCGCTGACGGTGACCAGGGGCTGGGCGGTGAGGGTGAAGTCCCGGGTCGCGCTCGCGCCGTCGCCGACCTCGACGGCGGCCGACCTGGCGCTGCCGTAGCCGAACTTCGCGGCCGTCACGTCGTATGTGCCCGCCGGGAGCGTCATGTCGTACGTGCCGTCGGCGCCGGTCGTCGTGGCGTTCGCGCCGGCCGTGATCCGCACCCCGGCGACCGGGTCGCCGGTGTCGGGGTCGGTGACCTTGCCGGTCAGCTCGCCGTACGGGCCGGAGGTGAAGGCGGCGGTGCCGTTCGGAGTGCCGAGCCCGGTGGGGCCGTCCCAGCCGGGGCCTGCGGTGCACAGGTCGGCGGTGGCGCAGGTGCCGTTGGTGCCGGAGGTCACATCGTTCAGAGCGCCGTTCAGCGTGTCGTCGGGGGCGCCGGTGTGAGCGTACGGGTAGGCGTTGGGGTAGGACTTCGCGCCCGGCGTTCCAGCGAGCGCGTAGGTGGCGGCGATGATCGGGGCCGACGCGCTGGTGCCGCCGTAGACGCCCCAGCCGCGGTCCTCGTACGTGTTGTAGACGCTGACCCCGGTCGCCGGGTCGGCGACGGCCGACACGTCCGCGACGGCGCGGCCGGCGCAGCCCCGGTCGGTCTGGAAGGACGGCTTGGGGTAGTAGGCCGAGCAGCCGCTGCCCGCGCCGGTCCACGCGGACTCGGTCCAGCCCCGGGTCGACCCGCTGTCCCGGCTCAGCGAGGTCCCGCCGACCGCCGTGACGTACGGCAGCGAGGCCGGGTAGCTGGTGCCGTAGCCGAGGTCACCGGTGCTGAAGGTGATCGCCACGCCCGGGTGCCTGTAGTAGGCGTCGCCGGGCAGGTCGCCGATCGCGCTCTCGCTCCCTCCCCAGCTGTTGGAGACGTACGTGGCGCCGAGCGCGACCGCCGTGTTCTCCGTCTCGCCGAGGTTGTCGATGGACGGGTCGTCCGCCTCGACCAGCAGGATGTGGCAGAGCGGGCAGGTGGCGCTGACCATGTCGAGGTCGAGGGCGATCTCGCCGGACCAGCCCGCGTCGGGCTGTGGGTAGTCGGTGCCGCCGCGCTGATCGGTCTTGCGGAAGCAGCCGTTCGCGGTGGTGCAGGGCGGCAGGCCGAACTGGGAGCGGTAGACGGCCAGGTCGGCCTCGGCGTTCGGGTTGTCGTAGGCGTCGACGATGGCCACCGTGGCCCCGGCTCCGGCCGCGTCGGACGGCAGGTCGTAGGCGCTCTGGAGGTCGGCGGGGCCCAACCCGGCGGGGGCCAGCAGGGGTTGGAGGCCTTTGCCGGTCTGCCGGACATCGTCGCGGGCGACCGCGAAGCAGGCCATTTCGTTGGGCTTGTCGGGTCTTGCGCAGAGGGGATGCGTCGGCACGGTCGAGGCCGTCGAGGCGGTGTCGGTGGCGGCCTTGGCGGTGGCGGACTGGGGGAGTGCCCAGACCAGTGTCATCAGGATGCCGAACAGGGCGGTTAGCGCCGTCAGTCGGGCATGGAGCAATTTTACCTTGATCATCTGGGTCCTCGCAGACCTTCCTGGGCAGAAGGGAAACGATCAGATGGGAACGTAAGTCATGAACATGTCATGTGTGTGAAGTTGTGCGCTCCTGCTTGATCGCTTGGTTGGCAGGACGCCGTGGGCTGCGGCAGCCCACGGGTTGGCTGGAGCCAGGGCGGCCGACCCCCGTTCCGGGTCGGCCCACCCTGGCCTTCGGCCGGTCCTACTTTCTCTTGAGGGTGAAGTTCTCGGTGACGGTGGACTTCTTCTTGATCTTCACCGTCGCGACGGTCGGCTGGAAGCCGTCCTTGGCGACGATGACGGTGAGCGGGTTGTTGCGGACGTCGAGCCACAGGGCGTACCCGCCGTGGGTGTCCGTCGTCAGCGTGTAGCTCGTGGCCCAGGTGTCGATCTGGACGGTGGCCCCGGCGATCGGCGCGGTGCCGCCGTCCGCGGTGACCCCCAGCACGGTGCCGGTGATCTTGCCCCAGGTCTTGGGCGGGGCGACGTGCATCTCCACAGGGAGACTGGGCACGGAGTACGGGGTGTCGGAGCTGACGGACAACCGGGCGGTGAAGTCGACCGAGTGCTGCTCGTCGGTGGCGCCGGCGTGCCCGGCTACTTCGAGGACGTCATCACGACGGCCCGCGAACGCGCCGCCCGTCTGGAGATCGAACGCACGGTGCGGATCGAGGCAGCGGCGCGGGCCAAGGAGGAGCGCGGCGGACTCGGCAACGTGCACGCCGAGTCCGCGACCGGCGCCTGGCAGCGGTACCGCTACCAGCTGCGGGTATTCCTTTTCCACTCACCGCCGATGCGGCATATCCGGGCGTTTTCGGTCTCAGGTGCGGTCCGGTGCACGACAATGGATCGCTCGGCGGCAATGCCGTAGAAGCGCGGCCGGAGGGTGTCTCCTCGAATCGGGGCACCGGGATTCTGGGTTGAGGCGTTGTCATTCTATGCAGCCTGGCGCTCTGTGGCGAAGAATCAACTCTGCAAGTCGGATGTGGCATCCCCGAGGGCGTGTCAGGCGGGCTGCTCGACCTGGCTCTCGTCGCCCAATTTTCAGACCGAGTGCCGAAAGAAGAAGAATGAAGATCAAGAAGATGCTGTCTGCTGTGGCCGGAATCGGAGCCATGGCTGCTGGTATCACTCTCGCTGTTCCAGGCTCCGCTGGCGCGGCCACTGCCGTAAGTGTCTGCAAGGGCATCAGCTACAGCAATTGCGTGAATTTTTCCACCACGACTTCTAATCTGAAGACGAGTGTCGTCGGCGTCGGCTCCTGGAACGATGCGATCTCGTCGATCAATCCGGTTCCCGTCAAGATGTGCTTCTACGAGGACACCAATTATGGAGGCTCCTACGTGGTGTTCCCCGCCGGGAGTTCCGCCGGGGACCTCAGGAAGGTGACCTTCATCAAGGGCGGCAGCGTCCTGAACTGGAACGACAGGTGCGCCCGGTCTGCCTCTGCCGGTCGACGTCGACGAACGGCTGCTGTCCGCGCTCCTGCGCGGGGCGGGCGCTTCAGATCTGCCGCCACGCGAGTCCATCGCCCGGCTGCGCCTGCCCCGGGTGGACGACCCGACACCCCCCCCGGTTCCGACGGCTGCCGAATCGGCGTCCCTCATCCCCGACGCCAAGCTGGAGATTGCCCGGACCATCGACGACCTCCGCGGGTGGGACGTCGGCCGGTCGCCGCCGCTGACGAAGTCCGATGACGGCGTCCCGGGGGCCGGCCTGCGCGGGTCGGCCTCGCCGATACCCAGCCCACTGGCCGGGGACGGCGGAGACGGCCGCCGCCCGGTGGTCATATGGACCGCCGGGCGGCTTTGGTCATGTCGAGGTCATCCGGTGAGTCCCGCGGCGCGTACGACGGTCTGCGTCACGGTGTTGCCGCGGCTGTCCCCGGCCTGGACGCGCAGCGTGAGGTACCGCGCCGAGGCGGGCGCGTGCAGACGCAGGCTCACCTTGCCGTTGCCTCTGCCGCTGAGGCGTGCCGTCGTCCAGGTGGCGCCGTCGTCGTAGGACAGTTCGACCTTGCGGGTGCTGAGTGCCGCGTCGGAGCCGCCCCGCAGGTGCACCGGAGTGACGAGCAGCGCGGCGTCGCCGGCTGCCCTGCCGTCGTCGGACGTCGGCAGGGCGTAGTCCACCTGGACGAGCGGGAGTTGCTCGCTGCCGTCGGCGTTCCTGGGCGCCGCGGAGGTGAACGTCCACTCGGTGCGCGTGGCGGTCGAATACGGGAAGGCGGCCGAGGCGGTACGGGTCGCCGTGTGCACCAGACGGTAGGTGCCCTTCCGCGCCGGTACGGTCGCGCTCACCCCGGCGCCGCCCTCGGCGAGCAGGGTGTCGCCCCGGTACAGCGAGGTCTCCTGGGTGGTGCCGGAGCTGCCGAAGGCGACGTAGTTGGCGTGGCTGCCGCCGGAGTCGCCCCAGGACGGGATGACGACGTCCACCTCGTCGCCGGTGCGCACGGGCGGCTGGACGCTGTCGTTGATGCGGGGCCGCACCACGGGCCCGAACCACTCCACGTCCGTGGTGCGGCCCGCCCGGTAGGTGACGGATCCGGACGCGCTGTAGGACAGGGACTGGAGCTCGCCCTCCTCGGTCCACGAGAACGCGCTGTCGGCGCTGACGTAGTCGGTGCGGTGCGCGCCCGCCGTGCTCAGCCGGTTGGTGCCGACCTGGTACGCGGTCCAGGGGTGGACGTCGTAGCGGTTCTCGTACACCTCACGGCCGGTCGGGTTGTGGAAGGAGGTCTCCACCCGGGCCAGTTGTCCGGTCGTGGGCGCGTAGACGGGGTTGGCGGGTATGCGGCCCTGCCAGGTGCGGACCAGGTCGTACAGGTAGTCCGTGTCGGGGCGGGAGACGGCCCGCAGCGGCACGCTGCCCGTCGGGCTCGCGTCCACGCTCGCCATGAGCTTGTCGCCCTCCGTGCGGGACAGGCCCACCACCTCGATGGAGGACTTGATGATGGGCTCGCGCAGTCGCCCGTCGAGGTCGTTGACGAACAGCAGCAGCTTCACACCCGCGGCCTGCGCGGCCCTGATCTGGTCGTCCGCCGTGTCCTCGTCGGCGGAGTCCCAGCGCACCACCGCGGCCTTGCCGGACGCGTCGATGCCCTCGTAGTCCTCCGCGAGACCGTCGCCCGGGTGGATCACGTCGAGGGCGTAGTCGCCCTCGGGCAGCTTCGCGGAGCCGGGCATGATCCACAGGTCGTCGAAGTCCTGCCCGCCGGAGGCCGCCGACAGCAGCGGCTCCTGGTCGCGCCAGCGGACGGTGAGGTACTGCTCGCCGTCACCGGGCGCGGCCGTGGGCGCCGTCCAGATGCTGTCGTAGCCGTCGCCGATCAGCGAGCTGTCGGCGACCGAGGAGCCGTCCTGGAACTCGCGGTAGTAGTCGAGGCGCCGCGTGAAGTTCTCGGTCTTCTTCGGCGTGACCTCCTTGACCTCCTTGAGCTTCGTGCCGTCCAGCACCAGGTCGGTGGTGCCGGTCACCTTCACCTGCGGGATGACCATGCGGGCGTATCCGGCCGAGGCGGGGCCGTGCGTGCCCGCCACCCGGAAGTCGGCGTAGACGGTGTAGAGGCCGGGCGGCAGCAGTTCGTCGGACTCGCCGCCTCCGTAGAGGTAGGTGCCCGCGTACTCGTCGCCCTTGCGGTAGAAGGTGAGGACGCCGTCCGTGGCCTCGCCGGAGCGGCCGGTGACCTTGGTGCGGACGTGGAACAGCTGCTGGCGGGTGCTGACGCCGAGCAGGGTGCGGGTCAGCGTGGTCCCCTCGGCGGACGCCGTCAGCCGTCCGGTCCAGCGCTGGAGGGCGCCCGCCTTGTCCAGGTCGGTGCTGACAGTGGCGGTCGCGGTGCCGTGCGCGGGGACCTCGACGCGGCCGGGGGAGACGGTGAAGACGCCGTCGGGAACGCCGGGGGCGTCCACGGCGAGGTCCACGGTGACGGCCTGGTCGCCGGTGTTGGTCCAGGTCGCCGTGGACCGGACGGTGCCCTGGTCCGTGCTGGGCGAGTGGATGCCGGCGTCGATCTTGCCGGTGGCAGTGAGCGTGGCCGTCGCCGCGGCGGCCGCCACCCGGCCGTTGCCGCCGTCGTCCGCGCTGATGGTGGGGGTGGGCTCGGCGGTGCTGATCAGGGCGTCCTTGATGCGGCTGCCGGTCCAGCCGGGGTGCGCGGCGGCGACCAGCGCGGCCACGCCGGCCACGTGCGGGGTCGCCATGGAGGTGCCGCTGTGGCTGATGTAGTAGCCGGAGCCGTCGCTGACGTACTGCGACCGGGCGGCCAGGATGCCGACGCCGGGCGCCGTGATCTCGGGCTTGAGGGCGTCGTCGCCGTAGCGGGGGCCGCGGCTGGAGAAGTCGGCGATGGCGTCGGTGGAGTCGACCGCGCCGACGGTGAGGGCGGCGTCGGCGGTGCCGGGCGACCGGACGGTCTGGGCACCCGGACCGTCGTTGCCGGCGGCGATGGTGAACAGGGCGCCGGTCTCGGCGCTCAGCTCGTTCACGGCGCGGGCGAGCACGGTGTCACCGTCGGCGTTCTCGCTGCTGCCCAGGCTCATGCTGATGACCCGGGCGTGGACGTCGCGGGCGGCCCACTCCATGCCCGCCAGGATCCAGGAGTCGTAGCCGTAGCCCTCGTCGGAGAGGACCTTGCCGACGTGCAGGTCGACGCCGGGTGCGACGCCCTTCTCCTTGCCGTCCGAGGCGGCGCCGCTGCCGGCGATGGTGGAGGCGACGTGCGTGCCGTGGCCGTTGCGGTCGGTGACGTCCTCGCCGGGGACGAAGCTCTCGCTGTCCTTGACCGCGTCCTTCAGGTCGGGGTGGCCCGGGTCGTAGCCGGTGTCGAGGACCGCCACGTCGACGCCGTCCCCGGTGTTGCCGCCCGCCCAGACCTCGGGGGCGCCGATCTGGGCGACCGAGTCGCTGAGGGTGGCCTCGGCGCGGCCGTCGAGCCAGACCTTGCCGACGCCCCCCTGGAAGGCCGCGCCGGCACCGGTGCCCGACGCCTTCGCCGCGCCGGACCCGGAGCCGGACGCCGTGCCGGAGCCGGACCCCGTGCCTGAGTCGGACTCCGTGCCGGTCAGCGCGCTCCACAGCGCGTCGGTGTCGTCGCGGTCGGCGGCGAAGGCCACCCCGTTGACACTGGTGAGGGGACGTACGTCGGTGACGTCGCCCGGCATGGCGACGGCGCGCCTGCGCAAGGTGGAGCCGGATGCCGCCGCGCCGTCGTAGGTGACGATGAGGGGCAGGTGCTTGAGCGCAGCGTCGTCGTAGCCGTCGGCCACGAGACGGGAGATGTCGAAGAGCCGGGAGTCCAGGGCGCCGGACGCCAGGTAGGGGCGGGCGGAGTCGGGATAGACGTAGGTGTCGCCGCCCACGGTCAGCACACGGGCGCCGGTGGGCTCGCCGTCGGGGCCCTGGACGGTGAGCGTGCCGGGGCCGTCGCCCGCGCCGGGACCCACGGTCACCTTGTCGCCGGTGATGAGGGTGACGACCGAGGGGGCAACGTTGTCAGCGGCGCGGGTGGTGCCGGGCGTGCTGTCGGCCGGTGAGGTGTCGGCGGAGTAGGCCACGTGCGGGGTCGCCGCGGTGACCAGGAGGGCGGCCGCGAGCACAAGGAGACGGCGCCGTCTTCCGGACGGGTGATGTGTCAAAGGATTCCCTCGACTTGAATGGTGGGACCGGCAAATGATGCGCAGGGCCAGCCGCGTCTTCGGGACTGGTGGGAGTGTGCCCACCTTGACGGTGTCACGTCATCTGGGACAAGATCCGCCCGTCGCGGATTCGTGCAACTGCCCACATGCGCTGCGTCCCGGAGGCGGTGACGCGGAGACACGGCAGAGACACGTTCGCCCCCGACGCGCACTACAGCAGGAGTGTCAGGCCGCATGGATGTGACGTCGGACAACCCCTGGGCCGGAACCGGGCTGGACGCGCTCGGCGGCCGCGTCCTGGAGTACCTGGTGGGCCACGCCAACGCCTCTTCCCTCACCGTGGCGGCCGCGGTGGGCGCTCCGCTTGAAGACGTCGAGACGGCACTGCGGTCCCTGGAGGACGCACTCCTGGTCATCCCCCGTCGCCGGCCGGCCCCCGCGGTGGAAGGCCGGCCCGCCACGAGCCTCCCTGGGCTCCCTGCTGGCCCGCAGGCGCGCTGAACTGGCCCGCGCCGAGCTGTACATGGAGCAGCTGCACGAGATCTACGACGAGGCGGCCCGCCCGCAGGCCTCGCACCTGGTGGCGGTCCTGGACGACAGCGAGGAGGTCGCCGCGCGGTACGCGCATCTCCTCAAGGGCAGCATCCGTGAAGTACTGCACCTGGCCAAGCCGCCCTATGTGACCCGGCCCGCGGGCGCCCCCGGTCATGGGGACGCCGCACAGCCGGGGTTCCGCCAGGGACTGCGGCTGCGGTCGGTCTACGACACCGAGGGCTTCACGGACACGGTGTCACTGGAGACGGCGCTGCGGGGCAGCGCCAGCGGCGGCGAGTTCCGGCTCAGCTCCCGGCTTCCCGTCAAACTGGTCCTCTTCGACCGGACCGCCGCCCTCCTGCCCCTGCACGAGGACCGCCCTTCGGCAGGATCACTCGAGGTCCACTCACCGGCCCTCGTCAACGCACTTGCCGCGCTGTTCGAGGCCATCTGGAAGCATGCGGTGCCGGTGTCGCTGGAGAGCCGGCAGGACTGGCCCGCCCCCCCCGCCCGACCCGGGAGACGACGCGTATCGACGAACGCACCCAGGCGATCCTCGACCTGATGGCGACCGGGATGAAGGACGATGCCATAGCCCGGGTACTCGACATCAGCCGCCGCACCGTGCAGAAGCACGTGAGCGAGGCCGGCAGCGCACTGGGCGCGAGAACGCGCTTCCAGATCGCCCTCCGGGCGGCCGAACGAGGCTGGCTGCGGCTGGAAGCACCGGACTCGAACGAGTAAGGGCGACCCTGAATCATCCGTCACCGCGGTCGGCGGCACCACCCTGACGGCCGACCCGGACAGCGCCCGCGGCTGGTCCGAGACCGTCTGGGTCAGGGACTCCTACGGGCCGGGCTCCGGGTGCGCCTCTAACCAGACGAAGCCGGACTTCCAGCAGGACACCGGCTGCGCCGGCCGAAGCGTCGCCGACGTCTCGGCCGTCGCTGACAACGTTGCTGTCTACCTGACCTACGGCTCACAGGGCAAGGGCTGGCAACGCTACGGCGGCACCAGCGTCGCGACACCGCTGATCGCCTCCGTCTACGCGCTGGCCGGGCCCCCGCGCCCCGGCACCCACCCCAACTCCTGTCCCTACGCCGCGAACGGCGCCGGTCTCAACGACATCACCACCGGGTCGAACGGAACCTGCTCCGTCACGTACCTGTGCAACGCCGGGACCGGCTACGACGGTCCGACCGGCCTGGGCCCCCGGCCGGCCTGGCCGCCTTCCGCAGCGGACCGCACGGCACCCTCTCCGGGACGGTCAAGGACGCGGCCACCGGCAAGCCGGTCGCCCACGCGACCGTCGGGTCCGGGCCGGACATCGCCACGACCGACACACACGGGGCGTACACGCTTGACCTTCCCGCGGGCACGGTCGAGGACCTGACGGTGAAGGCCTTCGGCTACACGACAACCGCGCCCGTCACCCTCGACATCGCCGACGGCCAGGCCCTCACCCGCGACTTCGGACTCTCCGCCATCCCCCGCGAACGTGTCCACGGCACCGTCGAAGACGGGTCGGGACACGGCTGGCCGCTCTACGCACGACTCACCGTCAGCGGCTCTCCCGAAGCCCCGGTCTGGACCGACCCGGTCACCGGCGCATACGACATGGCCCTGCCGAAGGGGAGCGACTACACGCTGAACGTCACCGCCGCCCTGCCGGGATACGAACCCCTGGCACGGAAGGTGATGGTCCACAACAAGACCGTCACCGAGGACGTGGCGCTGACCGCGGATCCCGACACGGCCACTGCCGTCGGCTACCGGCTCGAACTCGCCGACCGAACCGAGACGTTCGACTCCACCGCGGCCGCGCCCCAGGGCTGGAGCGTGCTGAACGCGGCCGGTACCGGTAACGGCTGGGAGTTCGACGACCCGACCCAGCGCGGCAACTCCACCGGCGGCGACGGCGCGTTCGCCGTCGTCGAGAGCGACAACGGGCCGATCGGACCGCATCAGGACAGCCAGCTCATCAGCCCCGAGTACGACCTGTCCGCCGCGCAGTCGGCGGAACTGACCTTCAAGACCGCGTACCTGTACAACCCCAACCAGCAGCACATGACCGTGGACGCCAGCACGGACTCCGGCGCCACCTGGGAGAACGTCTGGACCGGGCCGAAGATCAGCGACTCCGCGCAGCGCCTGACCGAGCACGTCCCGCTGCGGCAGTTCGCAGGGCACAAGACCGTGCGGCTGCGCTTCCACTTCGTCGCCGACTGGGGCTACTTCTGGTCGCTCGACGACGTGGACGTCCAGACCCGCGTCCTCGTGCCCACCCCCGGCGGCCTGATCGTCGGCACGGTACGGGACGCCAGGAGCCGCGCCGGCGTGGTCGGCGCCACGGTCGGCGACACCGCGGACCCGGACGAAACCGCCCTCACCACGGCCACACCGGAGGACCCGGCCGTCGGGGACGGTTTCTACACCCTGTTCTCGGCGGACCCGGGCCCGCACACCCTCCGGGTCACGGCGTCCGGTTACGCGGAGCTGACCCGGAGGACGACGGTCCACCGCGACCGGGTCACCCGCAGGAATCTCCGCCTCAGGCCGGACGCATGACCGCGGCACCGGCGACCCGGCATGTCCACTCCCGAGGCTAGGATCCCGCCTCGCAGCGGTCCTGCCGGAACATGACCGGTGCGAGGGGGCCGCCGCCTGCGAGAAGTCGGAGTCCTTGACGGAGTGCAGCGCGCCCCGCTTC
>NZ_JBFBJL010000103.1:0-25092 GCF_040686075.1 Streptomyces sp. NPDC086519
ACCGTTTCGTCGATGGTGAGTTCGACGTCGATCGGTCTGACGGCGTCCTTCCAGTGCGCGAGCGCGATGCGCGGGGAGTGACGGCCCGAGCCGGGCGTCCAGCTCCACCAGCGCCCGCGCCCGCGCGAACTCGGTCGGCGTGAACGGGAGATACGGCCGCTCCACGGTGATCACTCCCCCCTCCGGCGCGCGCAGCCGCATCACGGTGTCCTCCAGCGCCCCCTCGACGGGAACCGTCTCGGGGCTCCGGGCCCCGCCGACCGGGTGGGCGGGGAGCGAGCGGATCGTGCACCTCCCCAACAACTGCCGCAGGGCCAGCGGAAGTTCCGCCGCGTCCAGGGCGGTGCGAGTGGCCAGGCCCAGGACCCGGGTGGGCGCGTCCACCAGATCGTGGGCGTCGGCCCGCTCGATCCAGGTGTCCGTGCCCCCGGCCAGCGCGACCGCCCGCGTGATCTCGCCGGCGATCAGCGCGCCCGGGGCCCGCAGCAGGAACTCGTCCACCGTGCCGGCGGCCAGCGGATGCGTCTGCAGGCTCAGGATGTCCACCCGGTGCCCGGCGAGCGCGGCGCACAGCGCGGCCAGCGAACCCGGCTCGTCCCGCACCGTCGTCCGCAGCCGCCACAGCGTGCTGCCGAGGTCTTCGGCCTCCGAGGTGTCCGCGCCGGGCCCGGCCTGCCGGGCGCCGGTATCGGTATCCGTCACCGGCGGTGCGTGACCTGGGCGCCTCGCCCACCAGACGTGGAAGCCCGCGGTCGCCGCCAGCACCAGTGCCGAAATCACCAGCAGCGCCGGACCGCCGGGCCCGTGACCGACCAGGTTGGCCACCGCGTCCGCCACCGCGACGGCCGTGAACAGGGCGGCGAGTTCGACGACGTCGCGTCGCCAGTGGTGCACGGGGCGTCCGTTCCGCCTGCGTGTCACATCAGACATGTCTCGATTCATGCAGCCACTGTGAAGCAACGGTGTTGCGTGATCACAAACGCTCTGTGACCGATGGGTAAAGCATGCTTACGCGCATTTTGTTCCGTTTTCTACAGTTGCCGCCACGCTCAGTGCCTCCCGCAGCCGACGGGCCGGTTCGAAATGCGGAAGGAGCCCTGCCGGAAGACGCGGCAGGGCCGCGCACCGGGGGATGACGCCGGGGCGCGGCCCTGTGAAAAGCGTACGGGAGTTACTGGCCGACCCGGCCCGGCTGTAGCGTCTGCGTGAACAGCACGGTGCCGTCGTACTCGCGCAGACGTACCGTCAGCTCACCGCTGTCACCGTCGATGTCGACCTCGCCGAAGAACTGGTAGCCCTCGGCGGGTGACACGTTCGCGGCGGTCGGCGCCTTGACGAACACCCGGTCGGGTCCGAACGTGCCGTCCAGCGCGTTGGCCGGGAACGCACCGGCGTTCAGCGGGCCCGAGACGAACTCCCAGAACGGCGCGAAGTCCTTGAACGCGGCCCGCGACGGATCGTAGTGCTGCGCCGAGGTGTGGTGGACGTCGGCCGTCAGCCACACCGTGCCGGTGATCCTGCGGTGCTTGATGTACCGCAGCAGCTCCGCGATCTGAAGCTCACGGCCGAGCGGCGCGCCCGGGTCGCCCTGGGCGACGGCCTCGAAGTTCGGCTTGCCCTCGACCGAGTCGGGCACGACCAGCCCGAGCGGCATGTCCGCGGCGATCACCTTCCACACCGCGCGCGACCGGGACAGCTCGCGCTTGAGCCACTCCAGTTGCTCGGCGCCGAGGATGCCCTGCGGGTCGACCTTCTGGTCGTCGGGCGAGTTGGCGTCCCGGTACGTCCGCATGTCCAGCACGAACACGTCGAGAAGCGGGCCGTGGTGGTGGACGCGGTAGATCCGGCCGTCCGGGCGGCCGCTGATCGTCGAGATCGGGAAGTACTCCGAGAACGCCTGCCGGGAGCGCAGCGCCATGTCGTCCAGCCTGGTACCGGCCGGGTAGGCGGTGCCGGTGCCGATGACCTCGCCCGGGTACCAGTTGTTGCGCACCTCGTGGTCGTCCCACTGGATCACGTTCGGCACCTGGGCGTTGAACCGGCGCAGCGCCTGGTCCAGCAGGTTGTAGCGGAAGTTGCCGCGGAAGTCGTCCAGCGTGACGGCGACATGCGACTTCGCCTCGGAGGTCACGTTGCGGTACAGGCTGCCGTCGGGCAGCGCCTGGGTCGCCGAGATCACGCCGTCGGCGTAGATGTTGTCACCGCTGCACAGGAAGAAGTCCGGGTCCAGCCTGGCCATCGCGTCGAAGATGCGGTAGCCGCCGATGGACTCGTTGATGCCCCAGCCCTGGCCCGCCAGGTCGCCGGACCACACGAACTTCGCCCCCTGCCGCCGCCGCGTGGACGCGGTGCGGAAGGTGCCGGTGACCGGTTCGCCGGTACGGCGCGGGTCGTCGGGGTCCGCCAGCAGCACGCGGTAGTGGATCTGCTCGCCGGACGGCAGTCCGCGCAGCCGCGTGGTGCCGGTGAAGTCGCTGTCCGCGCCGAGCAGCGGGCCGCGCCATCTGCGGGGGTTGCGGAACGACTCGGTGGCCGAGGTCTCCACGATCATCCGGGCCGGCCGGTCCGAACGGACCCACACCAGGCCGGAGTCGGCGGTCACGTCGCCCGCCTGTACGCCCCAGTCCGCCCGTGGACGTCCGGACAGTGCGAACGCCGGCGCCGAACCGAGCGCCGTGGGCAGGGTCAGGGCCGCCGACGCGGCGAGCGAGCCGCGCAGCACGCTGCGGCGGCCGGGGAACGAAAGGGACATGGAAGGGCCTCCAGAACGGGATCCGGCCAGTTGTGCACAGCCACAACTACTGGTGCGCCGCAGCGCGCACGCAAACCGCGAGTGAACAACTGCCGGCCCCGCGGACGTCGACCCTTCGGGGGCCGGTGCTGCGGGCGCTCGGGCCCCGGCTGCGACCGCCACCGTGTGCGACCGCCACCGTGTGCGCCGCCACCGTGTGCGCCGTCGCCGTCGCCGCGGCCGAGGCGGCGGTGGCCGGGGCGGTGACCGGGGGCGCGCTCGACGGCGGGGCGTGGCTGCGCCGCCCCGACGCCACGGAGACGGCCGCGCTGCTGTGGCAGGCGGCCGTGGTCACCGTCGTCGCTTTCGTACGCTGGTACATGGGCGTGCAGCGGGCCGGCACGGAGCGCGCGACGCTTTTCACCGGGCTCATCCCGCTCACAGCCGTGTGCACCGCCCCACTCCTCGGAACGGGCTCCGACGGCCCGGCCCGGCCCGGCCCAGGCCGGCGGCGGCATCCTGGTGGGCACCGGGGTCGCCCTGGGCTCCGGCCGGCGCCCACCAGACGCTCGGCCGTCCGTCAGCGGCTGCCGTCGAGGATGACGCGGGCGACCAGCGCAGGGTCGTCGTTCATCGGGCAGTGTCCGCAGCCGGGCAGCCGCACCAGCCGGGCCTTGGGGATGATCTGCTTGGCCCGGACCCCCTGACGGCGCACCAGCAGCATGTCCCGGGTACCCCAGCCCACGGTGACCGGGACACCGGGGACGTCGTCGGTGAACTGGACCGCGGCACCCGCCCGCAGGGTCTCGGCGAATCCGCTGGCTTGGGCGAGGGCCAGTGTCTCCGCGACCACGGCCTCGGGTGACCGGCGGGCCGGGCGGGCGTAGATGGTGCTGGTCAGGGCCGCCCGGCCGGCGGCCGACCGGGACAGCCCCTCGATCAGCGGGAGCGGCAGCCGCTCCGCGATCCGCCGCATGGCGACGAGCACGCCGAAGGCGTAGCGCCGCTCGGCCTGTGACCAGAACCCGGCGGGGGAGAGGGCGGTGACAGACCTCACGAGCTTCTCGCGGCCCAGTTCCAGCGCCAGCAGCCCGCCGAGCGAGTTGCCGGCCACGTGCGGCCTGTCCAGCTCCAGGGCCTCGAACAGGGCGCCGAGCACGGCGTTGGTGGTCGGCAGGTCGTAGGCGAGGCCGTCGGGAAGGGCCGGGGAGGCGCCGAAGCCGGGCAGATCCACGGCGATCACATCCCGCTCGGTCGCGAGGATGTCCACCACGGGGTCCCAGGCCTGCCGGTGATGCCCTATCCCGTGGATGAGGACCAGCGGCTCGCCGCGGCCCACGCGCGCGTACGAGACGGTCACATCCTGCCGGCCGTGCGCGGCCTGCACTTTGAAGGAGACGGTGGCGGACATGGGGGCTCCTCGTCTGGGACTTCGGCGGACGCCGTAGACAGCTTGTCAGCAATTGCTACTCGCGGGTAGTCCCCCGTGGGGTGTGTCGCACGCCGGCGCGCTCCGCCAACGCACCCTGTGTGACCCCGGGTTGAAATCGGGAAGCCACGCCGGCCGCGGGCGGTCGCGGATCATTCTCGGCCGGGCGGGTGGAGGAGGGGATGATTTACCCGGATGAGAATAAATGTGTCGAATACGGACGAGTGCGGCGATCGCCGCCCGGCCGCTGTCCGTGAGCGGCGGCGGGATCACCCACGGCCCGGCCCGGCGGCCTGACGGCCCGCCCCGCACCTCCCGGCCGCCCGCCCGCATCTCCCCGCGGCGCGCACGCACCGTTATTCGCATCTCCCGGCGGCGTGCCCGCACCGTTCGCGTCGGCGGACCGGCCCCTCCCCGGCCGTCGATCCACCCCGCTCCGGGCGGCTTCCGCCGTGCGGCCGGAGCTTTGCCGGCATGTCACGAAAACGCCCTGGCGCGAACGCCTCGTGAACGGTGTGTGGCACCGCTTTCTATGCGTCAGCCAAGGGATCGAGGATTGGTCTTGACCAAGGGTGTGCGCCGCCCTATGGTCGCAGATAAGTACAACAACCTTTAATAAACAAGGGCGCTAAAACGCCGCCGGACCACGGCGATTGCGGAGGACAGGGTGGGGACCACGCAGCTGGAATCGGTGCCGGAACCGAAGTACTGGCATCTCAAGACCGTGCTCAGTGAGGCACTGGACTCGGAGTTCTCGGTCGGTGAGATCCTGCCCAACGAGCGCGACCTCGCCGCCCGCTTCGGCGTGGCCCGAGCCACCCTCCGCCAGGCCCTCGAACAGCTCGAACTGGAGGGCAGGCTGCAGCGCCGCCGCGGTGTCGGTACGACGGTCGCGCCCCCGCGCATGGGCGTGGCGGTCGGCACCGACCAGGACGCCTGGCCGGGCGCCCCCGGGGACGCCTGGCAGCCCATCGACTGCACCCTCGCGGTGCCGCCCGCCGCCGTCGCGGCCGCCCTGGAGACCGGCGCGGAGGAGCCCGTGCACATCGTGCGCCGCTCCCGCGTCTCGCACGGCCAGCCCGTCGCCGCCGAGCTGCTCTACGTCCCGGCGGCCTCGGTCCCCGAACTGACGGCGATCGACGCGCCGTCCGGAGCGCCCTGCGTGCGTGCGGTCCTGCGTGAGCTGCACCGCCTGGAGCTGGAGGGCCAGGACCGCGCCGTGGAGCTCGGCTCGGCCCGCGCGGACGACGCCAAGGAACTGGACCGTCTCCCCGGCGCCCCGGTGCTCGTCGTCACCACCCGTTTCCTCGCCGCCGGCCGCACCGCCGCGCTCTCCGTCGCCACCTACCGCGCGGACACCTGCCGGCTGACCTTCGGCGACACCGGGGGCGTGGAGATCCACCACGGCCCCGAGCGGCAGGCCTCCTAGCAGGGCCTGTCGTCCGGACCGGGCCGGCCTGGCTCACGGTGCCTTGCCGGCCGACCCGAGGGGGGGGCGGTGGGGGCGTCCCCGCGCGCGCTTGTCCGAACGTGGGGGAGCGGTGGGGGCACCTTCCGGCCGAGGGCTGCGGGCCGTCGGCAACCGACGGCATCGCCGCTGGGGGGTGCGTGCCGCGCCCCGCTACGTCGGCATGATCCAGACGGCAGGCCCTCGCCAGCACGCCGCACGACCGGCGGGCGCCCCGGATCTCCACCGGGGCGCGACGCGTTTCCCGGAGCGGCCGCTCAGCGGCGGGCGGTGACCGTCCCGTCCACCGCGAACAGCTGCTCCTCCACGTGATCGAGGGCGAGCCGCAGCGCGCCCGTCGCCACCGCCGCCTCACCGAGCAGGGAGAGAGCCACCCGGGGCGGTCGCAGACAGTACCGGGCGAGTTCACGGCGCAGCGGCTCCAGAACGCCGTCCAGGCCCGCCGCCCAGCCGCCGATCACCACCAGCTCCGGGTCCAGCGCCAGCACCAGCGCGGCCACGTCGTGGACCAGGCGCTGGATGAACCGGTCGACGGCGGCCCGGGCCCGCCCGTCCCCCTTGCGGGCCAGCGCGAACACCTCGGCGACCGCCTGCTCGTCCAGCGGATGCAGCGGCTCGTCGGTGGTCGACAGCAGCGTCTCGGGAGTCACCTCCCGGCCCAGCAGATGCAGCGCGCCGATCTCCCCGGCCGCCCCGCCGTACCCCCGGTGCAGCCGTCCGCCGATCAGTGAACCGGCGCCCGGACTCAGCCCGGCCAGCACCATCACCACGTCGTCCGACTCGGTGGCGGCGCCCTTCCAGTGCTCGGCCACCGCCGCCGCGTTGGCGTCGTTCTCCACCAGCACGGGACATTTGAAGGACCGGCTCAGCCGCTCGCCGAGGCGCAGCCCCGTCCACTGGGGCAGCGCGGTGCCCAGCCGCACCCGGCCGTCCGCCTCGACGATGCCGGGGGTGCCGACCCCGACGGCCCGCAGTGAGCTGCGCGCCACCCCGGCCCGGCGCAGCAGCTCGGCGACGGCGGTGCGCAGCCGCTCCAGCCGCTCGTCCGCGTCGGCCGTCTCCTCGACGTCCTTGGCCTGCGCCCCCAGCACCCGGCCGTCCAGGTCGGACAGGAGCGCGGCGACGCGGTGCGGGCCGATCTCCAGGCCCAGCAGATGCCCGGCCTCGGCCCGGAACCGGAACCGCCGCGCCGGCCGCCCCTGGCGCCGGGTGGCGCCCTCCTCGGCCGCCTTCTCGACGACCAGACCGGCCTCGATGAGCCCCTCGACAACCCCTTCGACGGTCGGTCGGGACAGCCCGGTGACCCGGGTGACCTCGGTGAGCGTCGCGCAGTCCGTGGCCCGCAGCGCGTGCAGCACCACCGCGGAATTGATCCTTCGCAACAGAGAAGGATCACCGCCGGTCAACCCCGCCAACGTCCGTCCTCCCAGCTAACCCTGCACGTTGGCCGGATCGTACTTCGGCGCCGAGGACCCCGGCGAGTGCCGGACGCCTCCGATCTGCCCGAGATCCGCGATCAGCGGGGCACGACGAACCGTGGCAGTACCCGCTGACCCCCCGCCGCCACCCGCAGCCGCCCGAACTCCTCCGCCATCGCCGCCGCCGTCCAGTGCGCGTTCAGGCCGCTCGGGTTCGGCAGGACCCACACCCGTGTGTCCCCGATCGTCCGCTCCTGCGGCCCCACCCGGGCCCTGCGGTCGTCGAAGGCGGCCCGGTAGGCCGTCACGCCGACCACCGCCAGCCACCTCGGCCGCACCCGCGTCACCTTGGCGGTCAGCAGGCGGCCGCCCTCCGCGTACTCCTCGGCGGTCAGCTCGTCGGCGCGCGCGGTCGCCCGCGCCACCACGTTCGTGATGCCGAGCCCGTACGACAGCAACTCGCCCTGCTCGGCGGGTTTCAGCAGCCGCGGGGTGAAGCCGGACAGGTGCAGGACCGGCCAGAAGCGGTTGCCGGGGCGGGCGAAGTGGTGGCCGGTGGCCGCTGTCATCAGGCCGGGGTTGATCCCGCAGAACAGGACGTGGAGGCCGTCCGCGAGCACGTCCGGGACGAGACGGTCGCGGGCGGCCTCCAGTTCCGCCGCTGTGAAGCGAGGGGGACGGCCGGTCAGAGGATGGCTCCGGGGGTGTAGCCGGCGGCCTCCGGGTGCTGCTTGACGATCTCCTCGATCCGGCCGACGACGACACCGACCTGGTCGGCGGCCGCGCCCGTGAAGGACAGCTTGTCGGCCATCAGCGCGGCCAGCTGTTCGCGGTCCAGCGGCAGCCGCTCGTCGGCGGCGAGCTTGTCGAGCAGGTCGTTGCGCTCGGCGCCCTGCTCCCGCATCGCGAGCGCGGTGGCGACGGCGTTCTCCTTGATCGCCTCATGCGCGACCTCACGGCCGACGCCCGCGCGCACCGCGCCCATCAGCACCTTGGTGGTGGCGAGGAACGGGAGGTAACGGTCCAGCTCGCGGGCGATGACGGCGGGGAACGCACCGAACTCGTCGAGGACTGTCAGGAAGGTCTCCAGGAGTCCGTCGAGCGCGAAGAAGGCGTCCGGCAGGGCCACCCGGCGCACCACCGAGCAGGACACGTCGCCCTCGTTCCACTGGTCGCCGGCCAGCTCGCCGGTCATCGAGGCGTAACCGCGCAGGATCACCATGAGGCCGTTGACGCGCTCGCAGGACCGCGTGTTCATCTTGTGCGGCATCGCCGAGGAGCCGACCTGCCCCGGCTTGAAGCCCTCGGTGACCAGCTCGTGCCCGGCCATCAGGCGGATGGTCTTGGCCAGGGAGGAGGGGGCGGCGGCCAGCTGGACGAGCGCGGTCACGACCTCGTAGTCCAGCGAGCGCGGGTAGACCTGGCCGACGGAGGTGAACGCCTGCGAGAAGCCGAGGTGGCGGGCGATCCGGGTCTCCAGCTCGGCGAGCTTCGCCGCGTCGCCGCCCAGCAGGTCCAGCATGTCCTGCGCGGTGCCCACCGGGCCCTTGATGCCACGCAGCGGGTAGCGCCCGAGCAGCTCCTCCACCCGGCCGTGGGCGACCAGCAGCTCGTCGGCACCGGTCGCGAAGCGCTTGCCGAGGGTGGTGGCCTGCGCGGCCACGTTGTGCGAGCGGCCGGCCATGACCAGCTCGGCGTACTCGCCGGCCAGCTTGCCCAGGCGGGCGAGGACGGCCGTCGTACGGTCGCGCATCAGCTCGAGGGAGAGCCGGATCTGGAGCTGCTCGACGTTCTCCGTCAGGTCCCGGGAGGTCATGCCCTTGTGCACGTGCTCGTGCCCGGCGAGGGCGTTGAACTCCTCGATCCGTGCCTTCACGTCGTGCCGGGTGACCTTCTCGCGCTCGGCGATGGAGGCCAGGTCCACGGTGTCGAGGACCCGCTCGTAGTCGGCGATCGCCGCGTCCGGCACCTCGATCCCGAGGTCCTTCTGGGCCCGCAGCACGGCGAGCCAGAGCTGCCGTTCCAGCTTCACCTTCTGCTCGGGCGACCAGAGCGTGGCGAGCTCGGCGGAGGCGTAGCGTCCGGCGAGGACGTTCGGAATGCGGGGCTTGGCGGGCGCGGCTGAAGTCACGTGTACGGAGTTTACCCGGCGTCCATGGAGGCTCCGGACGTCCGTACCGTCCGGAGAGCGCAGGCCGCGTGTACTCCGACCTGCGCTCTTGAGCGGGTCTGTGCGCGTGCGCGGGACGCGGCCGACCGGCCGTGAGGATTCAGCGGCCGACGCGTGCTCCTGCGCGCGGCGTCTTGCCGCTCGGCGAGTGCGGCTTGCCCCTGCCGCTCGTGGCCCCGGACAGGCTCAGCAGTACCGTCGCTCCGCTCGGGCGAAGCCGGAACTGTAACCGTCGGCGTAGCCGCGGGCGTAGTCGTCTCGGTGGCTGAAGCCGTACCTGCCTCCATGCCGGTGGCAGTCGTCTCTGGCGTCCGCGTACCCGTCCCGGAAGCCGTCTCTGAAGCCGCGTTGGTAATCGCGGTGGTTGCCAACGGCTGTGTGAACTCCCGCGGATGCACTGGTGTGAGCGCTGCTCGGCGCGGCCGCCGAAGCCTGCTGCAGGCCAAGTGGGGAAAGAGCGAGGATGAGGGCCGAGCCGGCGACGACGGATCGCTTCCAAGGGGTTGCGTTCATGGCCTTCTCTCTTCGCAGTGAGGTCACATTCCGTTCATTCCAACCCTAATCACCCATATGGGTCTCGCAACTTGCGTCAGGGTCGGCTACCCGTCGCGTGCCCCCGCTGTCACGGCCAGCGGCTTCGGCTGCGCCTCGGACGGCGCGCGCACCATGCGTGGCGCCGTACCCGCGAGGCAGATGTCAGCTGACCGCGGCCTGCCCGTGCGACTCGCCGGTCCGCGGCAGCAGCACGCAACTCGGCACCTTCAAGCTCCGTCGTCGCCGACTGCTCGGCTATGAACGCCCGTTGCTCGTCGATCTGGCCGCGTCGACTCTTCAGGGGCCACACCGCCGCCGCGGCGCGGTGCCGCTGGTGATGCTCGCCGACGGCAGGGTCCCGGACTTCACCGACGAGGCGAGCTGCGACGACGCGTCCTTCGGCGAGTTGAGCCTGTCCTGCGCTGACGCCCGGCTTCTGGCCGCCGAGTTGAGCCGCTTCTCGTGGCTGATCAGCGACTTGCCCCCGCTGGACAGCCGTTTGAGCGGCGAGGACTCGGTGTGCCTGGGGAGCGCGGCCTTGGTCAGCCCGGCTACCTGGCTGAGCGCCGCTCCCGGACAGCCGGGCCTCCGCGCTGTGCCTCGGGCGGCAACGAGGTTGACGACGCCGGGCCCTCGTACGGCAGCAGTTCCGGCCGCTTCGCCGGGCGTCCGTCGCCCGACGAACGGCCAGTCAGGCGGCGGCCTATCCACGGCAGGAGGTACTGCCTGGTGAAGCGGGCGTCCTCGATCCGGCGCGCGACCCAGCCGGGGGGTGCGGTCGCCGGGATCGGCGTGTGCCACTCGGTGTCCTCGGGCTCGTAGCCGAGCGTCTGCCAGACCGCCTCGGCGACCCTGCGGTGCCCCTCCGCCGTCAGGTGCAGCCGGTCCACGTCCCACAGCCGGGGGTCGGCCAGCGAGGGCGCGCCGTACAGGTCGACGACGAGGGCGCCGTGCCGCTCGGCCAGCTCGTCGACGACGGCGAACAGCTCCTCCATGCGCGGCCGGAACCGCTCCAGCACCGGGCCCTGGCGGCCGGGGCTGCGCATCAGCACCAGCTGCTCGCAGGCTGGCGACAGCCGTTCGACCGCCTCGGTGAGCAGCTCCCGGACCCGGACCATGTCGCACTTGGGGCGCAGGGTGTCGTTGAGGCCGCCGACCAGCGTGATCACGTCGGGCCGCATCGCGACCGCCAGGTGCACCTGCTCCTCGACGATCTGCCTGATCAGCTTGCCGCGCACGGCGAGGTTGGCGTAGCGGAAGCCGGGGGTGCGGGCCGCCATCCGGGCGGCGAGGACATCGGCCCAGCCCCGGTAGGTGCCGTCGGGCATGAGGTCCGACATGCCCTCGGTGAAGGAGTCGCCGATCGCGACCAGACTGGAGTGTGCGGGAGGCACCGGGTTCTTCTGCATGGCGACAGAGATGGTATCCCGGGGCGCATACCCGTCGGTCGGTCACTCCCTCGGACGCAGGCCCTTCACCAGGTTCTCCTCGGCTTCGGTCTACGCGTGCTGCCCGAACAACTCCCGCAGCACGTCCTCCATCGTCACCAGCCCCGCCATCCGCCCGTCGTCGCCGAGGACGCCCGCCAGGTGGGTGCGGCTGCCGCGCATCGCGGTGAGCACGTCGTCCAGCGGTGTGCTCTCCCGTACCCGGGCGATCGGCCGCATGTCCCGCAGCCGGAACGCCTCGTCGCGGGGCGAGGCGTCCAGAGCGTCCTTGACGTGCAGATAGCCGACGATCCGCCGCCCCTCGTCCACCACCGGGAAGCGGGAGAAGCCCGACCGGGCCGTCAGCCGCTCCAGCTCCTCCGGGGTGACGCCCACGCGCGCGTAGACGACGCGCTCCAGCGGCACCACCACGTCCCGCACCGGCCGGCGGCCCAGCTCCAGGGCGTCGCGCAGCCGCTCCTGCGCCCGGTCGTCGATCAGGCCGGCCTCACTGGCGTCCTTGACGATCTCGGCGAGTTCGGTGTCCGTGAAGGTCGCCGAGACCTCGTCCCTGGTCTCCACCCGGAGCAGCTTGAGCAGGCCGTTCGCGAAGGCGTTGACCGTGAAGATCACCGGGCGCAGCGCCCGGGACAGCCCGACCAGGGGCGGCCCGAGGAGCAGTGCGCTGCGCACCGGCTCGGCCAGCGCCACGTTCTTCGGCACCATCTCGCCCAGCAGCATGTGCAGGTAGGTCGCGAGGGACAGCGCGATCACGAAGGACACGGCGTGGCCCGCGCTCGTGGGCACGCCGGCCGCGTGGAAGACCGGTTCCAGGAGATGGGCGATCGCCGGCTCCGCCACCACACCGAGCACCAGCGTGCACAGCGTGATGCCGAGTTGCGCGGTGGCCAGGAGCGCGGACACGTGCTCCAGCCCCCACAGCACACTCTTGGCCCGCCGGTCGCCCGCCTCGGCGTGCGGTTCGATCTGGGAGCGGCGCACGGAGATCAACGCGAACTCGGCGGCGACGAAGAACGCGTTCACGACCAGCGTCGCGAGACCGATCAGCAGTTGTACGGCGGTCACCGGTGCCCCTCCCGCTCCGTCTCGTCGTCGAGCGGCGCGTGCAGCAGCACGCGGGCCGCCCGCCGCCCCGAGGCGTCCACCACGTCCAGTCGCCACCCGGCGACCTCGACGCCGTCCCCGGGCTCCGGTATCCGGCCCAGCTCGGCCGCGACCAGCCCGGCCAGCGTCTCGTACGGCCCCTCGGGCGCCCGCAGGCCGACGCGCGCGAGCTGGTCCATACGGGCCGCGCCGTCCGCCGAGTAGAGCGCGCGGCCCGTCGCGTCGGCGCCGGCGGGGGCGAGGTCGGGCGTCTCGTGCGGGTCGTGCTCGTCGCGGACCTCCCCGACGACCTCCTCGACGATGTCCTCCAGGGTGGCGACCCCGGCCGTACCGCCGTACTCGTCGATGACGACGGCCATGGTGCGCCGGCCGCCGAGGCGGTCCAGGAGGCGGTCGACGGTGAGGGACTCCGGGACCAGCAGCGGTTCGCGCATCACCTGGGCGACCCGGACCCGCGCCCGCTCCTCGGCGGGCATGGTCAGGACGTCCTTGATGTGGGCGGTGCCGACGACCGAGTCCAGGCTGTCCCGGTAGACCGGGAAGCGGGACAGGCCGGTCGCCCGGGTCGCGTTCGCCACGTCCTCGCAGGTCGCCCGGGCCTCCAGGGCGACGACCTGGACGCGCGGGGTCATCACGTTCTCGGCGGTGAGATCGGCGAGGTTGAGGGTGCGCACGAACAGCTCGGCGGTGTCCGGCTCCAGCGCGCCCTGCCTGGCGGAGTGCCGGGCCAGCGCGGCCAGCTCCTGGGGCCCGCGCGCGGAGGCCAGTTCCTCGGCGGGCTCGACGCCCAGGCGCCGTACCAGCCGGTTCGCGGTGTTGTTCAGATGCGTGATGAACGGCCGGAAGGCCGCGCTGAACCAGCGCTGGGCGTTGCCCACCCGTCTGGCCACCGTCAGCGGCGAGGAGATCGCCCAGTTCTTGGGCACCAGTTCGCCCACGACCATCAGGAACACCGTGGACAGCGCGGTGCCGATCACCAGGGCGAGCGAGCTCGCGACCGACGGCCCGATGCCCACCGCCTCCAGCGGGCCGGCCAGCAGCTTGGCGATGGAGGGTTCGGCGAGCATGCCGACCACCAGGTTGGTGACCGTGATGCCGAGCTGGGCCCCCGAGAGCTGGAACGTCAGGTTCCGTACGGCCTGCAGGGCGCCGGCCGCCCCGCGCTCGCCGCGCTGCGCGGCCCGCTCCAGCTCGCCGCGCTCGACCGTGGTCAGCGAGAACTCGGCCGCGACGAAGGCACCGCAGGCGAGCGACAGCAGGATCGCCACCAGCAGGAGGAGCACTTCGGTCATCGGGTCACCTCCGTCCCATGGTCGGACAGGGCGGACGAGGCCGCGCGGTGTCGGCGGCGGTCAGGACCGGGAGGCTCGCCCATGGGGGGACGCTCACGCACCTTTCATCGAGGAACGACGACTCTCCCCAATGGTAAAGGATCGGCAAAGCCGTCTCGGTGGTCGCCGTCCGCCGGTGGCTTGACCCACCGCCGCCACTGTTCCTGGGGCTGGTACCCCGCGGCCCGCCAGGCATGGTGGGCGGGGCCGGGCCGATGCCCCGGCGCCTCGGCTACAGGGCCTTGACCCAGCGCCGCCAGTGATCCTCGCGATGGTAGCCAGTGGCGGCCCACGCGTGATGGGCCTGTTCGTTGGCTTCCAGGACCATGGCGTCGACGCGTCGTCCGCCCAGGGCGGCGAAGCGTTGTTCCGCGGCTTCCAGCAGGGCGGTGGCGACACCTTGGCGACGGTGGTCGGGGTGCACGGCGAGTCGGTAGGCGGAGCATCGCCATCCGTCGAAGCCGGCTATGACGGTTCCGGTGAGGAGGCCGTCGCGCTCTGCGAGGAGCAGGGCTTCGGGGTCTCGTGTGATCAGCCGGGCCACTCCGTCGTGGTCGTCGCTGATACTCGTCCCCTCCGCGGCGTCGCGCCAGAACCGCAGCACGGTGTCGATGTCCGCGAGGGTGGCGTGGCGGATACGGAGATCGCTCATGCGGTGAGCCAAGCAGAGCGCCGGCCTGTCTGGCGAGCGGTTTCCGTGGGGTGCCCCGCATCCCGAGGGCGTCATCGCGTCGGTTGCGGTCGTCCGCCTGATCGTCCGGGCACCTGGTCTCCTTTCCGGGGGTCACCTGAAAGAGGGTTCGAAATTTCGCAGGCCATTCGGAAAGTCAAGGCGCTCACGGATGCCGGCGGGGCGCCCTGCCATCGCAATGTGTCCGTGTAAAGAGGGTCTGCTCCGGCGTCAAAGGCGCTGTCCGTCCGCATGGCCGACCACGTGATCGGCTTGACCTGCGGCGTGTCCTTCAAGAAGCCCTGCGAATGTTTCGGTGATTGTCGCGAATCATGTGAGAGTGATTGACGGCGCTCGTCAGTTCCCTATCATCCAGGTTGCTCGATAGTCCGACCCTTGTTCGACATGGCGAACAAGTAAGGGCGACTTCGCTCGCGCAGCAGGGCACCTCCGGGTCACGCCCACCGGAACGGCCGAGCCGTAAGGAGCAGTCGAACGATGTCTATGTCATGGTCTCGACAATCTCGTCCCGTCGTCGAGTGCGGGCGGCCGCACTGGCCTCGCCGCCGACGCGGTTGTCCCGCCGGGAAGCGCATGACCCCGTGATCCGGCAGGACTTCGCGGACATCGACGTCGTCCGCGTCGGAAGCGCATCCGTCCTCGGACCACTGCGAACCGCATGAAAAGGACAGTCCGGACAGTCTTCAGCAAGGTCAACCGCAACCGCCTACTCAAGGATCACGAGGTCCCCATGCCAAGCCGAAGTTTCAGCCGCGGGCATCTGTCCGTGGTGCTCGCCGCCGCCGTTACCGCCCTGGTCACGTTGGTGGCGATGCTCGTCGCCGGCCCGGCGGACGCGGCCACCAGCGGCGCCTTGCGCGGTGTTGGTTCCGGCCGGTGTCTCGATGTGCCGAACGGCAGCCAGACCGACGGCACGTACCTGCTGATCCGGGACTGCTCGGGCGGGACCGACCAGCAGTGGACGTCGACGGACAGCAACCAGCTGACCGTGTACGGCAACAAGTGCCTGGATGTTCCGGGCCACGCCACCACGGCCGGTACCCGGGTGCAGATCTGGACGTGTACCGGCGGTGCGAACCAGCAGTGGCGGGTGAAGGCGGACGGCACGGTCGTCGGCGTGGAGTCCGGGCTGTGCCTGGATGTCACGGGCGCCGGTACGGCCAACGACACCGCGGTGGAGATCTGGACGTGCAACGGCGGCAGCAACCAGCAGTGGACCGGCCTGTCCGCGTCGTCGGGCGGCACCTGCTCCCTGCCGTCGACCTACCGCTGGTCGTCGACGGGTGCGCTGGCGCAGCCGGCGAACGGGTGGGTCTCGCTGAAGGACTTCACCAACGTGGTGTACAACGGTAAGCACCTCGTCTACGCGTCGAACGTGTCGGGATCGTCGTACGGCTCGATGGCGTTCGCTCCCTTCACCAACTGGTCGGACATGGCGTCGGCCGGCCAGACCGGGATGAGCCAGTCCGCGGTGGCGCCCACGCTGTTCTACTTCGCGCCCAAGAACATCTGGGTGCTGGCGTACCAGTGGGGTGCGTGGCCCTTCGTCTACCGCACGTCGAGCGACCCCACCAACCCCAACGGCTGGTCCTCGCCGCAGCCGCTGTTCACCGGTAGCATCCCCAACTCCGCCCCGATCGACCAGACCCTGATCGCCGACGGCCAGAACATGTACCTGTTCTTCGCCGGCGACAACGGCAGCATCTACCGGGCGAGCATGCCGATCGGGAACTTCCCGGGCAGCTTCGGCTCGTCGTACACGACGGTCATGAGCGACACGACGAAGAACCTGTTCGAGGCGCCGCAGGTCTACAAGGTCCAGGGCCAGAACCAGTACCTCATGATCGTTGAGGCCCGGGGCGCGAACGAGCAGCGCTACTTCCGCTCGTTCACAGCCTCCAGCCTGAGCGGTTCATGGACCCCGCAGGCCGGCAGCGAGAGCAGCCCGTTCGCGGGCAAGGCCAACAGCGGTGCCACCTGGACCAACGACATCAGCCATGGTGACCTGGTCCGCAGCAACCCCGACCAGACCATGACCATCGACCCCTGCAACCTGCAGTTCCTCTATCAGGGCAAGTCCCCCAGCGCGAGCGGCCCCTACGACCAACTGCCGTGGCGGCCTGGCCTCCTCACCCTGCAGTAATGACCTGCCTCCCCTGGTGATCGCGTTCGGGTGCGGTCCGCCGACGGGTGAACGAGCGGTTCACGGCGTGGGCGACTCCACCTGCTGACCGATACTCACCGCCGTCAGGACCCCAGCCGTGCGCCGGCTGGGGTCCTCGCTCCCGGCTCAAGGACGCCCGCGAGCGCTCTGCCGGCTTCGGCCGGCAGCACCAACTGCATCAGCCTGGAAAGCCGTTGGCCCTCCACGCGCGCGGGCGGCGCGCCGCCCATGCTGGGGAGGGGGGGCGTCGGGAGCTGACGACGCGGCGCAGGTTGTCGTCCGAGCCGCGGTCGGTCCTCAGCTGGCGCTCCCGCAGCCCCCGGACCCGCCCGGCGGCCTCCTCCAGGGTGCCGACGAGGGCGGTGGGCAGGGCGAGGGCCTGCTCCAAGGTCAGCTCGGGCCGCCGCCCCAGCAGCGGGGCGAGCGCGGACGGCGGGTCGTCGGTGATCGCCACGAGCTGGATGAACGCCGCGACTCCCTCACTCGTGCGCGATGGCCGCCAGCACGTTCATCCGCGATGCGCGCAACGCGGGCAGCAGCGCCGCCGCGATGCCCACCACCGCCGAGCCGATCACGACCGCGACGATGGTGCCCCACGGGACGGCGAGGGCCTTCATGCCCTGGAGAGCCAGGACCTGCTGGGTGCACACACCCCACACCAGCCCCAGCGCGAGGCCCAGCACCGCGCCGAACACGGCGATCACCACCGACTCCAGCCGTATCATCCGGCGCAGTTGCCGCCGGGCCAGCCCGATCGCGCGCAGCAGCCCGATCTCCCGGGTGCGCTCCACCACCGACAGGGCAAGGGTGTTGACCACCCCGAGCACCGCGATCACGATCGCGAGGCCGAGCAGCGCGTAGACCAGGTACAGCAGCACGGCGATCTGGTCGTGCACCAGCTTCTTGTAGTCGGCCTGGTCACGGACCTGCACCTGCGGATACGGCGCCAGCGTCTTCTCCAGCCGCGAGCGCAACTGGTCGGCGCTGGTGCCCGGGGCCCGGTTGACGTACAGCGACGAGTCCTGGCCGTCCGGGACGTACTTCTGCACGGTGGCGATACCGAAGAACAGGCCGCCCTGGGCGCCGAAGCCGCTGCCGCCGTCCTGGTCGGTGAGGGCGCCCACCGTCATCCGGGCCCGCTTTCCGCCCTGGAACTCGACCGGGAGCACGCTGCCGAGGCGCACCTTGTGATCCTGGGCGAAGGTGACGTCCATACCGAGGCTGCCGGCGGCCAGCGCGGCCGCGGTGTCGCCGCCCTTGTAGGCGACATGGGCGACCTGGTCGATCTGGGCGTCGTACCCGGCGGCGGTCGTGGTGACCCGCTTGCCGTCCGGCAGCCGTACCGCCACCGCCGCGAACCGCTGCCGAACCACGAGCCCCACGCCCTCGGTGCCGCGCACCTTGTCGGTGATCTCCCGGGTGAACGGCAGGAAGTTGCCGTTCTGGACGACGAAGTCGGCGCCCAGCGTCTTGTCGATCTGCTGGTCGAAGGACTTGGACATGGAGGCGCTGGCCACCGACATCCCGCCGACCAGGGCGAGCCCCACCATGAGCGCGGCGGCGGTGGCGCCGGTACGGCGCGGGTTGCGCAGGGCGTTGCGCTGGCTCATCCGGCCGACCGAGCCGAAGAGGGCGGGGAAGGCCCCGCCGAGGACGCGGATCACGGGCCGGACCAGCAGCGGGCCCGCGACGACCGTCGCGATCAGCGTCAGGACGACCCCGAGGCCCAGCAGCGAGGAGGCGGAGGCCGTCCGCGTGGCCGCCGCGCAGCCGGCCAGGGCCGCGGCCCCGAGCACGCCGACGACGCCGCCCACGATCGCCCGCGTCCTGAGCGGCTTGCCCACCCCGGCGATCTCGGCGTCCGCGAGCGCCGCCATCGGTGACACGGTGGCCGCGCGCCGGGCGGGCAGATACGCGGCGACGAAGGTGACGCCGACCCCCACGGCGTACGCGGCGACGGGCGTGCCCCAGCCGATGACCATCTCGGCGGCCCTGAGGTTCATCCCGAACGCGCTCATCAGCTTGATCAGCCCGTACGCCAGCCCGACCCCGGCGCCCAGGCCCAGCGTCGAGCCCACCAGTCCGAGCAGCACCGCCTCGGTGAGCACGGACCGCCGTACCTGCCGCCGGTCGGCGCCCAGGGCGCGCAGGAGCCCCAGCTCCCGGGTGCGCTGGGCGATCAGCATGGAGAAGGTGTTGACGATGAGGAAGACGCCCACCAGGGTGGCGATCCCGGCGAACCCCAGCATCACGTACTTGATCACGTCGAGGAAGCCGCCGAGGTCGGCGGCCGATGACTTCGCCTGTTCGTCGGCGGTCTTCAGGTCGTACGTGCCGGTCCCGATCGCCGCGCCGATACGGGTCTTGAGCCGGGCGTCCGTCACCCCCCGCGCCGCGTCCACCGAGATGCTGGTCGCCCGGTCCGCGGAGCCCAGCAGTTCCTTCGCGGCCACCGCCGGGTCGAGGAAGACCAGGGCCGCGCCGGGGTTGGTGGTGGTGAAGGTGGCGATGCCGACGATCTCGACCCTGAAGGTGCCGGGCTGGGCCTGCACGGTCAGCGTGTCGCCGATCCGGACGTGCTTCTTGTCGGCGGTGTCCGCGTCGAGGAGCGCCTGGCCGGCGCCCCGCGGGGTGTGCCCCGAGGTGAGCTTCACGGGGCTGCGGTGGGTGAGGTACCAGTCCGTGGCGATGGTCGGGGCGCCGGTGGTCGAGCCCACCGACTTGTTGTGGCTGTCGACCACGACGATGTTCTGCACGGAGACGTCCGCGTGGGTGCCCGCGACCCCGTCGACCTTCGCCACCTCCCCGGCCAGCGCGGCCGGCACGGTCTGGACGGCACCCGTCGGCACCGACGACTTGAGGTCCTGCTTCGGCTCCACCGTCACGTCCGCGGACGTGGAGGCGAACAGCCGGTCGAAGGTGCGGGTGACGGTGTCGGAGAAGATCAGGCTGCCCGCGACGAACGCCACGGACAGGACGATGGCCAGCGCGGACAGCATCAGCCGTCCCTTGTGGGCCAGGAAACTCCGCAGGGTTGCCCTGAGCACGGGTTCAGTCCTCCTCGGGCCCGGCGGACCCGCGTTCCGCGTCCGAGCCGGGGGTCTGGGGGTCTCCCCCCGAGAAAAGGCGCATGCGTTCCAGTACGGCGTGCGCCGTCGGCTCCTCCATCCGGTCCACGATCCGGCCGTCCGCGAGGAAGAGCACCAGGTCGGATTGGGCGGCGGCGCCCGGGTCGTGGGTCACCATGACGACCGTCTGGCCGAGCCGGTCGACCGCCTCCCGCAGAAAGCCCAGCACCTCGAGGCCGGCCCGTGAGTCCAGGTTCCCGGTCGGCTCGTCGGCGAATATCAGCTCCGGGCGGGAGACCAGCGCCCGCGCGCAGGCCACGCGCTGCTGCTGGCCGCCGGAGAGCTGCGCGGGCCGGTGCTTGAGGCGGTCCCGCAGCCCGAGCGTGTCGATCACCTGGTCCAGCCACTTCTCGTCGGGCTTCTTGCCCGCGATGTCCATGGGCAGAGTGATGTTCTCGGCCGCGTTCAGCGTCGGGATCAGGTTGAACGACTGGAACATGAACCCGATCCGGTCCCGGCGCAGCCGCGTCAGCTCGCGCTCCTTGAGGCCCGTTATCTCCGTGCCGCCGAGCCAGACCTGACCGGCCGACACGGTGTCCAGCCCCGCCAGGCAGTGCATCAACGTGGACTTGCCGGAGCCCGACGGGCCCATGACCGCGGTGAAGCGGCCGCGCTCGATGTCCACGTCCACCGAGTCCAGCGCGAGCACCGCCGTCTCGCCCGCCCCGTACGCCTTGGTGAGCCCGCGCGCCCGGGCCGCGACCCCGTCGGCGGTGGGCGCCTTCGCAGCTGCTGTGGACAAGACTGCCTCCCCGGTCACGCGACGGTCAGCCGACCTCGCTGTCCGGGGCGAGCGTAGTGTGACCCCTCCCACGGCCGGTATCACTTTTCGATTCCGATGCACGCTTGCCGTTGCTAGCGGTTCGGCGCTAGCTTCGAGGTATGGCTAAGACCCAGCTGAACGTGCGGGTGGACGAGGGCACCGCCAAGGCGGCTCGCGAGCGCGCCCTCGCACGCGGTATGAGCGTCAACCGCTACATAGAGGAACTGGTCATGCAGGACACGGGCGAGGCGGGCCGTACGTTCGTGGAGGCCGCCGCCGACTTCATGAAGCAGTACGAGTCCGTGTTCGCCGAGGAGTTCGGCGAGCCGCACGGTACCGACACGTCTGACAAGACCGAAGGCCGTCACTGATCCCTTGAGCGACCTGACGATCGACCTCGCCTGGCTTCTCATGCTCGCCGAACAGAAGACCCCGGGTGACCCGCAGGTCACCGACTGGGGTGCGCTGATCGCCGCCGTCGCCAGGCACCAGGCCGAGATATTCGACGTCCCTGTCTACGACACCCCGCAGGCCCGGGCCGCCGCCCTGCTCCAGCTGCTGATCCACGTCCCGGCCCTGGAGCGCTCGAACGCCCTCTTCGCGTCCTCGGTCGCCTACGCCTACCTGGTCGCCAGCGGCCTGAAGGTCGCCACCTCGCCCGAGCAGGTCCGCGACCTGGCCCGGCTGGTCAAGAACGGCGAGGCGAGCGTCGCCGACATCGCCCAGGAGCTGCGCCGCTGGAGCCTGTGACCGGTCCGGCGGAGCCCGCGATCAGGTTTCCGGAGGTTTGCGGGCGACGCCGAGGACGCAGTACGAGAAGGGCAGCCGCGGGCTGTTCTCCGGCAGGAACACCCGGCGGTACGGGCCGAGTTCGAACCCGGCTGCGCGCAGCTCGGCGACCGGCTCCCGGGACAGATGGCAGTTGCCGCTCAGCAGCGGCCAGACCGTCCGGTCCAGGGCCCGCTGGGTGAACCTCATCGCCGGGCCGCCGCCCGCGCCGTGCTCGAAGAACCGCAGCTCACCGCCCGGCCGCAGCACCCGCCGCACCTCCGCGAGCGACCGCCGCACATCCCGGACGCTGCACAGCACCAGCGAGCACACCGCCGCGTCGAAGGCCTCGCTCTTCACCGGCAGCGCCTCCGCCGTGCCCGGCACCACGTCCACCGGGACGCCGGCCCGCACCGCGGCCTCGGCCGCCAACCGCCGCAGCGTGCGCTCCGGCTCGATCGCCACGACCTCCGCGACCGCACCGGGATACCGCGTGAAGTTGAGCCCGTTGCCCGCGCCGATCTCGATCACCCGCCCGGACAGCCCGCAGAGCAGCCGCTCCCGGATCTCGGCCATGCCGAGTCCGGTCTCGGCGGTCACGCTGCAACGGGCGTAGAGACGGGCGAACAGCGGGTGGTGGACGGGGTCCCGCACCGGTGTCCC
Source organism: Streptomyces sp. NPDC086519 (assembly GCF_040686075.1). Lineage (NCBI taxonomy): Bacteria > Bacillati > Actinomycetota > Actinomycetes > Kitasatosporales > Streptomycetaceae > Streptomyces > Streptomyces sp. NPDC086519. The sequence goes on from NZ_JBFBJL010000103.1 coordinate 21,811, forward strand.
GGCGCCGGCGGACAACAGTCGCATGACGACCTCCGGACGGAAGCTGGTCTACGGAGATTGTCCCCCGTCACGGCCCGTCGCACCCCCGCTGCCGGAGACGGTTCAGGAGATGAAGTCGCGCACCTGCCCGTAGACCCCGTAGTCGTCGTTCATGCTGGTGTGCGAGATGCAGCCGACGTCGACGTTGGTCGCCCCGCTCAGCTCCGCCGAGGTGTCCGGGTCGATCGCCGCGTCGCAGTCCGACCAGTACGCCGCGTAGGAGACGCTGCCGGGCGTCTCGTCACCGGAGTTCAGGGCGGTCAGGAAGGAGCTGCCGGTCTGCATCTCCTTGCAGGAGGTGTACAGCCACCCGCACAGCGAGGCGACGCTCGTCCCGTGGTTCACCCCGGCGACCGACACGAAGTGGTCCACGTACGAGGTCCCGCCGAGGTTCTTGAGGTAGTAGCGGCTGTTGAGCGCACCCATGGAGTGCACCACCAGGTTGACCTTCGAGGCGCCGGTCTTGGAGAGGACGGACTGGATGTAGGTCGCGAGCGTCGAGGCGGTCGTGACATTCGACTTCGTCCAGTCGTACGAGATCGCGTACAGCTCGGAGGACGAGTAGCCGTCCGCCTCGAAGTCCGCGATCCAGTTGTTCCAGCTGCTGGAGTCGCTGCTCAGACCGTGCACGAACACGATCGGCTCGTGGCTCGCCGCGTGCGCGGTGCCGGCGGTCAGGGGGAGGGACAGAAGGAGCGAACCGGCTATCGCCGACAGAGCGGTTGCGATGCGACGCTTGGCGCGTTGCATGATGCCTCCTGAAACGGGTGGGGTAGTTCAGGAGTGTCGGGACGGGTCTACGCGCGCCGCATCGGTGAAGTCGCCAGTCTTTACGAGTCAACTAACTCGCCAGTAACGTCTTTGCTGTGGTGATACCGGCGAACCCCCCACCTCTCGACCGCACTTCGCCACCGCAGCCGACCGACGCGGGGCCGTGCCCGGCTTCGGCGCTCCCCGAGGGCGTCCGCGCCCGGGTGACACGAGTCGTATACGAGGACCGGCGCGCCGTGGCCGAACTCGTGCCGCGCCTGACCGAACGGCAGGCGGCCGGCGCCGACCCGCTGCCGGTCGAACCGGCCGAACTGGCACCGGCGTTGCTCCGCGCCCTGCGCCGGGAGATCCGCGCCCTGCCCGACGAGACCCGGCTGCTGCTGGAGCTCGCCGCCGCCGACCAGTACCCGGTGGCCACCCACGCCTTCCTGCGCGCGGTCACCGCCGGCCGGCTCGACACCCGCCCGCTGGAGGCGGCCGAGGCGGCCGGAGTCGCCCACGCCAGTGCCGGCGGAGTCTTCTTCCGGGACCCCTGGACCCGGATCGCCGTCTACGAGAGCGCCTCACCGGCCGACCGGCGCGCAGCCCATCAGCTGCTCGCCCGGGTGCTCGGCGGCAAGGGCGAGACGACCCGCCGCTCCTGGCACCGGGGCGCCGCCGCCCTCGGCCCGAGCGCCCGGCTCGCGGCGGAACTGCGCACCGCCGCCGACCGGGCCCGCGCCGAAGGACGGCCCGCCCTGGCCCGCGCCCTCGCCGAACGCGCCGCCGACCTCTGCCCCGACCCGGCCCAGGAGGCCCGGCTGCTCGCCCTGGCCGCCGCCGACGCCTGGTACTCCGGCGAGCCGGACCGGGCGAGACGGCTCGCCGCCCGTACGGACGACTCCGCCCTCAACGGCCTCCTCGCCCTGAGGACCGGCAACGCCGCCGAGGCCTTCGACGCCCTGCTCACCGCCGCCGTCCGACAGGAACGTTCCGCCGATGCCGTCGAACTCCTGGCCCTCGCCACCGAGGCCGCCGTCTACACCGGCGACCTGAGACGCTGCCGCGAGGCCCATGTCCTCGCCCAGTGGCTGGACCTCCCGCCCTCCGGCATCCTCGCCGCACTCGCCTGCGCCGTCGAAGGCCGCTACGCCGACGCCCGCGTCCTCCTCAAGGGCGCCGCGGGCCGCTGCGCGCCGGGCGGCGACCCCCGCTCGCTGATCCACTCCGGGATCGCCGCGCTCATGCTCGGCGACCACACCCGGACCGTCACCGCCACCCTCCGGGCGGCCGCCTCCGCCCGGGCACGGGGCGCGCCGGGGACGGTCGCCCAGGCCATGGAGTTCCGTGCCTACGCCGACTTCTGGACCGGCCGTCCCCGGGCCGGCGAGGCCGCCGCGCAGGAGGCTCTGCGCCAGGCCCGCGCCACCGGGCAGGACAACGGGGCCTGCCATCTCCAGGCCGCGCTCGCCATGTTCGCCGCCGTCACCGGCGACGAGGAGGCCTGCCGGGAGCGCGCGGCGGCCGCCCGCTCGCACGCCCTGGCGCACGGACTGGGTCTGCCCGCCGCCCTCGCACAGTGGGCGCTCGCCTTCCTCGACCTGGCCGGCGGCCGCTTCCCGGCGGCGGCCGCCCGGCTGCGCGCCCTTGCCGGGTTCGGTCCCGGACACGGCCACCGGGCCATCCGGCACCTGGCGACCCCGCACTACGTGGAAGCCGCGGTCCGCACCGGCGACACCCGGGTCGCCCGCGCCGCGCACGCCGACTACCACCGCTGGGCCACCGCCGTCCGCAGCCCCGACGACCTCGCGCTCAGCGCCCGCTGCCGGGCCCTGCTCGCCCCCGGCGCGGAGGCGGTCCAGCACTACCGGGAGGCGCTGGACCTGCACGCCCGGGGCGCCCGGGACTTCGAACGCGCCCGTACCGAACTGCTGTTCGGCGGTGCGCTGCGCCGGCTGCGGCAGCGCACCGAGGCCCGGGACCGGCTGCACAGCGCCCTGGAGGCCTTCGAGTCCTTCGGCGCCCCGCACTGCGCCGCCCAGGCCCGCGCCGAACTCCGCGCGCTGGGCACCTCGGTGACCCCGCACTCCGGAACCGACCCGGCCGCCGTGCTCACCGCCCAGCAGCTGATGGTCGCCCGGATGGCCGCGGAGGGCGCCACCAATCGCGAGATCGGCGACCGGCTCAACCTCAGCACCCGCACCATCGACCACCACTTGCGGGGCGTCTTCGCCCGGTTGGGCATCCGGTCGCGCATCGAGCTGGTACGGCTGCTGGGCGAGTCGCCCTAGGGAGCTTCGCGATTCGGGCAGGCCGTCGGTCGGGTGCGGCTGTGTGGGGGGCTGGTCGCGCAGTTCCCCGCGCCCCTTCGGGGGCGCATCGCCCCTTTAGGGGCGCGGATCTCGCGTCCGAGCGGAAACAGGGAGACCGGGATCAGCTTGAAGTTGGCGATGCCGAACGGGATACCGATGATCGTCAGGCACATCGCGATGC
>NZ_JBFBJL010000104.1:0-24962 GCF_040686075.1 Streptomyces sp. NPDC086519
CCCGCCGGAGCCCTGAGGGATCCGGCGGGGTCCGGCGGCGGCCGGCGGAAGCGGGTTCCCGGACCGACGGCGTCCCGAGAACGCGGCACTGACCGAGCGCACCGCTCTCGACGCGGGTCAGTGCTCGCGCGGGGCGGGCACCACGCGCTCCACCTCGGGGTGGATGGTCAGCAACTGCCGCATCGCCGACTCCGCCGCGGTGCCGTCACCGGCGCCGAGGGCGTCGACGATCCGCGCGTGCTGGGTCAGGGACGTCTCGTTCGGTCGGTCACAGCCGGTGACCGGGCTGCCGGAGACCTGGAGGGCCGCCGACACGATGCCGGAGAGGTGCTCCAGCATGCGGTTGCCCGCGATCTGGATGAGCAGCGAGTGGAATTCGGCGTCGGCGCGCGAGAAGGTCAGCGCGTCACCCTGCGCCATGGCGTGACCCATGATCTCGACCATGTCGCACAGGCGCTGCTGGACATCCTCCCGCCCGTGCCCGGCGGCGAGGCGGGCGGCGAGCGGCTCGATCGTCCAGCGCAGCTCGCTCAGCTCACGGCGCTGGTCGTCGCGCTGCGGCCCGAAGGCCCGCCACTCGATGATGTCCGGGTCGAGGAGGTTCCAGTCGCTGACGGGACGCACGCGCGTGCCGACGTTCGGGCGGGCACTGACCAGGCCCTTGGCCTCCAGGACCCGGAGGGACTCGCGGACGACGGTGCGGGAGACCTCGAAACGCTGGCCGATCTCCTCGGGAACCAGCGGGCGGTCCGCGCCCAGGTCGCCGGAGACGATCATCTGCCCCAGCTGCTGGACGAGTTGACCGTGCAGTCCGCGGCCGCGGCTGCCCGCGGCACGTCGGCCCACACGGCCCAGCTCCGGGTCCGCGCCCTCCCAGGACGGCGTACCGACACGGTCGGTGGCGGGGACCTCCGCATAGGGGTAGCGGTCGAGTTCGCCCGGGCCGACCAGACCAGAGTCTGAGGAGCGGGCGGCGGTCATCATGGTGTGCGCAAGGGTACTCACGGATCCTTTGTCGGCGCTGCCTCCAACTCCCTTGAGGTCTTTGGTGAAAAGCACACGAAAGGGTGATCGCTCACACCGTCGCAATTGACGCCTTATCGGAAAGAAATGGCCTTTCTGTGGGGAGTTGTGCGCGCGGCGGGATCACAAGCGTCCGGTCCCCGGTCATCGGACCCTGGCCCGCAGGGTGCTGAACAGGTACGCGCAGAGCAGCGCGGCCAGCGACAACGCCAGCGCGGCGCCCACTGGTTGGGCCAGCACCCGGGCGGCTCCGGCCAGATAGCGGTCTCCCCCGAAGGGCCACTTCAGCAGGAACGTCTCCCGCAACCGCATCGGTAGTCCGGCCGCCATCCGTACCCCCGTACCCTGCACAGCCTCGTGTACGACGGGCACGACGAGCACGGGTACGGCGAGCACCGCGGCGAGACCGGCCGTGGTGGACCGGAAGACACCTGCCGCCAGTACGCCGGCCCAGGCACAGCCGACGATCAGTCCGAACCAACTCACGGTCAGCAGGAGCCAGTCGGCGGGAACCTGTACGGGCTCCCGACCGTAGACGAGGTAGAGCACTTCGGCGTCGCAGCCCACGGTGAGGAACGAGAGCAGTACCGCGGTGGCCCCGGAGACCAGCAGTTTCGCGGTGAGCAGCCCCAGCCGGCGGGGCACGGTGCCGCGATCGGCCGCCAGCGCGGGGTGGCGGAACTCGTCTCCGAAGGCCAGCGCGCCGAGCAGTCCCGCGCCGAATGCCGCCGGGGGCAGCGGCAGCTCCCGCGGCCAGGCCGCGAAGAGCCGGGCCTGGGAGGTGTGCCCGGCCCGGGCCAGCAGCACGGCGGTGAGGGCGGACACGAGCAGTACGGCACCGCAGGTGAGGAAGCCGGTGCCGATCCCGGCAGCCCGGCGGAGTTCGTAGCGCAGAGGGCGAAGGGGGCTGGGAGCGGGGCGGACGGAGATGGGGGGCGGAAGCGGGGAGAGTACGCCCGGATCATCGGCGGCCCGGTCCCGGCGCGCGGGAGCGACCGGGGCCGGGGCGGCGGGCTCGTCGCCGGCTGCCGGGGCCCTGGAGGGCCGCGCCTGCGGCTGCGGACGGCCGCCGGACAGCCGGACGGTGGGGGTTGCGGCGGGTCCGGAGTGAGCGGGCGGACGGCTTGTGCGGCCCTCGCCGGATACGGGTCCGGAGTCAGCAGCCGGACGGTTTGCGCGGCCCTGGGCGGATACGTCGCGGTTCGACGGCTCGCCGACGGCGGTTTCGGCGGACATACTCCGCGTCGGCGGCTGTGCGGGCCGAGCTTCGCGGGACAGCCCGCGGGCAACGGGCCGGGCGGTGGCCGCTTCGGTGGGTACGGCGTGGGCCGACGACTGGTCCGACAGGGCTTCGGCGGACATCGCGGTCCCGACGGACGCCGTGCGGGTCAGCGGCTGGGCGGAAGTGGCGGCCGGTGGCTGTGCCGGGACGGCGGGTGCTGTCCTGGTGGCCCCGCCGTGGCCTGCGGGCTCGGCGGAGCCGGGGGAGGCAGGCGGCTGGGCGTGCCCGGGGGCCGTCGAAGGCTTGGCAGTCGCCGGAGCGGGCAGTTGGTCGGTGGGACGCACCGGAGTGGAGAACTCCGTGGCCGGGGTCGCGGGCAGGGACGTGACGGCCGAGTCGCCGGTGAGCCCCTCGGCGGTGGCGGAGGGCTGCGGTTCAGCCGCGCCGAGGGGTTCCGCGGCGGCCGTCGATCGGCTTCGACTCGGCTCCTGGCCTGCGGTGCGCGGCTGCTGTGCGAGGTTCGGAGCGGCCGCGGGCCGCGGGCCGCCCCGCTCCGCCCTCGGCTGCGGGGCGACCGCGGGTGTGTCCGCCTGCGTGCGCCGGTCCGCGCCCGACGCGTCCTGCCGGCCGGCGGCAGAAGTCTCTCCGAGAGCTCGCTGCGGATACGCCGGCCGGGCGCTCTCCACCGCGGTCCGCTCCCCCTGGCTCGCACCACGGGTCAGCTCGCGCGTCGACCGGCCCTCGTCCGCGGCGGCCGGTTCCCGAGGGTTCGGCTCATGCAGCGCCTCCTCCGGCGCTTCGCCCGCCGACGGCTCCGCCACGACGGCGCCCGGCCCCATGTCGCCCGTCTCGTGCGCGAGTTGGTGGACCAGGATGCCATGACGGAAGGCGGCCTCGCCGACTTCGGCGGTCGTACTGCCGTACACGGAGAGGCGGTTGCCGCCTTCCCGAACGACCTCCACCGAGCGGTGGGCGGTGCGCGCCTCCTTGCTGAGCACCGCGGCGAGCCGGTCGGCGTGGGGGCTGCGGACGGCCACGCGCGGGCGGAGCCGGGTGCGGGCGAACTCCCTGGCCTCCTGGTCCGCCACGAGTCGGCCGGACTTCAGGGTGACGACCCGGTCGGAGGCGCGGGCGGCCTCCTTCGGGTCGGCGGTGGTGAACAGGACCGTGCCGCCCTGCACCGCGTGTGCCCGGAGCATGCGGTGCAGCCAGTGGGCCTCACGGGCGGACAGGCCGTCCGTGGGCTCGTCCAGGACGAGGGTGTGCGGGTCGGGGAGGAGGGCGCAGGCCAGGCCGAGCCGACGGTCCATGCCGTGTGACAGCGTGCCGAGTCGCTCCTCGCGCAGGCTGACGAGCCCGACGGCTTCGAGCACTTCGTCGGCGCGCCGGGCCGGCACCCCGGTCGCCGCGCACAGCATGCGCAGATGACCGCGGACGGAACGGGACGGATGACCGGGGACGTCACCGAGGAGTACGCCGACCTCACGGGCCGGGTGGGCGATGCGGTGCAGGGGGCGGCCCCTGAAGTAGGTCAGCCCACGCCCCGGTTGGAGTTCGAGCATCAGTCTGAGCGCCGTGGTCTTGCCCGCGCCCGCCTCGCCCAGGAGTGCGGTGACGCGGCCCGCGCCCGCTTCGAAGGTCACGTCGTCGACGGCGGGCGGGTGCGCCTTGCGGGGGATGCTGGTCAGTCCGAAGGCCTGGATCACCTTAGGGAAGATAGCGCGGAATGACCGTTTTTCCCGGTATGAAAGGTTTTAACCTTTGTCGAGTTCGCACTGCCGGACGGTCACACCTCGGGCCGCAGCATCGGCGGGTTGAGCAAGGTGGCCCCGCCGGCCCGGAAGAGCTGAGCCGGCCGCCCGCCCTGCCGGGTGGTCGTACCGCCGGTGGGGACGAGAAAGCCGGGAGTACCGGTCACCTTGCGATGGAAGTTGCGCGGGTCGAGTGCCACTCCCCACACCGCCTCGTAGACCCGGCGCAGCTCACCGACCGTGAACTCGGGCGGGCAGAACGCGGTGGCCAGGGACGAGTATTCGATCTTGGAGCGGGCCCGCTCCACACCGTCGGACAGAATCTGGGCATGGTCGAAGGCGAGCGGCGCGACGGGCTCGCCGTCCCGGCCGTAGCCGCCCTGCATGAGCAGTTCCTCCACCGGCGCCCAGCGTGCGTTGCTGGCGTCACCGCCCGCGCGTGGTGCGGGCAGGTCGGGGGCCAGGGCGAGGTGGGCGACGCTGACCACACGCATCCGGGGGTCACGCTTGGGGTCACCGTAGGTCGCCAGCTGCTCCAGGTGGGCTCCGCCTTCCTGGGCAGGGGCGTCGGGGTCGTGGGCCCGTAGCCCGGTCTCCTCCGCGAGTTCCCGTGCCGCCGCCTGCGAAAGATCCTCGTCGGCCCTCACGAAGCCGCCCGGCAGCGCCCACCGTCCCTGGAACGGCGACTCGCCTCTGCGCACGGCCAACGCACACAGGGCATGGCGACGCACGGTCAGCACGACCAGGTCCACGGTGACGGCGAACGGCGGAAAGGCTGACGGGTCGTAGGGCATGCGGTGATCATAGTCGTCTGCCTGACGATAAACACTCCCTTCGGTGGTCACTCCGACGGCTGATCCACTTCGCTCCGGTATGCGCCCCGGTTCGTTCCGGCACGCGTTCTCCACTCGGTCGTCCTCTCACCACGGCCGTGACGTCGCGCCGGCTCGCCGCCCTCCTCCTGGCAGCTCACACCCCGAGTTGCAGGCCGGCCGCGGCCTCCTCGACCATGGCCAGGCCGAGCCGGCTGACCCGCACCGAGAAGGGCGCACCGGCGACCCGCAGCCCGGTCAGGCCGAGCTCACCCAGGGGCGCGCTGTGCGGCGGGCGCAGGGTGACGGTCCCCGCCGGGACGTCTGGGCGGATACCGGCGAGCGTGGTGAGGAGCAGGACCCCAGCAGCGGCGGCGGTGGCCGCCGGACGGCAGGCCGCGGGGTGCGGAAGCGGAGCGCTCCCCTCGGAGCGCTGCTCGCCGGCGAACATCTCCGGCAGCCGGTGACCGAAACGCTCGGCCGCCGCCAGGAGACCCCGCAGCAGCCCGCCGGCCTCCTTCTCGTAGCCCGCGGCGGCCAGCCCGGCGACGGCGAGTGCCGTCTCCTGGACCCGGACGGCGCCGGACCGATGGCCGAACGGGCTGTGCCCCGTCTCCTTGGCTCCCAGGCCGCGCAGTCCCCACCCCGAGTCCATGGCCGGTCCGCCGAGCAGCCGGGCGAGCTGCTCGGTCTGCACCCTGTCGAGCAGGCCTGCGGCCAGTCGGCCCGCACCCAGAAGGCCGGTGTCGAGAAGGTGCACGGCGGTGGAGCCCAGGTGGGTCAGAGGGCGGCCGTCCGGGGCCAGGGCCGCCGCGGGACGCCCGCCGCCGCGGTCCTCGACCCAGAAGTCCGCCCGGAAGGCCTTCCTCAGCTCCGCCGCCCACTGCCGCAGCCCGGCACCGCCGGGCCGGCCGCAGGCGTCCAGGAGATCTGCGCCGAGCAGGGCGGCCCGGTGGGCGTGGGCCTGGGTCTCAGCGCGCGCGGGGCCGCCGGGCTGCGGGTCGCTGAGGTAGGTCCGGTCGCCCGCCGTGGTGCGCAGCCAGGTCAGGCAGCGCTCGGCGGCGGGCAGCAGCTCCCGGGTCTCCTGCTCCGGGAGTCCCCAGCGGCGGGCCTCCGCCAGCAGGACGGGGAAGAGCAGGGTGGCCTCGGTACCCGTGCAGCCCGGTGGCAGGTGGGCTCCGGCGTCGCGGCGCGGGCCGGGGATCATGCCCGTCCGCGGTCCTGGGCCCCGGAGTTGGGTACGGGCCAGGGTGCGCAGGGTGCCTGCGGCGAGGCGGGTGCCGAGGGGCAGGGTCATCCGGGCGGCGGCGAGTGCCTCGGCCGGGGCCAGACCGCAACGCCACGGCGCCCCGGCCGCGAGGTAGCTGTCGCCCGGCTGTGCGAGGTCGCGGAGCAGCAGCGCCTGGAGGTCGTCGATGCTCGTCCTGAGCAGCGCCGTGACCCTCGGGTCGTCGCCCTTGGCCCTGGCCGGTGCCAGCGGGCTGGTCGCGGCACGTCCCAAGGCGCGCAGGGGGGCCGGGCCGTCCGGTCGCACCCGCAGCTCGACGCTCGCCGTGGCGCCCGGCGGCAGCTCGAACTCCCAGCGCAGCAGCCCCGCCGAGGCCAGCGCGTCGGCTGGTGGCGGGTCCGCCGTGACCGAGGCGTTGCCGGTGGGCGTGGTCCAGCGCAGGCCGGAGTCGTGAACGCCGGCCGGGAGTTCGGGTCCCGGGATGCCTGCGGCGATGGCGCTCAGGTCGGCCAGGTCCGTGCCGAGGACCGCCTCCAGCGGCAGGCGCAACGGGTGGGGTGCGCAGTTGCGCAGGGTGATGCGCTCCATACCTTCGGCGTGCCGGGTTCGTTCCACGACGACGTCCGGATCCGGTCCCGCCGCCGGGGAGACCCGGAGCACACCGACGAACCGCGCGGAGTCCGCTCCCGTCATCCGGGCCTGCACGGCGAGCGGTTCGCGGCCCGCGACGCGGACCTGGCAGCGCGCGAGGAGCCGTCGGCCCGCACGGTAGAACCCCTCCAGGCCCTGGCCGGTCAACTGACCGTGTTCCGTGGAAATGGCGAGGCCCGGCAACGCGACGCAGATCAGGGCGGTGTGCGAGGGCGGCAGCCCGCCGGCGCCTCCCGTGACCGGGGGAACCGGTCGGGCGGGGGTCGGCCGGGGGGTGCGGCCCCGTGGCTGCGCGGGGCCGCCGTCCGCCGACGGCGGCCAGGACGGGCCGTCCCGCAGTCGTCGGTTGTCGGCGGCGGTGGAGGGCGGAGTCGGCTGATGCATGGGGAGGCTTCTTCTGCGCGCTGTGCGCCTGTGATGTGCCGGGCGCCGGACGGAGGGCTCTGGGGGTCCAGGGGAGGGACGGCGGCACGGGCCGTCCAGGCACTCCGCCACCCAGGTGAACGGAGACGGGCGCCTCCTGGTCACGCCCCCGCCTGCCGAAGCCGATCGAAAACCGGGGCGGTGCTGAGCCGCTCGGACCGGTCGGCCCGCCGCTGTGGCTGCGGACACCCAGGTCCGCAAGGCCGATCCGGTGACCGCCGGACGTCGGTCGGTCACGGCGCCGCTCGCCTCCGATGAGGCCCCGGGCCCAGCGGGCCCAGCACCCGACATCGCCGGCCGAGGTCCGGCCGACCGCCGACCACGACCGTCCGCCGCTCATTCGACCCCCTCGTTGAGGCCGTCCCCGGAGCGCCTGCCCTCCTGTGCGGTTCGGCTGTCCCCGGTCCCGTTCCGCTCCGCTTGCTGCGCCGCACGCGTGCGTGTGCGGCCCGCACCCGGCCCGGACGAACCAGGGCGGCTGTGCTCCGAGCTCACTTGTCGCGGCCTGGCGCATTCTGACTTCGGCCGCCGGTCGTCGGCGGGGTCCGTGATGCGCGGACGGCGGCGACGGCGGGTACCGGAGGCGGTGGCCGGCGCGCCGTCGGCTTCTGCTTCAACTTCGGCTCCGGCTCCGGCTCCGGCATCGGGCGCGGGGTCGGGGTGAAGCGGGCCGGCGTCAGCGACCGTTGCCGTGGCGTCCGCCCCCGCGAGACCCGTGCGGCCCGCGCGTTCCGTGCGCAGGCAGCGGCGGATCGACTCCGGGTCCAGGCCCTCGTTGCAGGCCTGGTGGAGCAGGCGGGCGAAGAGGTAGTCGGGGTCCGCGCCCAGGGCCATCGCCAGGGCCTCCCGTGCCTCCAGGTCGTCACCGGTGGACCAGGCGACCCAGCCCGCCAGAGTGAGCGGAGCGGCGGCGTGCTCGCCGTACGGGCCGACGCAGCGGCGGGCCAGGGCTCGCCACAGGCGCAGGGCCGGTCCGGCCTCGTCGCCTTCCATCCAGGCGGCCGCGCGGTCACGGGTCGTGCGGTCCTGCAGGCCGAGAATCAGCGTCGCCGCCTCGTCGTGGGCGACCAGGGCGTCGTCGCGGAGGTCAGCCTGGTGGGTGCCGGACACGGGGGTGGCGGCGGCGTACCGGTGGATGACGCGTTCGGCGAGGGCGAGGGTCTCCTCGGCCACGTCCGCCCGCAGGGAGCCGTCCAGCATGCGAGGCACCAGGGCCATTCCGGCGCTGTCGAGGGCGACCTCCTGCTCCAGCACGGCGCCGGTCTCCCAGGGGAGCAGCCGGGCCCGCAGCTCGCGCAGGCTGCCGCGCACCTGGATACCGGCGTACGTGGCCGCGGCCGCGAGCACGGAGGTGCCGGGGAGGCCCATGGGGGCTCCCTCGGGCGGACAGCATTTCTCAGTCGGGCAGCAGTAGGACCAGAAGCGGCCGTCCGAGACGCACAGTGCCTCGATCACGGGCACGTCGAGCCGACCGCACTCGGTGCGCAGCAGTTGGGCGAGCGGTGTGAGCCGGCGCATCACGTCCCGGCCCGTTTCGCCGGGCGCCGGTTCCTGGCAGACGTAGGCGACCATCTGCTCGGGCCGGGCTCCCCGGCGCTCGCCGCCGGTCACCAGGCCCTGCGCGAGCTGGCGTGCGGCCGACTCCCAGTCGTCCCTGTTGACGGGAATGCCGAGCCGGGCCCGTCCGCCGAAGCGGCCGCGGCCGGCGCGGTCGTGCAGGGCCACCAGCACCATGCTGTCCTCGGGGCGGTACCCCAGCAGGTAGGGCAGCGCGTCGGCCAGTTCGGCCGGGGTGCGCAGGGTGACCTGGGTGTCGTGGGCGGATGGCCCGAGGGGGACCGTGCCGCGGGTGATGTCGCCGTTTTCGTGGGGTCCGATGCTTTCGCCGTGATTCGTCATGCGACAGACGATCTCGCGGATCCTGTGATTCCGGTTGGGCCTGTGGATAAGTCAAATCAGGGACACGACAAAGCCGTCGTCCGTATCCACAGGCTCGCCCGGTTGTCGGTCCCGTCCTGTTGTATGGGACGCATGGAGCACACGAGCAACGCGGAACTACGGGCCCGGGCGGACACCGTCCTCGCCCGTCTCGTCGGGGACGACACGGGCGCCGCCCGGCTGCGCGAGGACCAGTGGCGGGCGATCGAGGCGCTGGTCGCGGACCGGCGCCGGGCCCTGGTCGTCCAGCGCACGGGCTGGGGCAAGTCCGCGGTGTACTTCGTGGCGACCTCGTTGCTGCGGGCCTCGGGCGCCGGCCCGACGGTGATCGTCTCCCCGCTGCTCGCGCTCATGCGCAACCAGGTGGAGGCCGCGGCCCGGGCCGGCATCCACGCCCGCACCATCAACTCCTCCAACACGGAGGAGTGGGAGTCGGTTCAGGCGGAGATCGCGGCCGGCGAGGTCGACGTCCTCCTCGTGTCCCCGGAGCGGCTCAACAACCCGGACTTCCGCGACCAGGTCCTGCCCAGGCTCGTCGCGGCGACCGGACTGCTCGTCGTGGACGAGGCCCACTGCATCTCGGACTGGGGCCATGACTTCCGCCCCGACTACCGGCGGCTGCGCACCATGCTGGCCGACCTGCCGCCGGGCGTGCCGGTGCTGGCGACCACCGCCACGGCCAACGCGCGCGTGACCGCCGACGTGGCCGAGCAGCTCGGCACCGGTGCCGCCTCGGACGCGCTGGTGCTGCGCGGTCCGCTGGACCGGGAGAGCCTCAGCCTGAATGTGCTGCGGCTGCCGGACGCCGCACACCGCATGGCCTGGCTCGCGGACCACCTGGACGAACTGCCGGGTTCCGGCATCGTCTACACGCTCACCGTGGCCGCCGCCGAGGAGGTCACCGCGTTCCTGCGGCAGCGCGGGCACACCGTGGCGTCGTACACGGGGAAGACGGAGAACGCCGACCGGCAGCAGGCCGAGGAGGACCTGCTCGGCAACCGGGTCAAGGCGCTGATCGCCACCTCCGCGCTCGGCATGGGCTTCGACAAGCCCGACCTCGGGTTCGTGGTGCACCTGGGCTCGCCCTCCTCCCCCATCGCCTACTACCAGCAGGTGGGCCGCGCGGGCCGCGGTGTCGAACACGCCGAGGTGCTGCTGCTGCCGGGGAAGGAGGACGAGGCGATCTGGGACTACTTCGCCTCGCTCGCCTTCCCTTCGGAGGATTTGGTGCGCCGCACCCTGGACGTCCTCTCCGGGTCCGGCGGGCCCATGTCGCTGCCCGCGCTGGAGCCGCTGGTGGAGCTGCGCCGCTCCCGGCTGGAGTCCATGCTGAAGGTGCTCGACGTGGACGGCGCGGTCAGACGGGTCAAAGGCGGCTGGATCGCGACCGGGCAGCCGTGGGCGTACGACGCGCAGCGGTACGCCTGGGTGGCCCGGCAGCGCGAGGCGGAGCAGCAGGCGATGCGCGAGTACGCGGCCACGCCGGACTGCCGGATGGAGTTTTTGCAGCGCCAGCTGGACGACGAGGGCGCAAAGCCCTGCGGCCGCTGCGACAACTGCGCGCGGCCACGTTTCACGGCCGACACCTCCGCTGCCGCGCTGGACGCCGCACGGGTCGACCTGGGCCGCGCAGGCGTCGAGGTGGAGCCGCGCCGGATGTGGCCGACCGGCCTGCCGGCGATCGGCATCTCTCTCAAGGGGCGCATTCCGGCCGGTGAACAGGCTTCGGTGGGACGGGCCTTGGGACGGTTGTCGGACATCGGCTGGGGCAATCGGCTACGACCGCTGCTCGCGCCCCGGGCCGCGGACGCGCCCGTGCCGGACGACGTCGCCCGTGCCGTGGTGGAAGTGCTGGCCGACTGGGCGAAGAGCCCCGGCGGCTGGGCCGCGGGCGCGGCCGAGGCACAGCCACGCCCCGTGGGCGTCATCACCGTCGCCTCGCGCTCCAGGCCCCTGCTGATCCACTCCCTGGGTGCGCGCGTCGCGGAGGTCGGCAGACTCCCCCTGCTGGGTTCCGTGGAGCACGCGGGCGAGGCGCGACTGATCTCGCGCAGCAACAGCGCCCAGCGCCTCAAGGCCCTCGACGGTGACCTGACCGTGCCGCCCGGCCTCGCCACCGCTCTGTCCGAAGTCCAGGGACCGGTCCTGCTGGTGGACGACTTCACCGAGACCGGCTGGACCCTGGCGGTCGCGGCACGCATGCTCCTCAGGTCCGGGGCGCGGGGGGTGTTGCCGCTGGTCCTCGCCGTTCAGGGCTGACCCGGCCCCGTCATGGCTCGACTCAGGCGCGGGCGCGGCGTACGAACGTGCCCCGCTCGAACGTCCCAGGGGTCGCGGGACACCTCATCGGGTAGGGATATAAGTCACGCACCACCAGATAACAGTCGGTGGCCCCATTTGCTCGTTGCCGCATCCAAGTTCGACAGGAACAATTGAGTTCCGCTCCCCGCACGGCTCGTCCGTGATCCGGTTGGGCTTTGCTGCGGTGCGCGCGGCCCCGAATCAGATCTCGCCCCCAGTGTGGGCGCGTAGCCGAAGGGAGGAACGTGACCTTCGGATTCGCTCCGTCCTCGGCGGCCTCGTTGACGTCCGCGTCCGCCGCGTCCGCCAGTCGTCTGCTTGAGCCCGCCGAGTGGGCCGACGCCGGAATACCGCTGCTGCGCAACCCCCGCGAGGTCGTCAGCGGCCTGCACTCCCGGCATCGCCCCCGCCCGGGCACCGCGGTCGTCGCCGTCCTCGACCCGGAGGAACGGCTCTGTGCCAGCGCCTCCTTCGGCCGGCGCTCGACCCCTGCCGACGGCTGGATGTTCCGCAACGCGCTGCTGGCACAGTTGCGCCGGGTCATCCCACACGACCTGCGCCGCCGCACCCCGGTACGGACCGCCGTGCTGCTCTACTGCCGCGAGGGGGACGCGCGTTGGACGGAGGAGGACGGTGCCTGGATGTGGGGGCTGCGGGACGCCTGCACACTGCACGGGCTGCGCTGCGGGGCGTACATCACGCTGACGCACGACGGCTGGCAGGTGCTCGGCGAGGGCCGCGGCGGGCGGCGGCCCAACGCCGACTCGCCTCCCGAACCCTTCGCCCTGTCGGAGGCCCCGCCGCTGCCGCCGCGTACGGGAGGCGCCGTCTCCGAGGTACTGCGCCGCGCTGCCGCCCGTTGAACCCCGGCCCCCGCGAGGGGGCACCGGCCGCCGGGCCCGCTCCGCCGGGCACGGCGCTGTGGACATGACGCACGGCGTGCTCGGCGGTCGCACTGTGCTCCGCGACGGGCAGCGGCCCTCGCCCGTCGTCCGGGCACCCCAAAGGCACCACTGTGCCAGTCACCGCCGCGGCTCCTGCCGCGGCTCCTTCGGTACCTCCGGAGTCCCAGAGGTGCCGGAGACGGCTCAGACGCCCGCGCCGAGCACCGAGTTGATGCGCTGCGGGTCCCCGCAGACGATCAGCAGGGCGCCGGCCCGGGAGAGGGCCAGCGGCAGGGCCGCTGCGGCGACGGTGTCAGGGCCGCCGTTGACGGCGACGACGACCACGGCGCGGGTCGCGGCACGGGAAGCGACGGCGGCGTCCGCATAGAAGACGTCGTCGCCCGCGTCGTGCTGGGCCCAGTAGGAGGCTTCGCCGAAGGACAGCTCGTGATCGGCCCACGGGTGCTGCGCGCCGGTGGTGATCACCAGCACGTCGCCGGGGGCACGACCCGATTCGAGGAGCAGGTCCACTGCTTCCTCGGCCGCGTCGAGAGCGCTCTCGACGGAGGCCGGGATCAGCTGGATCTGCGGGGCCGCCGCTGTCGCGGCGGGGACGGCCGGGCCGGGCTGGCCTGGCGCGGCCACGTCACGCGGCGTGCGCTGCACCGGCGGCGTGGGCCGCAGAGGGCCGGGACGACCGGGACGCGACGGAGCCGCGGGGCGGGGGCCGGGTACGGGACGAGGGGTCGGCGCGGTACGGCCACTGGCCGAAGTGGCGCGGGGACCCTGGGCACTCTCGTGAATCTGAGGCTCCTCGGGAATGAGAGGCATGAGCTGATATTTATCAAACGTTGGTGCAGGTCACATGAACCGGGTGGCACAACAGTGCGACTGGAACGTCAGAAATCGAAGCCGAGCTGACCCTCGATCCCCGGAACGCTTCCCTCCGCCCAGCTGCGGACCTTCTTGAGGTGCCGCCACTGGGGCAGCGCATCAAGATACGCCCACGACAACCGGTGGTACGGGGTGGGGCCCCGCTCCTCCAGTGCGGCCTTGTGCACGGGCGACGGGTACCCGGCGTTGTCCGCAAATCCGAAGTCTGCATGGTCGATACCCAGTTCGGCCATCATTTTGTCGCGCTGAACTTTGGCGATCACCGAGGCCGCGGCCACGGCGACACACGATCGGTCACCCTTGATGACCGTGCGCACCCGCCACGGGGCACCGAGGTAGTCGTGCTTCCCGTCGAGGATGACCGCGTCAGGACGGACCGGAAGAGCCTCCAGGGCACGGACCGCCGCCAGTCGCAGCGCGGCGGTCATCCCGAGGTCGTCGATCTCCTCCGGCGAGGCGTGCCCCAGGGAGTAGGCCGTGACCCACCCTCGCAGCGTGCCGGCAAGTTCCGTACGTCGCTTGACGGTCAGCAGCTTGGAGTCGGTGAGGCCCTCGGGCGGTCGGCGAAGACCGGTGACCGCGGCACAGACGGTGACGGGACCGGCCCAGGCGCCGCGCCCCACCTCGTCGACACCGGCAATGACCTTGGCTCCGGTCGTGGCGCGAAGGGAGCGCTCGACGGTGTGAGTAGGCGGTTCGTACGGCATGGCGCCCTTAGGTTACGCCGCACCGATCCCCGAGCGACACCCCGGCTTCCATGACCGCGCCATGGACCGCCGGAGCCGCTGCTCACACCCCGTGCGACAGCAGCAGCGGAAGCATGAACCGGTCGATCATCTCTGCGATCTCCTGGTCGCTCCATTCGCTTCCAAAAATCTTGTTGCGGTACATCATCAGCGCCGGAATGGCGTCGAGGACATACCCGTTGGCCGCATCGGCGCGCACCTCCCCCCGCTCGATACCACGGGTGACGATGTCGCCGATCAGCCGGGTCGCCGGGCCCACGACCCCGTCGAGGATCACGCCGTGGAACCGCTCGACCTGCAGGGGATCGCATTCGTGAATCACTGACAGCAGTGCGAAGCCGGGGCGCGAGAACATCGCGTCCCGGGCCTGCCGGCACAGAGCCAACAGATCTTCGCGCACACTTCCAAGGTCGGGCGCCTCCTCCAGAGGCGGCAGACCGGCCTGCAGCGCGTCGGCGACCAGCTCTTCCTTGGAGGGCCAGCGGCGATAGACCGCCGCCTTCCCGGTCTGGGCGCCGGCGGCGACACCCTCCATGGTGAGGCCGTTCCAGCCGACGGTGCTGAGCTGTTCCAAGGCGGCGTCCAGGATCGCGCGTTCGAGGACCGCACCGCGCCGACGGGGGGAGGCCGCCTGAGCGGGAGCGGCAGTCCAGCGCGAGGTAACCATCTGAGTTTCTCCAGCGAGCAAGGGGGAGCGGTAATTCCGGAGCGGGGGGACGCGGCGCGCGACGACAGAGGGGGACGCGACACGCGACGCGCAGTTAAGTGAACGCTTGCGTTCTCTACTGGGGACTCACTACCGTTGACACGACAGTGAACGCGAGCGTTCACTAAAGCCTTCGTGGGGGATCCATAGTGACAACCTCTCAACTGATACCGGACCAGAAACCAGGGGCGGCCCGCCGACCGGGGCGCCCCGGCATCGCGCTCACCGTGATTGCCGCCTGCCAGCTCATGGTGGTACTCGACGCGACGATTGTGAACATCGCGCTCCCGCACATTCAAGACGCGCTCAGGTTCAGCACCACCGATCTCACCTGGGTGGTCAGCGCCTACACGCTCACCTTCGGCGGCCTGCTGCTCCTCGGTGCGCGGGCCGGTGACATCCTCGGCCGGCGCCGCGTGTTCATGACCGGCATCCTGCTGTTCACCTTCGCCTCGCTCCTCGGTGGTCTCGCCCAGGAACCCTGGCAGCTGCTCGCCGCCCGCGCCCTCCAGGGCATGGGAGGCGCGATCGCGTCGCCGACCTCGCTGGCGCTGATCACCACGACATTCCCCGAAGGTCCGGAGCGTAACCGGGCGTTCGGAGTGTTCGCCGCGGTCTCAGCGGGCGGCGGGGCCATCGGTCTGCTGGCAGGCGGCATGCTCACCGACTGGCTCGACTGGCGCTGGGTGTTCTTCGTCAACGTACCGATCGGACTGCTGATCGTCGCCCTCACCCCGCAGTACATCAACGAGTCCGTACGGCATCCCGGCCGGTTCGACATCGCGGGCGCACTCGCCTCCACCCTCGGCATGGCCTCCCTGGTGTACGGCTTCATCCGGGCGTCGGAGGACGGCTGGCGCGACGGCCTGACCCTCGGGTCGTTCGCCGCCGCGGTGGTGCTTCTGCTGGCCTTCGTCTTCATCGAGACCCGGGCGAAGGAGCCCATCACACCGCTGAGAATGTTCGCCGACCGCAACCGCGCCGGCACTTACGTGATCATGCTGAGCCTGGCCGCGGCGATGTTCGGCATGTTCTTCTACATCGTGCTGTTCGTGCAGAACGTGCTGGGTTACAGCCCGATCAGGGCCGGTCTGGCGTTCCTGCCCGTGACGGCGGCCATCGCCGTCGGCGCCGGGCTCTCACAGCGGTTCCTGCCCGCCCTGGGCCCCAAGCCGTTCATGATGGCCGGTTCGGGGCTCGTGGTCGTCGGACTGACCTGGCAGACGTTCATCAAACCGGACAGCTCCTATGTCAGCGGAGTGCTCGGACCCATGCTGGTCTTCGGCTTCGGCATGGGGCTGAACTTCGTGACGGCGACCGTCACCGCGGTCTCCGGTGTCGCCCAGCACGAGGCCGGGGCAGCTTCCGGACTGCTCAACGCCATGCAGCAGGTGGGCGGTTCGCTGGGCCTGTCCATCCTGACCACGGTGTTCGGCTCGGCCAGCAAGGACGAGGCGAAGAAGCAGCTGCCGAAGTTCCTGGCCGGTGGTTCGCCGCAGCAGAAGGCGGAGTTCGCCAAGTCTCATCAGCTGCCCGCGCCCTGGGGGCACGAGGTGCTCGCACACGGCATCTCGACCGCGTTCGTCCCCGCCGCCGTCATGGCCGGGCTCGGCCTGCTCACCGCCTGGCTCGTGATCAAGGTCCGCAAGAGCGACCTCGAAGCCCTCGCGGGCACGGCCGGCCCGGGGGTGGGCTGACCCCACCGGGTCCGCGCCGAGCCGCGGACGGCCGGACCTCCGCCAGGGGACAGACAGCAGAGGCAGAGGCCCGGCCATCCGCATCGCGACTGTCGGCGCCGCGAGCATCAGCACAGCGCACAGCACCAGAAGAGCCGGCACGACACCCACGACCCCGCACCTCCCCCACGACGACGCCTTCCGGCACATGCGCCGAGTGGGGCGGCTACCGGCAAAACGCCTGACGGTCACGCAGAGTTCCCATCGGCGACGGAGAGTTTCCCATCCGGGCCGCCGGGTTCACCAGAAGACCCCTCGGGCGGGACCGTCCTCGGACCGACGCGGCGTCGCCCCGGCACGCTTCGGCGGCCTACGGAAACCGCGCCCGCCGGAAGACGGCGACGCCGGTCCCGTCGCATGCCTCCGAGGCCTCCGACACCCTCGGGAACGGCGCGGCCTCGCGAGGTTCCACACGAGCCGGGCCCGAAGGGGCGCCGCGCCGTGTCGTCGCCGAACACGTTCCGCGCCCGGCCTCAGCCGTTCAACTCGCCGACGCCGGTCCCCGCCCCCGCCGGTACCCATTCCGGCAGCGCCTCCGTCCGCTCCTCCCATGCGGCCGGCAGCGCTCCCGCCGCGCCGCCCGCGAGTACGCCGCCCACGATGGCGCAGGTGGTGTCCACATCGCCGCCCGCCTGTGCGGTCGCCCAGAAGGCCGTCTCGTAGTCGCCGAGGGCACGTGCCGCCGACCAGAGGGCGAAGGGGACGGTGTCCTGGGCGGTCGTACGGCGCCCGCAGCCCAGGACGGCCGCGACGGTACCCGCGTCGTCGTAGTCGAGCATGTCGCGGGCGCGCCGCAGGCCCTCGCCGACCGCGCTCCTGGGGACGAGAGCGAGGACCCCGTCCAGGAGTGCCCCGGGGCTCGGCGGGCCGCCGGGCGCGGCTGCCAGCGCCGCCGCGGCCGCCACGGCCATGGCACCGGCCACGGCCTCCCGGTGCTGATGCGTGGGGTAGGCCGAGATCTCTGCCTGGTGGGTGGCCTGCTCCGGATCGTCCGCGTACCAGGCGCCCAGGGGCGCTATCCGCATCGCGGCGCCGTTGTCCCAGGACCCCTGCCCGTTGAAGAGCCCGGCGGCCAGTTCGCGCCAGTCGCCGCCCTCCCGGACGAGGCGCAGCAGGCGGTTGACGGCGGGGCCGTAGCCCCGGTCGAAGTCGTGGTGCGCGGCGAAGGAGCGGGCCAGCGCGTCCTGGTCGACGCGATGGTGGGCGGCCAGGACGGCGACGACGGAGCAGGCCATCTCGGTGTCGTCGGTCCACTGCCAGGGGGCCGCAGGCAGCTCCCGCCGCTTCAGCAGCGGATAGTTCTCCGGCACGAAGAACTGCGAGCCCAGCGCGTCGCCGACGGAGAGTCCGCGCAGGCTGGCCAGGGCGCGCTCCAGGCGCCCGGAGGTCGGGGAATCGGTGGAGGAGGTCATCGCGGCCAGCCTAATCGCTCATCCAGTAGGACTCCGGGTCCCGCCAGCGGTCGAAGGGCTGGTTGAGCGTGTACTTGTCGTCGTCCCCGAGAACGAGCATCCGCATCTCGGCGTTCCCGGGATTGGAGAGCGACTCGAACTCCGCGACCGTCCAGTGGAACCAGCGCATGCAGAACAGCCGCATCGCCAGGCCATGGGTCACCAGGAGCACGTTGGGCGGGTGGTCCGGCGCCTCGAAGCTGCGGAACAGGCTCTCCAGGAAGCCGCCGACGCGGTCGTACACGTCGGCCCCGGACTCCCCCTGCGGGAAGCGGAAGAAGAAGTGCCCGTACGCGTCCCGGTACGTCTTCTGCAGCCGCACGTCGTCGCGGTCCTGCCAGTTTCCCCAGTCCTGCTCACGCAGCCGGGGCTCCTCGCGCACGCGTATGAGATCCGGGTCGAGGTGGAAGGCGCGGAGGGTCTCGTGCGTACGGCGGTAGGGAGAGACGTACACGCTGACGCGCTCCTGGCCGAAGATCTCCCGGATGCGCTTTCCGGTCTCTTCGGCCTGTCGCCAGCCCCGCTCGGTCAGGGCCAGTGCGTGGTCGGGTTCCCGCTCATACACGGAGTCGTCGACATTGCCGGTTGACTCGCCGTGCCGGACAAGGACGATGCGCCGTGGTCGTGCCATGCCAAAACCCTAGATCGAGTGACGGGAAGTGGAGCACTCGGAGGGGCCTCATACGGCACAGGTCACACAAAACGAGGGTTTGTTTTTCAAACGATCCAGCTCGGTTCCAGCTCCACGATGTCACCCGTGAGGGCCGCGATGTCGGCCTCCGTCTGGGCGCGCAACGCCAGCCGCTCCACCCGTTCGGTGCGGTACTTGCCGTGCTCGGCTGCCGACCGCCACATCGAGAGGATCATGAACTCGTGCTCCGGGGCCTCCGCGAACATGCCGCGGATCATGCCGGGCGAGCCGGCCATCGCCGGGTTCCAGACCTTCTCCTGCATCAGCGTGAAGTGCTCGACGCGCTCCTCGTGCACCCGGCAGAGGGCCACTCGGACCAGGTCGCTGTCCGTGAACCGCGGTTCGAAGCCGGTCTTCACGTCGAACCGGTACTCGAACAGCTTGACCTGCTGGTTCTTGAACGTCCCGGACTGGGACGCGGCCAGACGGTCGTGCGAACGCGCCATGAAGGAGTCGTAGAAGGCACGGCTCTCCCAGAAAGCGAAGATGTGCGCCACTCCAGGTCGCTGCCGACTCCAGCCCCCGCCCTGTCCCCGAAATCCCGGCTCCCCCAGAAGCCCCGCCCATTTCCGCTGCCCCCGCTCGAAGCCCCGGCGGTCAACCACGGTGCAGCGAATCCACTTGACCAGCACCGCGCCATCGTAAGGCCATGGGGCGTGGCGTCGGTCACGCTCCGGCGGAGATCACCCGCGCGTGCGCCCCCGCGCGCATGGCACGATGGACAAAGAGGCTTGGAAAAACATCAGTTGGGGCAGTGACCTCTAGGGGGAAGGGGACGCGTGGTGAGCGGTTTCAGCAAGGCGATCCGCAAGGTCGAGGTCGCGGTGAAGTGGGATCCGAGCCCTTCCGGGCAGCCACCCACCGATCTCGACGTCATCGCCGGTACGTTCACGACGGTTGACCCGTACGGAACTCCGGCCTATCTGGTGCACTTCGACAGCCGTTCGCCCGACGGCACGATCTTTCTCAACCGGGACAGCCAGGACGGCAAAGGCTTCGGCTGGGACGAGGTGATGACGCTCGAACTGGACCGGCTCGACCGCCGGTACGCGCGCGTGGTCGTCGGAGTCGTCATCCAACAGCGTCCCACGCACCGGACGTTCGTGAATGTCCTGAACCCGGCCGTGCGCGTCCGGGAGGGCTACAACGTACTGGCCGAGGACGACTTCGGCTCGGTCCTCGGGGCGACGGCGGCCACCGTCGCGGAGTTCGTGCGCGACGGTTCCGGCGACTGGGGCTTCCGGCCCGGCCTGCACGGCTTCGAGGACGACCCGGCTGTCTTCACCCGGGAGATGGGCGCGCTCGGCCGCCCCTGACGGCGGACGACCGCCCGGAGCGGGCACACGGTAAGGGGCGCCGGCCATGACCGGCGCCCCTTACCTCATGTCACATCGACTGGTCAGCTGCAGCCGCTGGTCGAGCCGCAGCCCTCGCAGATGTAGCAGGAGCCCGCCCGCTGCATCTTCGTACCGCAGGAGAAGCAGAGCGGGGCGTCGGCCTGGATCCCCAGCTGCATCTCCACCAGTTCGGCGCTGGTGTGCGCCTGCTTCGGGGCGGGCTTGGCCGCCTCGATCCTGGGGGCGGCGACGGCCTTCAGCTCCTGGGCACGCGGCGCCGACTGGGCCAGGCCCTCGACGTCGACCTCGTCATCGTCGAGGGACGGCTCGTACGAACCGGTCTCCAAGTGCCGCTGACGCTCCTCGGCGGAGTGGATGCCGAGCGCGGAGCGCGTCTCGAACGGCAGGAAGTCCAGCGCCAGGCGGCGGAAGATGTAGTCGACGATCGACTGCGCCATCCGCACGTCCGGGTCGTCCGTCATGCCGGCCGGCTCGAAGCGCATGTTGGTGAACTTCGAGACGTACGTCTCCAGCGGGACGCCGTACTGGAGGCCGACGGAGACCGCGATGGAGAAGGCGTCCATCATGCCCGCGAGGGTCGAGCCCTGCTTGGACATCTTCAGGAAGACCTCGCCCAGGCCGTCGTCCGGGTAGGAGTTGGCCGTCATGTAGCCCTCGGCACCGCCGACGGTGAAGGACGTGGTGATGCCGGGACGACCCTTCGGGAGGCGCTTGCGGACCGGGCGGTACTCGATGACCTTCTCGACCGTCTCTCGGATGGTCGCCTCGGTCTTCTCGGCGATCTCCTCCTTCTCCTTCGCCTTGGTCTTGGCGGAGAGGGGCTGGCCGACCTTGCAGTTGTCGCGGTAGATCGCGAGCGCCTTGACGCCGAGCTTCCAGGCCTCGAAGTAGATCTCCTCGACTTCCTCGACGGTCGCCGTCTCCGGCATGTTGACCGTCTTGGAGATGGCGCCGGAGATCCAGGGCTGGATCGCGGCCATCATGCGGACGTGGCCCATCGGGGAGATGGCACGCTCGCCCATGGCGCAGTCGAAGACCTCGTAGTGCTCCTGCTTGAGGCCGGGGGCGTCGATCACGTTGCCGTTCTCGGCGATGTGGGCGACGATCGCCTCGATCTGCTCCTCCTGGTAGCCCAGGCGGCGCAGAGCCTGCGGGACCGTGCCGTTGACGATCTGCATCGAGCCGCCGCCGACCAGCTTCTTGAACTTGACCAGGGCCAGGTCGGGCTCGACGCCGGTGGTGTCGCAGGACATCGCGAGACCGATGGTGCCGGTGGGGGCGAGGACGGAAGCCTGGGAGTTACGGAAACCGTTCTTCTCACCGAGGCGCACCACGTCCTGCCAGGCCTCCGTGGCAGCGGCCCAGACCGGGGTGTCCAGGTCGTCCATGCGGACGGCCACGGTGTTGGCGTCGGCATGCTGCTTCATGACGCGGTTGTGGGCGTCGGCGTTGCGGGCGTAGCCGTCGTACGGGCCGACGACCGCGGCGAGCTCGGCGGAGCGCCTGTAGGCGGTACCGGTCATCAGCGAGGTGATGGCACCGGCGAGGGCACGGCCGCCGTCGGAGTCGTAGGCGTGGCCGGTCGCCATCAGCAGGGCGCCGAGGTTGGCGTAGCCGATGCCGAGCTGGCGGAAGGCGCGGGTGTTCTCGCCGATCTTCTGGGTCGGGAAGTCCGCGAAGCAGATGGAGATGTCCATCGCGGTGATGACCAGCTCGACGACCTTGCTGAAGCGGTCGACGTCGAAGGACTGGCTGCCCTTGCCGTCGTCCTTGAGGAACTTCATCAGGTTCAGGGAGGCGAGGTTGCAGGACGTGTTGTCCAGGTGCATGTACTCGCTGCAGGGGTTCGAGCCGTTGATCCGGCCGGACTCCGGGCAGGTGTGCCAGTGGTTGATGGTGTCGTCGTACTGGATGCCCGGGTCGGCACAGGCCCAGGCCGCCTCGGCCATCTTGCGGAACAGGCTCTTGGCCTCGACCTCTTCGATGACCTCGCCGGTCATCCGGGCCCGCAGACCGAACCGGCCGCCCTGCTCGACCGACCTCATGAACTCGTCGTTCACGCGGACCGAATTGTTGGCGTTCTGGTACTGGACGGAGGTGATGTCCTCGCCGCCCAGGTCCATGTCGAAGCCCGCGTCACGGAGGGCGCGGATCTTCTCCTCCTCCTTGACCTTGGTCTCGATGAAGTCCTCGATGTCGGGGTGGTCGACGTCGAGGATGACCATCTTGGCGGCGCGGCGGGTGGCGCCACCGGACTTGATGGTGCCGGCGGAGGCGTCGGCGCCACGCATGAAGGAGACCGGGCCGGAGGCGTTGCCTCCGGAGGAGAGCAGCTCCTTGGAGGAGCGGATCCGGGAGAGGTTCAGGCCGGCGCCAGAGCCGCCCTTGAAGATCATGCCCTCTTCCTTGTACCAGTCGAGGATCGACTCCATGGAGTCGTCGACGGACAGGATGAAGCAGGCGGAGACCTGCTGGGGCTGCGGGGTGCCCACGTTGAACCACACGGGGCTGTTGAAGCTGAAGATCTGGTGCAGGAGGGCGTACGCCAGCTCGTGCTCGAAGATCTCGGCGTCGGCGGGCGAGGCGAAGTACTTGTGGTCCTCACCGGCCTTCCGGTACGTCTTCACGATGCGGTCGATCAGCTGCCTGAGGCCGGTCTCGCGCTGCGGGGTGCCCACGGCACCGCGGAAGTACTTGCTGGTGACGATGTTGACCGCGTTCACCGACCAGAAGTCGGGGAACTCGACGCCACGCTGCTCGAAGTTGACCGAGCCGTCGCGCCAGTTGGTCATGACGACGTCACGGCGCTCCCAGCTCACCTCGTCGTACGGGTGTACGCCGGGGGTGGTGTGGACGCGCTCGATACGCAGTCCCTTGCCGGCCTTGGTGGCCTTCGCGCGGGAACTCCGTGCCGGACCGCTCGCCGTCTCTGTCATGCCGCCTCCCTGTACGGGCTAAAACGCCCTGAAATGCCACGATGTTCCCGTGACACACTGATCTGTATTCGCGTCGCGGGCACCTTCGGCCGCCACCCGCGACAAGTCCTGGATCGCCGTCCGACCACCCGGAATCCGGGCCCTCCGCCCGGTCCGGTCCGCCCGTCAGCCGGCGATGTGAACGGGGGCGGGCGCCTGTGCCGCCCCACCTGGCCCGCGCTCGTCCTCCTGGCCCCCCGCTCCCGCGTCTTCGTCGTCCGCGGCGGGGTCCTGCGCGGCCTGCCTGAGCTCCGCGATCGCGGCCTCGAAGTCCTCAAGCGAGTCGAACGCCCGGTAGACGGAGGCGAATCGCAGGTAGGCGACCAGGTCGAGCTCCTGCAACGGGCCGAGTATGGCCAGCCCCACGTCGTGGGTGGTCAGCTCGGCACTTCCGGTGGCCCGCACCGCCTCCTCGACCCGCTGACCGAGCTGGGCGAGCGCGTCCTCGGTGACAGGCCGCCCCTGGCATGCCTTGCGCACGCCGTTGATGACCTTCGTACGACTGAACGGCTCGGTGACTCCGGACCGCTTGACCACCATGAGCGAGCACGTCTCCACGGTCGTGAAACGACGGGAGCAGTCCGGACACTGGCGGCGCCTGCGGATCGACGTGCCGTCGTCGGTCGTACGACTGTCGACCACGCGGCTGTCGGGATGCCTGCAGAAGGGACAGTGCATGATCTCCAACCCTCCTCACAGCAGACTCAATAGCCTCGCTGGGCCACATGGGCCCCTCGAAGCAGCCCCAAGCATAGGCGATCTCAGAGAGACCTGGGACCCGGGGGACCACAACTTGTGGGCTGCTGTAGCAATCCAACCACTAGATGTGGTGATTGGCTGATACATCACTGAGTTGCGCGTGTCGCACACGTACCGCTATGGCGGATACGGAGATACGGTGAGCGCCGCACGGAGGTCACGTGCGACTCAGGCGCAGATGGGGACGGACATCCCGGTCGGCGGCGGTCCAGATGGCACACTGGGTGCACCCACAAGGCCATCGGCCCGGCGGTGAAGAGTACAGCAATGGGCCCTTTTGCCCGCCGGGTACCGCGTGAGCCATACAGCCAGACATGAGATCACGTACGGCGAACCGCGTTTTTTCACTCGAACGTGTGTTTGGCGCAACCTTTCGAAAGCAACTACCGTTGTCCAGCAGGGAGACCATCGAGAGGGGCCGACGTGACCACGACCGCAGACAGTGCCACCATCACCGCCCAGGACCGCTCCCAGGGCCGACTCGACCCGGTGCATGCCATGAACGAAGCCGTGAATCCCGAGGGACTCAAGCGTTCCCTGCCGGGCCGACCTCCAGGCATCCGGGCGGACAGCTCGGGCCTGACCGATCGGCAGCGCCGGGTGATCGAGGTGATCCGGGACTCGGTGCAGCGGCGGGGCTACCCGCCGTCGATGCGGGAGATCGGCCAGGCCGTCGGCCTGTCGAGCACCTCCTCGGTGGCGCACCAGCTGATGGCACTGGAGCGCAAGGGCTTCCTGCGCCGCGACCCGCACCGTCCGCGTGCGTACGAGGTGCGTGGCTCGGACCAAGCGGTGACCGTGCAGCCCACGGACACCGCCGGCAAGCCCGCCGCGTCGTACGTCCCGCTGGTCGGCCGGATCGCCGCCGGTGGGCCGATCCTCGCCGAGGAGTCGGTCGAGGACGTCTTCCCCCTCCCCCGGCAGCTGGTCGGTGACGGCGAACTGTTCGTGCTCAAGGTCGTCGGCGACTCCATGATCGAGGCCGCGATCTGCGACGGTGACTGGGTCACCGTCCGCCGCCAGCCGGTCGCCGAGAACGGCGACATCGTCGCCGCCATGCTCGACGGCGAGGCCACCGTCAAGCGCTTCAAGCGCGAGGACGGCCACGTCTGGCTCCTCCCTCACAACGCCGCCTACGAGCCGATTCCCGGCGACGACGCGACCATCCTGGGCAAGGTCGTCGCGGTGCTGCGGCGCGTGTGACGCCTGCGGCGGGCGGTCGTCGCCGCCCGCCCTCCGATCGGGCCCCGGGACCCCTGCGCCGGTTCCGGGGCCCTGCACTGTCCGGATCGCGCGACAGCCTGCCCTGGATCGCGGGGGGGGGGGGGCGGGGGCGGGGGGGGCCCCCCCCCCCGCCACACCCCCCCCCCCCCCCCCGGACGCCCCCCCCCCGCCGGGCCGCCCCCCGCGAGG